>NZ_JBFRTD010000007.1:0-108984 GCF_041473955.1 Vibrio sp. 10N.222.54.E6 | reverse complement strand
AGAGTAATGTAACGAGCAATCGCCATCATCGCGATGTAAATCGGATATCGAACCGGGATCTTACCGTTCATCACAAACTGCTGAACCATCGCCAACACTTCTAAATAGATGAACATCAGTAGAATATCGGTCAATTGCACTCGACGTTCAGCAAAAACATGCATGAACTCTTCGACCATCGCAAACAAGGTCGCGAGCGTGATCGCTACCAGTAATACCGCTTCCATAATGTGAAATACTTTTAAAAACGGCTTACTAAAAGATTTAGGTAAGTGAGAAGGCATAGTCACTCTTCAAAAAATAATTAATCCAGTCTCTACATTAGCATGCGCTCTAGAGAAGCGACGAATACAAAAATGGCCCCACATTCACTGCAGAGCCATCGACTTGTTTTTTACTTAGCCACTTTCTAGTGGCTAACTAACCTTACAACAGAATCAGGTACGTTAAGAACACCACACACAGCCCGTAGATCAATGGGTGCACTTCTTTGCGCTTACCTGCAACAACCATTGTGAATGCGTAGCTGATGAAACCCATCGCCATACCGTTCGCTGGTGAGAAGCTTAGCACTGTGAACATGATGGTGAAGAAAGCTGCAATGCGTGACTCTTTCTTTTCCCAGTTAATCTGACCAAGACGACCCACCATGTAGATGCCTACCACAACCATCGCAGGCGCGACCATTGCCGCTGAGAAGATAGAGAAGATTGGGTATAGGAATAGAGACACTAGGAATAAGCCAGCCACCATGACTGCCGCTAAACCTGTTTTCGCACCTTGAGAAGAGGCAATACCCGATTCAGAGAAAGCAGTAATCGATGTGGTACCTAGAATTGAACCAATCACAGTACCGCCCGCATCAGCCACTAGCGCCGATTTTGCATTCGGCACTTTACCGTCTTTGTCGATGATACCTGCATCACGGCCAACACCCACAATCGTGCTCAATCCATCGAAGAAATCGACAATCAAGAAGATAAGTACGATGAACAACAAATCGAACATTTTCTCAGGCGTAAAAGCTGAGAAGTCAAAGATAGCGCCAAAGCTGCCTGCCATACTTGGTGGCATTGAAACGAATTGGTCAGGGATTGGGGCGTTTGATGTGCCCATGAATACATCAGCAAGAATGGTCAACACGATAGCTGAAACAAACGAGATAAACGTGGCCAACTTAATGTCACGAACCATACAGCCCAATGCAATGAAGATACTCACATAAGCGATAATCACTTTTGGATCGGAAATGTCACCTAAGCCAACCAGTACGAACGGATTAGAAACGATGATACCCGCATTCTTAAGGCCTAAGAAAGCAATGAACAAGCCGAGAGACACAGTAATCGCCAGCTTCAAGTCTTCAGGAATCGATTCAATCATCGACTTACGGATATTAGTCAATGAGAAAGCAAGATAAAGAATACCCGATAGGAAGATGCCAAATAATGCTTCATTCCAAAGTACCGCCACTGAACCACTTAACAATAAACCTTTGAAGAAGCCATTCATGCTCATGCCAGGTGCTAGCATGACTGGATAGTTACCCCAAATGCCCATGATAAGCGTTGCAATAGCAGCAGAAAGAGCGGTCGCCGTAAAGACTGCACCTTTGTCCATTCCCGGAATGCCACCCAAAATTGCTGGGTTAACCGCCAAGATATAACTCATCGCTAAGAAGGTAATAAAACCTGCGTATAGCTCAGTGCTGATCGTGGTCTTTCTCTCTGAGAGTTTGAACATGGTGTCAAGTGAGCCAGATGTCTTCTGGGCTTTCAGGGTGGAGTCAGTATTCACAACAAAACCTATGTATTAAATTAAGAAATTTGAGATTCAAATGCTGTGAGAATAGAGGGATCTCTACACTAAAAACTGTAGTCACCAAGGTAGGCTCGGTAGTAGAAACATTTGATCCATTTCATCAAACATATACAGCATTTAATCGTTTGCGCGGATTGTAAGGATTGAGATTAAAACTTCAACAAATTTTGTTCAGATCACATAAAAAACTGAACATGATCGGTCATTACATTTATAGGAAGATCAGACAAAGGATCATTTGAGAATAAATAACGATCAAGCCAGTTGTTCTCAATCATCTAAATATGCTACTCTTCGCCTCCATTTTTCTGACCTAATTTTCACCAGTTGTCTCTATTAGTTTTACTTGTTATCCCTTTTTAGATGCAACCAGCGGAACAAAAATTAGAGTCAGTGCTATCTTTTATAGTGTCGGTTTATCGCCCTCACTCAATCCAACCAACAGTGGAAATATACAGATGGGCAAAGGTACTCTTTACATCGTATCTGCACCTAGTGGCGCAGGTAAGTCGAGCTTGATCTCAGCAATGCTAGAAACCAATCCAACCTACGCAATGAAGGTATCTGTTTCACACACCACTCGCGGTATGCGCCCTGGTGAAGAAAATGGTGTTCACTACCACTTCGTAGAGAAGCATCATTTTGAAGACCTTATTAATAAAGGTGAATTCCTAGAGTACGCTGAAGTTTTCGGCAACTACTACGGTACTTCACGCGTTTGGATTGAAGAAAACCTAGACCGCGGTATCGATGTATTCCTAGATATCGACTGGCAAGGTGCTCGTCAGATCCGTGAACAAATGCCTCAAGCGAAGAGTGTATTCATTCTTCCACCATCAAATGGTGAGCTAGAGCGTCGTTTGAATGTTCGCGGCCAAGACAGCGACGAAGTTATTGCGAAACGCATGAGCGAAGCAAAATCAGAAATTTCTCACTATGCAGAATACGATTATGTGATCGTGAATGATGACTTTGATGCAGCCCTAATGGACTTCAGAGCTATCATTCGTGCGGAGCGCTTAAAAGAAGATAAGCAAGCAGCGAAATACAGCGGCATGCTTACTGCTTTATTGGCGGAATAATCTAGATCCCCTAGATTTTCCATTGAGATAAGTATACGGTGAACTAGAAAGTCTCTAGTTAAACTTGTATACTTTCTCGTCATCAAAAATTTATTAGTTAATTACTATTTGGAGTCCTCATGGCACGCGTAACTGTTCAAGACGCTGTTGAAAAAGTTGGCAACCGTTTCGACCTAGTTCTTATTGCGGCTCGCCGCGCACGTCAAATGCAAACTGGCGGCAAAGATTCACTAGTGCCTGAAGAAAACGATAAGCCAACGGTTATCGCTCTTCGCGAAATCGAAGAAGGTCTTATCACTAAAGACGTACTAGATGCTCGTGAGCGTCAAGAGCAACAAGAGCAAGAAGCGGCTGAGCTTGCAGCAGTAAGCAGCATCGCTCACACTCGCTGATAGAATCAACGTCATTCGAACTAATTAACCTTCCGGGCCTTTAATTTGTATCTATTCGATAGCCTCAAAGACGTTGCCCAAGAATACCTAACAGAGCCTCAAGTTGAGGCTCTGCGTCAATCTTATGTGGTAGCGAGAGACGCCCATGAAGGGCAAACCCGTTCAACGGGTGAACCATACATTATTCACCCTGTAGCTGTTTCAAGAATCCTGGCAGAAATGCGTCTGGATATAGAAACTCTGCAAGCAGCCCTACTCCACGATGTAATTGAAGACACTGAAGTTACAAAAGAGGAGCTAGAAGCTCAATTCGGCAATACCGTTGCTGAACTGGTTGATGGTGTATCTAAGCTGGATAAGCTTAAATTTCGTGATCGCAAAGAAGCGCAAGCAGAGAACTTCCGTAAGATGGTTCTCGCGATGGTGCAAGACATCCGCGTTATCTTGATCAAATTAGCTGACCGTACTCACAACATGCGTACGCTTGGGGCACTTCGTCCTGATAAGAAGCGTCGTATTGCTCGTGAAACCCTAGAGATTTATTCTCCGCTAGCTCACCGTCTTGGTATTCATAACATTAAGACAGAACTAGAAGAGCTGGGCTTCGAAGCCCTTTATCCTAACCGTTATCGCGTCCTGAAAAACGTAGTGAAAGCTGCGCGTGGTAACCGTAAGGAGATGATCCAACGTATCCATAGCGAAATCGAAGGCCGCCTTGAAGAAGTCGGTTTGCCTGCTCGCGTACTTGGTCGTGAAAAGAACCTGTTCTCCATCTATAACAAGATGAAAACCAAAGAGCAGCGCTTCCACACCATTATGGACATCTACGCTTTCCGCGTGGTGGTTGATACACCAGATACTTGCTATCGCGTACTTGGTCAGGCCCACAGCCTGTACAAGCCTCGTCCTGGCCGCATGAAAGACTACATTGCGGTACCGAAAGCCAACGGCTACCAATCTCTGCACACGTCAATGATCGGCCCTCACGGGGTGCCAGTTGAGGTCCAGATCCGAACTGAAGATATGGAGCAGATGGCAGATAAAGGTGTCGCGGCGCACTGGTCTTACAAAGGCAATGGCTCACGCAGTAGCAACGGGACAACCGCACAGGTTAAAGCACAACGTTGGATGCAGAGCTTACTTGAGCTGCAACAAAGCGCAGGTAACTCATTCGAATTCATTGAAAATGTTAAATCTGATCTGTTCCCAGATGAGATCTTCGTATTCACGCCGAAAGGTCGCATTGTCGAACTTCCAGCAGGCGCAACAGCAGTCGATTTTGCTTACGCGGTACATACCGACGTCGGCAACATGTGTGTCGGTGCTCGTGTAGACATGAACCCTTACCCACTCAGCAAATCGCTGAAGAATGGCCAAACTATTGAGATCATCAGTGCTCCGGGCGCACGTCCGAACGCAGCATGGCTCAACTATGTAGTGACCTCACGTGCGCGTACGAAGATCCGTCAGGTTCTGAAAACGATGCGTCGTGAAGAGTCGATTACCCTTGGCCGTCGCCTACTGAACCATGCACTTGGTGAACACTCTATTGCCGATGTCGGTCAAGAGAATATCGAACATGTATTGTCTGATCTACGTCTCGATGACATTGAAGACTTGCTAGCATCGATTGGTCTTGGTGAGCTGATGAGTATCGTTATTGCTCGTCGTTTATTGGGCGATGCTGACGAACTGACTGAAGTGGCAAACAACAGCGATACGTCTAGGAAGAAATTACCTATCCGTGGTGCTGAAGGCCTATTACTGACGTTCGCCAACTGTTGTCACCCGATTCCAGATGATCACATTATTGCTCATGTATCTCCAGGTCGTGGTCTTGTGGTGCACCGTGAAACGTGTCCAAACGTTCGTGGTTACCAGAAAGAACCGGATAAATACATGGCGGTTGAATGGTCTGACGATTACAACCAAGAGTTCACGGCTGAACTTCAGGTCGAATTACAGAACCATCAAGGTGCGCTGGCTGAGCTAACTAACGTTATCTCGAAAACAGGCTCGAACATTCACGGTATTTCAACCGAAGAACGTGACGGACGCTTGTACACAGTGACTATCTTGTTGACCACGAAAGATCGTGTTCATTTAGCGAGCATTATGAAGAAGCTACGTGTGATGCCACACGCGCTCAAAGTAAGACGTCGTAAGAACTAACGTTCGAACTTATTGGCAACTTTGCTAAGAATTGAAATCCCCTTAATGCTTTATCGCTTAAGGGGATTTTTTATAACTGAATCCTCGAATTTATCTGACTCCATTCCTGCCTGTACAAAAATCCAGTAAAATGCTTGAATAGATTATCTCTCTTACGTTTATGAGTCTTGTTATGTCACAGCTTTTATCTGCTATCCCTCTCAACTCTTTATCTGGAGTCGGCGCAAAAGTCGCAGAGAAACTGGAAAAGGTTGGGCTTAACAATGTACAAGACCTGCTATTTCATCTGCCTTTGCGCTATGAAGATAGAACTCGTATCTACCCCATCGTAAAGCTGCATGCCGGGCTGTGGGCTGCTGTGCAAGGCAAGGTGATGCATGTTGATACCATTTTCGGTAAACGTAAGATGCTCGCAGTAAAGATCAGCGATGGTAACGGCACGATTACTCTGCGCTTTTTCAACTTTACTGCAGGAATGAAGAATAACTTTGCCGAAGGCAAACAAGTGCATGCTTATGGTGAGATCAAGCGCGGCAATATGGGGCTTGAGATCGTCCATCCGGATTACAAATTCTTTGCTCCTAGGCAACAGCCAGATGTTGAAGCGAATCTGACTCCGGTGTATCCAACCACTGAAGGACTAAGACAAGTCACGCTACGTAACCTTACCGATCAAGCTCTAGAGTTAATCGATAAAGCAGCCGTCAATGAGCTGCTACCGTCTGGTCTATACGACCACCAAATTACCCTCGCACAAGCACTGCATGCCATTCACAGACCGCCCCCGGGCATTGACCTAGAGCTGTTTGATGAAGGCAAGCACCCTGCGCAACTGCGCCTAATTATGGAAGAGTTGCTGGCTCAAAACCTGTCGATGTTGTCTGTTCGTAGCAAAGGACAGCAAGACAAGGCAATGCCTTTTCCTCCAGTAAACACTCTTAAAGATAAGCTACTGGCTCAGCTGCCGTTTTCACCAACCAATGCCCAAGCACGAGTGACCAAAGAGATCGAAGCTGACTTGGAAAAGCCGCACCCTATGATGCGTTTAGTGCAAGGTGATGTGGGCTCTGGTAAAACCTTAGTCGCTGCACTCGCGGCTGTTCGCGCATTGGAACATAGTCAGCAAGTGGCACTGATGGCACCAACCGAACTATTGGCAGAACAGCACGCGATTAACTTTGCTAACTGGTTTGAGGCAATGGGTATTCAAGTTGGATGGCTAGCAGGTAAGCTCAAAGGCAAGGCTCGTGAAACTGAACTAACACGAATTGCCAGCGGCGAAGCGCAAATGGTGGTCGGTACTCATGCGCTATTTCAAGAGCATGTCGAGTTCAACAACCTTGGTTTAGTGATCATTGATGAGCAGCACCGATTTGGCGTCCACCAGCGACTAGAGCTGCGTGAAAAAGGCGTGAAGCAAGGTTATTATCCTCACCAACTGGTGATGACGGCAACACCAATTCCACGAACGCTGGCGATGACGGCCTATGCCGACCTCGAAACCTCGATTATTGATGAGTTACCACCGGGGCGAACCCCAATTCAAACCGTCGCGATTCCTGATACTAAACGCGATGACATTGTTGAACGTGTGAAAAATGCGTGTCTCAATGAAGGCAAACAAGCTTACTGGGTGTGCACGTTGATCGATGAATCCGAAGTATTGGAAGCTCAAGCTGCCGCTGATACCGCAGAAGAGCTGCAACGCAAACTGCCCGACGTAAAAATTGGTTTGGTTCATGGCCGAATGAAACCCGCAGAGAAACAAGCGGTGATGCAGGAATTCAAAGAGAACAAACTGCACCTGTTAGTTGCTACAACCGTGATTGAAGTAGGTGTGGATGTACCGAATTCGAGCTTAATGATCATCGAGAACCCAGAGCGTCTTGGTCTAGCGCAACTGCACCAACTGCGTGGCCGTGTTGGCCGTGGTTCGGTCGCAAGCCATTGTGTACTGTTGTACCACTCCCCACTATCTAAAACCGCTCAGAAACGCTTAGGGGTACTTCGTGAAAGTAACGATGGCTTTGTTATTGCTCAGCGTGACTTAGAGATCCGTGGCCCCGGTGAGCTACTTGGCACTAAACAAACAGGCTTGGCTGACTTTAAGATTGCCGACTTAGTCCGTGACCAACGTTTGATACCTGAAGTGCAGCGTATCGCGCGTCATATCCACGATAGCTACCCAGACAATGCCAAGGCGATCATCAACCGCTGGCTGGGTGAGCGCGATGTGTATTCTAAGGCGTAATTCGCCCTCATATCTTGCTTAAAACGTAAAAAGGCTTCTACAAGGAAGCCTTTTTCGTGCGTATAGCCTAAGGTTTCACAGGGAAACTGATCTGCGCCTTCAAGCCACCCTCACTGCGGTTATTCACCACCACCGCACCTTGGTGTTGGCTGACAATACGTTTCACGATCGCTAAACCTAAACCTGTCCCTTCACTACCACGAGCCGTGTCACCACGAGTGAACGGTTCAAACAACTTACCAATTTGGTCTTGTGGAATACCCGGACCATTATCTTCTACCGTTACCCAAGCCAGTTTGTTATCTGCTGTCATGCCAGTCGATACTTTGACCCAACCATTACCGTAGCGCAGCGCATTTACCACCAAATTACTCACCGCACGCTTCATCGCGATCGGGTTACCCAAAGCAGGTTTCATGGTTTCTGGAATATCGGTTTCAATCTGAACCTCATAGCCTCCTTCAGAGCTAGAGACCTCGCGCGCAATATCATCGACAAATACCGCCTGGAATGAGTCTCGGTCCACAGGCTTTAGGTAATCCATAAACTGACTGATGATCTCATTGCACTCTTCAGTATCACTGATGATCCCTTCCGCTAGATAGCTATCTTCTGGCGACATCATCTCAGTCGCCAAGCGAATACGCGTGAGTGGTGTACGCAGATCATGGCTGATACCCGCCATTAGTAGGGCTCTATCTTCTTCGAGTTCTTGAATGCCTTTCGACATCTGATTAAAGGCTCGAGTTACCGAGCGAATCTCTTGTGCACCTTGTACTGGTAAGGGCGGTGGAATATCACCTCGCCCAACACCTTGCGCGGCTTTCTCTAGGGCTATCAACGGCCGATTTTGCAAGCGGATAAACAGCCACCCACCAGCAACAATCAACAACGCCATGATCAGACTGTTACGAAATAGAGGCGCAAAGTCTTCTTCTTGCAGCTCAGACAGGGGAATACGAATCAAGGAGTTAGGCAACTGCGCAATGTCCATCCACAACACGTAACTTTCTTTGCCCAAAACCAATCGCACTTCGGTTTCAGATCCGAGCTCTTTGGTCATCTCCTCACTCATCAGGTCTATCGCGACCGCATGGTAGTACTCGCCCGACGCTTCACTGTCCTTGGCATGAACCGTAACCCCGAGCTGCTCAAGTACACGCTGACGCAGTGGCGCATCAATCTCGATATCACTGCCTTGGTCCAATACTAGGTTTAGTTCGTGAGCCAAAATTTTATTAAACTGCTGCAAACTCGGCATCAATGCATAATTGAACACCGCGTAATACGAAAAAATTTGGCTGGCAACCAACAGGGTTAAGAAGAGCACTATCGACTGAGTAAAGGAGCTACGTATGCGCATAGAAGACCTAAAGTGAGGGATGATAAAGGAATATAGTGGGAACTATAGCTGTAATACCAATCACAGTAAGTAAATGATCATAAATAGCGCCGGAAAAAGGCTTGAGAACAAGGCTGCAATTTTTGATAAGTAGTTATTCTACAATCAAAATTTCTAACGAAGTTATCGAGCGTTTTAACAAGCTAGGATGAGCAGTTATTTACTACGATTGGTATCTCTCATTGTGCTGAATACAAAACGGGCCATCGCATATTAATGAGATGACCCGTAAATAATAAATTCTGAATCACAGAACGAGCAAAGCTAGATTACACAGCTTTGCCATCTGGAACGAATACATAACCCAAGCCCCACACCGTTTGGATATAACGAGGTTTACTTGGATCTTCTTCTACTAGACGACGCAAACGCGAAATCTGGACATCGATAGAACGTTCCATCGCTGAATACTCACGGCCACGAGCCATGTTCATCAGCTTATCGCGAGACATTGGCTCACGAGCGTTAGTGACAAGTGACTTCAGAACCGCAAATTCACCTGAGGTAAGAGGCATAGGCTCTTCACCGCGGAACATTTCACGTGTACCTAGGTTTAGGCGGAACTCACCAAACTCAACCACAGACTCTTCTGTGCTTGGCGCGCCCGGTGCTTCAATCACTTGGCGACGCATTACCGCTTTGATACGAGCAAGCAGTTCACGTGGATTAAATGGTTTTGGCAGGTAATCATCAGCACCCACTTCCAAACCCACAATGCGATCCACTTCGTCACCCTTTGCTGTAAGCATCAGGATTGGTAGCGAGTTGTTTGCGTTTCGTAGACGACGACAGATCGAAAGACCGTCTTCGCCCGGCAACATTAAATCCAATACCATCAAGTGAAAGTTTTCACGGGTTAACAGGCGGTCCATCTGCTCACTGTTTGCCACGCTACGCACTTGAAAGCCTTGCTCTGACAGATAGCGTTCTAGCAGTGCACGTAAACGAGCATCGTCATCGACCACTAAAATTTTGTAGTTTTCTTGCATGTAATGGTTCCACCTATTAAAGCTTAAACCTAAGGTTAAGCATTCTTGGTAAATTGTATATTGGTATAAGACATTAAAAATGTAACATTATTGAGGGAAAAGTCGCCTAAATAATTGTTAACGTATGTTGCCTTTCTATATATTCTATCTTAGATCATCATTTCATTAAGTCAGATTTATGAAAACCAAACTTATCACCCGCGAAGGTTATAACAAGCTCAAAGCAGAACATGACCACTTATGGCACGAGAAGCGTCCTGAAATCACTAAGATAGTCACTTGGGCTGCAAGCCTTGGAGATCGTTCAGAAAACGCAGATTACACCTTCAATAAGCGTTTGCTTCGTCAGATTGATCGCCGAGTGCGTTTCCTACGCAAATTCCTACCAGATGTCACTATCGTGGATTACTCGCCACAACAAGAAGGTAAGGTATTTTTCGGTGCTTGGGTCGAAATTGAGAATGATGATGGGGAAATTAAGAAGTTTCGCATTGTAGGACCTGAAGAGATCTACGGCGATGCTAAAGGCTATATCTCTATAGATTCACCAATGGCTAGAGCTCTGCTCAAGAAAGAAGCGGATGACGAGTTTACGGTAACCACACCGGAAGGCGACAAAGAGTGGTTCATTAACTCGATTCGCTACGCAGACGACGAATAATCAAACCTAATAAATACTTAGCGATGATCTGAGTGTTCAAGCAAACCCAAACGCCAGATAAAAGAAAACCCCGCTAGGCTTTCGCCTGACGGGGTTAAGTCTCTATCGCAGCAATCCGGCTACTGTTTATCTCTTCGAGATAAGGTGCTCCCTGCATCTTTCCTTGATAGTGGCTAAATCCTTTAACCAATTTCCTTTTTATTCATCGCCATCCTAGCGGTGTCCATTCTAGCCTGTCATCCTGACTGGCGAATCTCATCCAGAGATTATCACTTCCTTGCTGACCACTCATCCTAAGTAATCAAATCTTCATCCTGAAGATACCTAGTCCGTTAGGCTTTTTCCTGTTCCTGCCAACTCCCTGTCGACAAGTTAAATATTACGGTATTTGGGCGAGTTTCCTAGACAGTCCCAAAAAACATTTCAGGTGAGAAATACGCCCACAAACACACAAACAAATAAAATCAGTAACTTAGGTTTATTTTAAGACGATTTCATCGATTTAAAGTGACTTAGTCGCACACCACGTGTGAGAGATCTCGCACAAAGCGGATATCACAAACGGAAATTGGACTTCTGACAGGATAATTACACAGTCAAAGCTAGAAAAAGCGTACGCTCACCCCCATGTATTTGTCATGATATTAAATAAGAGATTCATCGGATGAGCCAAGCTATCTGTCGACTGATTGCTGAAGAACTGAATGTTCGTTCAGAGCAAGTCACCGCCGCAGTAAACCTAATTGACGACGGTAACACCGTTCCCTTTATTGCCCGCTACCGTAAAGAAGTCACGGGTGGCTTAGACGATACCCAACTACGCAACCTTGATAGTCGCCTTTCATACCTTCGCGAACTAGACGATCGTCGCCAAACTATCCTGAAATCGATTCAAGACCAAGGCAAGCTCACGCCAGAACTGGAGCGTGATATCACTCAAGCCGACAGCAAGACGCGCCTTGAAGATTTATACCTGCCATACAAACCAAAGCGTCGTACCAAAGGTCAAATCGCAATCGAAGCAGGCTTAGAGCCACTTGCCGATACACTTTGGAATGAACCACAGCACGATCCTGAAACCGAAGCAGCTAACTTCATCAGCAGCGATAAAGGCATTGCTGATACTAAAGCCGCACTCGATGGGGCACGTGCAATCGTGATGGAGCGTATTGCAGAAGACGCAAACCTACTTGAAAAGATTCGCCAACATCTAACTCGTAACTCTGAGCTCGTTTCACGTGTCGTGGCAGGCAAAGAACAAGCTGGCGAGAAGTTCAAAGACTACTTCGAACACAACGAAACACTCAACAAAGTGCCTTCTCACCGTGCGCTTGCTATGTTGCGAGGCCGAAATGAAGGCTTCCTAACGCTGGCAATGAATGCAGACCCTGAACAAGAAGAAGGTGTACGCGGTTCTTACTGCGAGAACATCATCTCTGATCACTACAGTATTACCCTAAGCAGCGCTCCTGCGGATGCATGGCGTAAACAAGTGATTAGCTGGGCATGGCGTATCAAGGTTTCTATGCACATGGAAACTGAGCTTATGGGCGCGATGAAAGAACGCGGTGAAATCGAAGCGATTGAGGTGTTCGCAACCAACCTTAAAGACTTGTTGATGGCTGCGCCTGCTGGCCCTCGAGCAACTTTGGGCTTGGATCCGGGTTTACGTACTGGTTCGAAAATCGCCGTGGTGGATTCAACAGGTAAGGTTCTGGCAACAGAGACCATTTACCCTCACCCACCACAGAAGCAATACGACAAATCTGCACACGTGGTTGAGCAGATGGTTCGCCAGTTCAATGTTGATTTGATTGCGATTGGTAATGGTACCGCTTCACGCGAAACAGACAGCTTTGTTGCTGATGTGATTAAACGCGGCAACCTAACAGCACAAAAAATTATTGTCAGCGAAGCGGGCGCATCGGTTTATTCCGCGTCTGAGCTAGCGGCAAAAGAGTTCCCGAACATGGATGTCTCGATTCGAGGTGCGGTGTCTATTGCGCGTCGTCTACAAGATCCACTGGCAGAGCTTGTGAAGATTGACCCTAAATCGATCGGTGTGGGCCAATACCAACACGATGTGAGCCAAACCATGCTTGCTAAGCGCCTAGACGCGATTGTCGAAGACTGTGTAAACGCCGTTGGTGTTGATGTGAATACCGCTTCTGCCGCGCTTCTGACTCGTGTCGCTGGTCTTTCTAGCACCATCGCTCAAAACATCGTCGACTTCCGTGATGAGAATGGTCGTTTCGAAGCGCGTACTACCTTGAAAAAAGTCGCTCGTTTAGGACCAAAAGCCTTTGAACAGTGTGCTGGCTTCCTACGTATCATGGATGGTAAGAACCCGCTAGACGCATCATCGGTTCACCCAGAAGCTTACCCATTGGTGAAAACCATCGCCGAGAAAAACCACAAAGACATCAAATCTCTGGTAGGTAACACAGACTTCTTACGTGGCTTACATGCGGTTGATTACACTAATGAGAATTTTGGTGTACCGACAGTAACCGACATCATCAAAGAGCTGGATAAACCGGGGCGAGATCCTCGTCCTGAGTTCAAGACGGCAACGTTCGCCGATGGCGTAAATAGCATGTCTGACTTAGAACCCGGTATGATCTTAGAAGGCGTGGTTTCAAACGTGGCTAACTTCGGTGCGTTCGTAGATATTGGTGTTCACCAAGACGGCTTGGTACACATTTCAGCACTGACCGATCGCTTTGTCTCTGACCCACGAGAAGTGGTGAAAGCGGGTGATATCGTGAAAGTGAAGGTGATGGAAGTGGATGTTCAGCGTAAACGTATTGCACTAAGCATGCGCATGAAAGATGAGCCTGGACAAGATAACCGCGCACAACGTTCAAGTGCACCTCGCACACAAAACCGCCCGAACCAAAACTCACAAGGTGGACAACGCCGTCGTGAGGAACCACAACAAAACGCGGCGATGGGTGGTGCATTCGCTGCTGCTTTTGCAAAAGCGAAAAAGTAATCCGTTAACTCGTCTGCAAAACAGATATGCTTAAAACAGAAAACCTGCATCCCTTAGGGGTATGCAGGTTTTTTTATTATGTGTTCAAAAAAGACATCGAAGCTTGGTTGTATTCTTCGTGCTTATACTCAAAATAATTGGAGTTGCAGCTAGGCAACAAGTAAGTTCATCCCTATGAGCATAGAGGTTCTATGTGATTAGGGTGAACTTACGCAGTTAACAACACTGCAGCTTCAAGTATGAAGAGTATAACTATAATACGACTAACATCTCTGATGGAGCATGAGGCGCAACAGCATGACCATAATGATATTTTATGACCTTACGTCGTTTCTCCATCTGTCCCTCCTGAATCGCCGCATCTAAAACATGCTTTGGCAGGCGGAAACGCATGGTATAGCCCTTTCCTTGATCAGCACTGTATGTTCTCAGAGCCAATAAGCTGAACAGCCTGTCAAAAGGATCTTGTGGCTTTTCATGGCTAACCGAATTGGCCTCTGACTCGTTCTCCATTTCATAACCTGGATGGTCTGAAGGATCCCAAGCCGACTGCTGCCTTCGTTTATCGTCTGATTTTACCTTACGCTCTGCATTGGTTCTCGCCAATGCTACTGCGGGAGCAACAGGTTCTCGGACTCTATTATCACGCGCAACTTGCTCTGTTTGCACATTAACGGACGGGGCGATTAGTGGCACACTTACTGCAGTTGCAGGTGACACAATCATCGCGAACTCTCCTCAAGAATCGCCCATCTCTGTTGCCATAACGCTGTCGTACTGAGTCAGCACAACAGGCATAGCCCAACTTACCGCAATCAACTCATGAGAGAGTTAGGTCTGAGTATCATGCAATGCCTTGGTGTTATACCAATCGTAGTAAATAACTGCTCATCCTAGCTTGTTAAAATGCTCGATAACGGCGTTAGAACTTTTGATTGTAGAATAACTACTTATCAAAACTACTTGTCAAAAAAAAGCAGCCTTGTTCTCAAGCCTTTTTCCTACGCTATTTTTGAACACTTACAGTGATTGGTATTAGGTTATATATCGACCAATCCGGCAATAAATTTAGTGATTATTTTTGCGCGAAGCTAACTAGTTCACTGCAAAAGGCATCGGCTTCTGTCATAAACGGCGCATGTGAAGACTGCGTGAATATATATTGCTCGGTATGAGGCAGCGCTCTACCCAGATCTTTTGCTACCTTGATTGGCACCAATCCATCCAGTCGCCCGTATAAACGCAGCATAGGCACTGAAATCTCCGGCAGTTGTTCACGCAAGTCAACATCAGACAGCATCTTTAAGCCGGCCAATAAAGAATCAGGATTCGGAAGCGGACGAGACAGTACCGCTTGCTTGAGTTGTTTTACATCTTGCCTTGCAGAAGGGCTGCCCATGGCTTGCAGTGCCATAAAGCGTTCGATAGTGGTTTGGAAATCTTTAACCAGCTGTTCGGTAAATGCGCTTAATACGTTTGGCTGAATACCTCGCCATAACACGGGTTCTTTTGCAGCGGCGAATTTAGGAGAACTGGCAACAGTCACCAATTTGCTTACGTAATCTGAGTGATGCAAAGCCATGTGTGTTGCGACCAAGCCACCCAGTGACCAACCGACCCAAATAGCCTGCTTTGGAGCTTCGGCCAACAATTGCTGAGCTATCTCTTCAAGATCTTGAGCGTGGCAATGAGAACTGTGTCCATAGCCAGGAAGGTCAACAACATGCACTCGAAAATCAGCTTCTAACGCATCAACGGTTTGTTGCCATACCGCACCGTTCATTCCCCAGCCGTGAACCAACACTAAATCAGGCCCTTGCCCAGAAACATGCCAATATAACGTGTCACTCATTCTCGATATTCCCTACTTTTTCCATCAGCGATAATCCGCGCTTTTCAGTATTGTGAGTAAAAGGAACACCATAACCCAAAAGCATCACGAGCTATGTTATCCGATTGGCTACAAAAACACACACCACGTCTGGTCACACCTCAATGCGACCTGTGTAAGCTAGATAAGTCGCACAGCGATACTCACCCTAGATGGTGTAATTATTGTCTCAAACTCTTTGATCCAGTTCCTCGCTGCCGACGATGTGGTTTAAAAACGCTGCTCACAGTAGAGCAGTGCGGGCAATGTTTATCACAGCCTCCACCTTGGCATCGTCTCTATTGTGTTGGGGACTACACCTTTCCAACAGCACGTTACATTCAGCAAATGAAGTACGCCGATAAGTTTTGGTTTGCACGCGATCTGTCAAAGCTATTAGCTTCACGTATCGAACATCCTGCTTCGATGGTCACCAGTGTCCCTCTGCATTGGCGTCGATATATTCATCGTGGCTTTAATCAAAGTCAGCTGCTCGCTAATTACACAGCTCAAGAACTTGGCGTTAAAGATGAGGTGCTGTTCCGTCGAATTCGCTCAACAGCTTCTCAGCAAGGGCTAACTAAATCCGCGCGATTACACAATCTAAAGAGTGCTTTTACGCTTAGAAAACAAGACTTTCATGGAAATATCCCCTCTCACGTCGCGATAATTGATGATGTTGTAACCACCGGCAGTACTGTGTATCAATTATGCCAATTACTACTTGAAGTAGGTGTGAAAAGGATTGATATTTACTGCATCTGCCGCACTCCTGAGCCCTCTGGATAGAAGCTGTGAATCGCTACTTGTACAGCAATCCAACAAAAAAGGGCTGAATTACAAGTCTGACAGGAGTAGAATGGCGCTAATAACCTACAAATCTACTCAGGTATTCGTCGTGTCAAATATTACTATTACAGAAACAGCTCAAACTCACTTTGCCAATCTGCTGTCACAGCAGCCTGAAGGTACAAACATTCGTGTGTTCGTGGTAAACCCAGGCACACAAAACGCTGAGTGTGGTGTTTCTTACTGCCCAACAGATGCTATCGAAGCGTCTGATACAAAACTGTCTTTCGAAGCATTCTCTGCATACGTAGATGAGTTAAGCCTGCCATTCCTAGACGAAGCTGAGATTGACTTCGTGACTGACAAAATGGGCTCTCAACTAACACTTAAAGCACCAAACGCAAAAATGCGTAAAGTATCAGACGACGCAACTCTGATAGAGCGTGTTGAGTATGCAATCCAAACCCAAGTGAACCCACAGCTTGCTGGCCACGGCGGTCACGTTAGCCTAGTAGAGATCACTGAAGAAGGTGCTGCTATCGTTGCATTCGGCGGTGGTTGTAACGGTTGTTCTATGGTTGATGTAACGCTAAAAGAAGGCATCGAGAAGGAACTTCTTCAACAATTCGAAGGTGAATTGACAGCCGTTCGTGATGCAACTGAACACGATCGTGGTGAGCACTCTTACTACTAAGCTCTTTTACGACTAAGCACTCATACAGTCTTAGCCAGTAGATAGTTAAAGATTCAATCAAAAGGTTGATGCGCAAGCATCAACCTTTTTTGTGTTTAAAACAGCAGAAGCACTCCTCAACCGTATATTTCCCGTTCAATGCCAACAATAGTGAGGCGTTACCATTTGCAGTAAGGTATTCAAGTGATCGCAATCGGTTCCTGCTCCAATAATTCTAGGATATGAAAGCTAGGATCTAGGAACTCACCGTCATTTCCCCTATATTAGAATGACTTTATAAGAAAGAATTCCAATGAGTTAAGGAGTGAGCGCAATGACAAAAAGGACCAAACCAGAAATTTTGGCTCAGCAAACTGTCGCTCAATCAAAACTGTTCTCTATCGAGTCTCTCGATTTACGCTTTTCAAACGGTGAAGAGCGCACTTACGAACGTATGAAGCCCAGCGGCCGAAACGCAGTCATGATGGTTCCGATTACTGAACAAGGCGATATTCTGTTAGTGCGTGAATACGCTGCGGGTACAGAGCGCTATGAACTCGGCTTCCCAAAAGGTCTAATTGATCCAGGCGAACAACCAAATGAAGCCGCCATTCGTGAACTAAAAGAAGAGATTGGCTTTGGTGCCAACAAGCTGACTCCTCTAAAAGAAGTGATCCTTGCACCCTCTTATTTCTCTAGCAAGATGACGCTGTTTATCGCAGAAGAGCTCTACCCAGAGAAACTAGAAGGTGATGAACCAGAGCCACTAGACATTGTGCGCTGGCCACTTGCTCAAGCCGAAGAACTGTTAACGCATCTCGACTTCTGTGAGGCTCGCAGTATTACCGCCCTACTATTAGCCCTTCGCGTATTAAACAATAATTAAAACAGTCAGAATCACTCGAAGAGTAAGAGAATATTTATGCCAATAACAAAAGATTTGTCTCACCTGCTGCCCTCTGTCATTGAGATTGCTCGCTCTGCTGGGCAACTGATCTTAGAGATCTACGAGAAAAAAGATTACGAAGAGTTTACCAAGAGTGATGATACGCCCGTCACTAGTGCTGATCTCGCCGCTCATAAACTGATCTCGAAAAAACTTAGCGAACTGACACCTGATATTCCGGTGTTATCGGAAGAAGCCGCTGATATCAGCCTAGAGCAACGTTCTCAATGGGATCGCTACTGGTTGGTTGACCCGCTGGACGGAACACAGGAATTCATCGCACGAAGTGGCGATTTCGCGACAATCATAGCCCTAATCGAACACAACAAGCCGGTAATGGGCGTGGTGTACGCACCGGTTTCAGGTGTGAGTTATTACGCTTACAGTGGTAAAGGTGCATGGAAAATTCCAGACCTTAATGACAGCGTTAAAATCAAAACGCACCGTCACGAGCTACCAAACCAATCGATCGCGATGGCAATCAGCCGTCGCCAAGACATCAATCGAATCACTAACCGTATGAGCTCTGCTTGGAACTACGACTTAGTTCCTCTTGGCTCTGCTGCGCTTAAGGCATGTTTAGTCGCAGAAGGTGCTGTGGACTGTTATCTACGTATTGGACCAACCGGAGAGTGGGATACCGCAGCAACCCAGTGCATTGTTGAAGAAGCTGGCGGACGAATCTTAAGTACCCAGTTAGAGCCGCTTTCGTACAATGAAAGAGAGACGCTTGAGAACCCGAACTTCATTGTGCTTGGTGATGCTGACTTACCGTGGGCAGAAATCTTACAAGGTAAAGACTAGGCTTACTTGCTCTCTTTAACCGTCAGATATCCTCTAGATTCTCAGAAAAAATAAAACGGGCACCTCACTGAGGTGCCCGTTTTATTTATATTTCATCGTTTAGTAACCCTTAGCTATTTAGCTAAAAACGGCCTTGATAAGTAAATTGGTACTTACCTTGGCTGTCAGGGTTGCCCAACCACTTAAGCTGACTCTGCATCGCAGGTGGGAATTCAGCGCCCGGCTTAAACCATGCGGCCGAGGTGTAGCTTTGATTTGGCGTTACGCTCGCAGAAAACTCACTATCAACTTGAGCACTCTTCTGATTACCTTTCGCTGAAACAGTGCTGTTTTCACAACTGATGTCAGCAATCACAGGGCCAAAATCTAACGAGCCAACCGGAGAATCAACCGCAGCGCCCGACCAAGCAAGCGTACCTTCACCCGATTGGCACCAAGGTTGAGCATGAACCGCATGTTTGATAGTCAGTTCAACTTGTCCTGCAATAGACACTGGCACAGGTATCGCTGGCGCATACTTCATCACGTTGCTAGCTGGCATTGATGCCACTAAGTTTTCCGTGTAAGCACCGCTCATGCTATACCCGATAAGCCCTTTACCAGATAAGTTCATGTCGCTGTTACGACCAAAGCGAATTGCAAGTTCTGCTTTGGCTTGGAATAGTTTAGAGAACTGGAAGTCCCACTGCACTGAGCCGTAATTGACACGCTGCCACGCAATATTGTTAGCGCGACCTTGCCAAACGGTGCCCTCAACGCCTTCAATGCTTAAACCACGTACAACGGGCGCATGTTTAAGAACAAAAGAAGCCGGCAAGTGCAGCAACAAACTTACCGAGAAAAAAACGATAAAGATGCTGCTAAATAACAAACCATACTTAAAAGATAAACCGCGTTTCACATTAACCTCATTTAAACTGTAGTCGGTTGACGTCAATAACCCCAAGGCTATCAGAGCGATCAATATCCATAAACTCAACCTCAACACCCTGCTTTTCTTTCAGGTATGTCAGCCAATCAACAAATTGATTAAATGGCAAAGGTTTAATCCACACTTGCAGCATCTCGCCACGTGGTTGCACTCGTATCAATTCGATCTTGAAGCGACGCATAGATGCAGGCACGGATTGATTCAAAGGCTGACTAGCACTAATGCCACCATTGCCTCTTAGTTCAACCACTTCATTGGCTTTATTAGTAACCCAAGCCAGTAGTTGTTTTTCACTTTGAATGCGATTCTGTGCCAGTTCAGCTCGCTGACTGAGGGGCTGTATTAGCCCCCAATAAATGATACCTACTACCAATAAAATTGAGCAACCAACGACTAATCGTTGCTCTCTTTGACTTATTGAAGTCCACCACGCTTGGAGTGGTTCAATTATATTTCTCATCACTGATCTCCTTGCGCAGTTACTGACGGGGCTTAAGGGTAAAACTACCAAATACGGCATCGCCATTACGGTTCAATGGCCCTTGTTCAACGGAAAACTTCTCTTCAAGTTTCACTTTAGCCGTCTCAAAATGTTGAAAATCAGCGCTTTTAGCTTGTAATCGAACTTCAGAACGATTGCCATCATAGCGAATGCTTTCGACTTCGATCGATTTCACTTGTCCTAACGTTTCTGGCAGCAATGCTAACCAACCAAGTAAGGAGTCACCATCGCCTGAGCCACCGTATTTCTTAGCTTCGTCATTCATCTGACGTTTAAGGTAGCTTACTGTCGGAATTCGTTGTTTACCTGGCAGAACGGCTCTAAAGATACGCTCACTCTCCATGCGATAGGCTTGTGCTTGTGCTTCGTATTGCTGCACCTTCAACACTTGTTGAGTCACAATCACGGCCACCAGCAAGCAAGCAGCGATCGCCACCTTCTGCCATACACGCCAATATTTACTGAAAGAAGATTTGGTTTTAAAGGTGCCCGTCAGTAAATTTACGCCGCTGGTGATCGCTTGTTGGCTCAATAAGGACATCACCAATTCCGCAGGCTTTGCTTGCCATTCCATACCGCTTTGCTGCTGTACATCGTCGCTCGGCATTGCGGTATAGCTGAAGATAGTCGTAGGTTGGTCTTCGTCGTCAGCCACAACCCAATCACTTTGCAAAAACATCGCTAACCATGCTTCGCTGATTGATACGGCTTGATAGTTACCTTGACGTTGAGAGTGACCTTGACGTAATAGCCAATGCTGGTCGATTTGCAATGCACTGATGCCTTGATCTTCAACAGGCACGGCTAGTGTATCTGGTAGCACCTTACGGAAAATAATATTGGCTTTGCGAAACTGGTCTAAAGCTTGTTTTAACCACTCGCGATCTACACCACACACAGTAGCGTGCGTTGCATCTTTATCTAAAATGGTTAGATGTAAGTCTTCGATATCTTGTGCCACTTCGTCTTCTAACAAAAATGGCAGCATAGAGTCGAACTGGCGAGCAGCACCTTTCGGAATTTCAACACGCTTAATTAAGCACTCATTTCCCGGCAATAAAGCGATACAGCTACGCTTTTCAGCGTAAGGCGTTAACTCATCAAGCTGATCCCAGCTAGACAGCTCACCACTTGCTATCACTTCTTGTTGGCTTGTCGACCAAACCAACCACTGCACTGGGCTTTGTGGCTCGCTACTCAGTCGAACGGTCAGAAACTCGCTCACGGATTCCTCCAAAACGACGGCGTACTACCGTCACTGTTTCTCTATTACTACTATAGAAAAGCGTTCGTATACGTACACGAGACTGCTCAACTAATACCTCTGCATCTAGCTCAAAATAGGCGCTATCTACAGTTAAATATGCTTTCGCTTGTTTGCTGACTTCTGCACTCACACCAACAATAGCAGGCTCAGCCATAAACGCATCCACCGAATCCCAGCCATCAAATGGGCGCTTGTCTATCAGCTGTTTGGCGTCCGATTCACTTAGACCGGGTGCAAACATTGCTTCCAGTAAAGATGCCTGCTTTTCCGAGATGGTATTCACGTTTAATCGGAAATCATCAGTGGGCAAAGCGCAAATAAATGGATGTACCTTTTCCATTGCCTCACCAGAGACCTGATAAACGGCTCGCAGCTCCGATTCATCTGCTATTAAGCCATTCGCCGCCAAATAAGCTGGCTTCATCGCCTCATAAGTGCTGTCTTCTACCCCCGTAGAAGAGGTGGCTCGAGTATCAGAGTCCAGAAATTCCCAACTTGAATTTGCGATAACCTCAGCCTGATAAGGCTCCACATTTTGGTTTTCCAGTAAGGTTTGCCAAACCTTCACTAAATAAGGGGGTTGGTTACTTGATGTCGTCGTAATCCCAGCGAGCGCATTAAGATTGAAACAAGCCTGCGCATCAACGATACGCCCTTTAACTTGGCCATAATCCAATGGGTATACCTGCTCCTCTAACGCCCATGGCTGGCTTAAGTTCACCGTATCACTATCTTTATAACTTTGCCTAATACCGTCTTGGACAAGTGCTTCTACACCAATGCTATACCAGTAAGCCTGTTGGTAATTCAGTTGATTGCCAACGCGTTTGAATTGCGTAAACAGACGCTCCGACATACTGCCAGCTATGGTTGCCATGATCGCCAAAAGCATCAGAATAATGATCAGCGCGACACCACGCTGTTTACGCCCCACAGCAGATTTTGTCAGTGCAGGCTTATTAGTTTGATGAATCATTATTCCCCTCATTACTGCCTGAAGAGTCACTGTTTGAAGAATCATCGACCTGATCTAAGGCGCCACTTGGTGTGAGATAAACACGTTCTATCTCACCGTAATCTTTCAGTGTCAGCTTAAGTCTCACCGCTTTAGGCAGTGATTTATCGGTTTGCCACTCTTTGCCCCAGCGGCTTCCGTCATAAAACTCGAACTCCAGGTTCTCAACATCATCAACCAGAGGAGTAATCACACCTTGTTGACCGGCAGGTGTATCGGGGTAACGCCACCATACACGCTCAAGCGTTTCCTCTTTTATGCGGTAGCCTACTTTGGTGACTTCTCCGCGAGGGAACTGCTGCTGTGGGTTGTGCCAACCAAGGCGAGTAAACATGATGCCAACACTGTCGGAATCCAGTAAATACTCTTTCATTAGGATCAGCTTAGATGATGCTTCTTCACCATTGGTACGAAATTGTCGTACCGCCATCTGGCGAAAATCATTATCTAAAATGACTAAACTGCGTTGCAGTTGATTTAAACGAGCACTGCGCTCAATAGAGAGTTCGTTGCTTCGTTGGACCTGATTTACCACCTGATAAGCCGCCATGCTTAACGTGGAAAAGATGGCAATCGAAACCAAAACTTCGATTAAAGTAAAGCCTCTCCCTTTTGAAGATAGACCTTGTTTACGAGGCTCTCGCTTATTGGCGGACATGCTCTCGCTTGGCGACTTGCTCTTAGCTAACGACACGCTTTTAATTGACCACATAACTGCGCACCGTGACCACTGGAGAAGCTTTCTTACTGGTTGCTGCACTCACATCAAACGCCTTTAATAAATTATCGCTGGTATCGATGGGAGTCACCTTCCAGAACCACTCTCTTCCCGCTAACTCTTGCGTGCCCTGCGCTTTTTTAAGCTTCTCAGGATGCAGCATGACTAAGGCCATCTGGTTATCAACAACCATCGCCGCGAAGGTTTTTTCTTCTAAATAACTGAGGGTATTAATGTGTTGGGTGACAGCACGAATCACACTGATCGCCGCCGTAGCGAAGATAGCAAGCGCAACTAATACTTCAAGCAGAGTCATTCCTCGAGAACCAAGAGGCATACCACGAGAAGGAGAACGGTTATTCCTCTTCATCTTCTTCTCCCGGCTCTAGCAGTCGAATCACACCATTATCCAACACGCGAATACGCCAACCATCTTGTATGGTGTCTCCGGTATTTGGATAAAACGACAATACAAATGGCGTCATTTCAGCACTCGACAAAATGTATATCTGAGGTGGCTTGGGCTTTTTTGTCTCTTCAAGATCCGCAAACATATCTTCATCAAACAAGCTTCCGGGATTGAACAAACGATCATCGTCTTCCCATGCGCCACCACCTAAAGTCAGTGACAACGCGAGTTCTTCCGGTAATTCAGTTGAAGAGGGGATTTTTTCAAATTCGACTTCTTGCCAACCTTCTGACTTAAGCGCCATCAGAACGTAAGTCGATTTCTTTTCATCAACCCGAACGCCAAAATCCAAGCCACTCAAAATAGCCTCTTCATTGAGTAATTGAACTCGTTGATAAAAGCTTTGAGCGTATTTTTTGGCGACATCTTTGCTATTGGTCGGAATAGTCGCTATCACCGCGACCGCAGTTACTGACAGTAATACCAACACCAAAAGAATCTCAATCAAGGTGAAACCTGGCTGTGTTTGCTTAGTTTTCACCTTGGAGACTCCATCTGTATACGTCTTACCATCAATAACGTATCAACTAACACGAACTGTTCAACCAACAGGAACTTATCAAGCGACAATAAACCGAAGCTTATTGGAAATCTTGCATGTTCCAGTTACCGATATCCGCAGCGATACCTTCACCACCTTCTTGGCCGTCAGCACCAAGCGTAAAGATATCGATAGTACCGTTATCACCTGGGCTTAGGTATTGGTACTCATTGCCCCATGGGTCGTTAGGCAGACGCTTAATGTAGCCACCGTCACGGTAGTTACGAGGCTCTGGACTGTTTGGCTTAGAAACCAATCCATCAAGGCCTTGATCCGTTGTTGGGTAAACACTGTTATCCAGTTTGTACATATCTAGCGCGTTCTCTAGCGCCACGATATCCGTGATGGCTTTCTGTTGATCCGCCTTCTCTTTGTTACCCAAAAGGTTAGGAACAACAAAGCTAGCTAAAACACCAAGAATAACCACAACAACCATCACTTCCAATAGAGTAAAGCCTGACTGTTTTTTCATTTTATTTTTCATTATTTTCTCCAAATTACAGATAGCGAGTTGAAGGTAATAATGCCCTTCTTCTCGATAATCCAAAAACTAACGTCTGATGAGCAATACGTTATCCACTCATTAAATTGTTCATTTCAAGCATCGGCATCAGTGTCGCCATCACGATAAACAGCACCAAACCGGCCATCAACGCGATAAGCGCTGGGGTGAAAATGCCTAACGCGATATTGACCGTCGACTCAAAGCTTTGGTCTTGGTTGTCTGCCGCTCTTGTCAGCATCTGTTCCAACTGACCACTCTGCTCACCACTGGCAATCATATGCAGCATCATCGGTGGAAAGAGTTTGGTTTGATCCAACGCTTTACGTAGGCTTGCGCCTTCTCTAACACTGTCTGAAGCCTGTAATACTTGTTGTTTCACATGTTGATTCGACATCACATCAACCGCGACCTTCATCCCTTCAAGGATTGGAATCGCACTCGAGGTACAAATTGAGAGTGTTCGTGCAAAACGAGAGGTATTGATCCCTTTCGCAATCTTGCCGATCAGCGGAATACTTAATAGTTTGCGATCCCAGTTCATGCGAACACCCGGCTTTTTTAGCGCGGTCTTAATCAACACAATCACACCAATGATCAACAACAGTAATTGGATGCCCCAATTCTGGATAAATTCACTCGATGCCAATAAAAATTGTGTCGACTGAGGAAGCTCTTGGCCCATTTGGATAATAGGCTCGACGATCTTAGGTACCACGGTTGCCAACAGGAACGAAACAATCGTCACCGCAAACACCACCAGCACCACAGGGTAGATCATCGCTTGTAGCAGCTTAGAGCGCATCTTCTGACGATTTTCTGCGTAATCGGCCAGTCGCTCCAATACCGCATCTAAGTGACCAGACTTCTCACCCGCCGCAACCATGGCCCTAAACAGTTCATCGAAGATGTGTGGATAATCAGACAAGCTATCCGCTAGCGAATAACCTTCTGTCACTTTAGATCGGACTGCCAGTAACATAGTTCGAATACGTGGCTTTTCAGACTGCTCAGCTACCGCTTTCAAGCACTCTTCTAGCGGCATACCTGATTGAACGAGCGTGGATATTTGACGAGTAATCAACGCAAGATCTGGCGTACTGATACCACGCTTAAAGCTGGTCGAAGGCTGAGTACCTTTCGCATTTTTCGCCTTAGCTTCGGTCATCTCAACCGGCATTAAACCTTGTTCTTTTAAACGTTGGCGAGCCTGACGAGCATTATCCGCTTCAATCGAACCCTTTTTGCTCTTACCTTTGGCATCCAGCGCTTTGTATTCAAATGCCGCCATACTAGACTTCCTTAGTCACTCGCATCACTTCTTCTAAGGAAGTTACCCCTTTCAGAACTTTGCTCAAGCCATCATCTCGAATACTTGGGGTTGTGCCACGAATCGCTTTCTCAATTGCCTGTTCTCCAGCTTCACTGTGAATCAGCTCTTGTACCGAATCGTCAATCATCAGTAGCTCATGAATACCGGTACGACCTCGATAACCTTTATGGCCACACTCTTCACAACCTTTTGCATGGTAAAGTGTGAGGCTCTCTTTCTTCTTCATACCAAACAGCTTTTTCTGTTCTTTATCGGCTTCGTAAGGTTCTTTACAGTCGTTACACAGAGTACGAACCAAGCGCTGAGCCAAAACACCCAGCAGAGAAGAAGAGATCAAGAAAGGTTCAATGCCCATATCACGCAGACGCGTGATCGCACCGATTGCCGTATTGGTGTGAAGAGTCGACATGACTAAGTGACCCGTCAAAGAGGCTTGAACAGCGATCTCAGCAGTCTCTAA
Source organism: Vibrio sp. 10N.222.54.E6 (assembly GCF_041473955.1). Classification (NCBI taxonomy): domain Bacteria; kingdom Pseudomonadati; phylum Pseudomonadota; class Gammaproteobacteria; order Vibrionales; family Vibrionaceae; genus Vibrio; species Vibrio sp. 10N.222.54.E6. The sequence goes on along the minus strand of NZ_JBFRTD010000007.1, from coordinate 82,399 downwards.
ATCACGGATCTCACCAATCATTACCACATCCGGGTCTTGACGAAGAATGGCGCGTAAGCCGCGCGCAAAGGTCATATCAACCTTAGGGTTTACCTGTGTTTGACCAATACCATCAATATCAAATTCGATTGGATCTTCAACGGTAAGGATGTTGCGTTCGTTACTGTTGAGTTCTTGCAGGCCAGCGTACAAGGTCGTTGATTTACCCGAACCCGTAGGACCGGTAACCAAGATAATACCGTGTGGGCGCTGAATAAGTTTACGGAAGTTCTCGTGGTTCTCTGCCGTCATACCCAAACTGTGTAGATCTAGACGAGTGGCGTTTTTATCCAACAGACGCATTACCACACGTTCACCGTGTGAAGAAGGCATGGTAGATACACGCACATCAACCGCTCGGCCACCGATACGCAGAGAAATACGACCATCTTGTGGCACGCGTTTTTCCGCAATATCCAATTTAGCCATAACCTTTACACGCGAAACCAACAGCGGAGCCAGTTTACGGCTCGGCGCCAACACATCACGTAACACGCCATCAATACGGAAACGGATAGACAGTGACTTTTCGAAGGTTTCGATATGAATATCCGAAGCGCCTTCTTTAATCGCCTCACCCAACATCGCATTAATTAACTTGATGATCGGTGCGTCGTCTTCTGATTCAAGCAAGTCTTCGTCTTGTGGCAACTCTTCCGCTAACGAGAAAAAGTCGTCATTGTCGGCACCAATATCTTCCATTAACTGTCGAGCTTCCGACGAGTCACGCTGATACGCGTCCGTCAGTTTTTTATCAAATTCGTCTGCGCTGATCGCTTGTGGCGTGAAGCCATTTTTCACAACACGGCTCACTTCAATGATCGCCGCCGATTTCAGAGGTTCAACATAATAAAGTACTGGCGCGCGCTCCGGGTGCTGATATTCCAACACCATCTTGTAGCGATTCGCAAAGCTAAACGGCAAGCGCTGATAAGTACGTGCCGCCCCTACCAATTCAGCCATTATTCTGCTTCCATTTGATCGATGAAGGCTTGGATTTCAGCAGGATGATTCATGCTATCGCCAAACTTAGGAAGTACTGGAATATTATCGTTATCCATTAGTTTCAAGCCTTGCTCTGCCTTGTACAGTTGCTCAGCACGGATAAAGTTGTATTTGCGTTGCGTGATACCATCGGCTGTCATGCCATCACGAATAATGGTTGGCTTGATAAATACCATTAGGTTCTTTTTCTCAACCTGAGTACTGGTTGATTTGAACAGGTGTCCAAGAACAGGAATATCACCCAAGAATGGGACCTTAGACTCACTCTCCAGTGCACGCTCGTCAATCAAGCCCCCCAACACCAGCATTTGACCATCTTGAACAATCACTGACGTATTTAGCTGACGCTTAGCAAAACGAACATCTACTGCCCCGTTTGCCCCTAATACGTTCGATACTTCTTGTTCTATTTGCAGTTGAACCGAGTCACCTTCATTGATTTGCGGCACGACTTTTAGCTTAATACCCACTTCTTTACGTTCAACCGTTTGGAATGGATTATCGTTGCTTGAACCTGCTGTAGAACCGGTTAGAACGGGCACCTCTTCACCAACGATAAACGACGCTTCGCCGTTATCCATCACCGTGATACTTGGAGAAGACAGAATGTTTGAGTTTGAATCGGTCGCAACCGCACTGATTAAGGCAGTCCAGTCGCCCATAACCACACTCATTGCAGCACCATTAACGCCAGAAAGAGCAGATGCTAACGTTGAATAGTCACCCTTTTCTGTCGTGGTTTCATTACGTAGGAAATTATTATCCTTATCGTAAACCGCTTTAGTTGTTGTCGAGTCTTTTGCTTCTTCTAGACCCACCATCACACCGCCAATCGATGCACCGGTATTGCTGTACTGAATCATGGCACCCGTTTCTAGGTTGCCCCACTGCACACCTAGGTTAACGCCGTCACCTTCTGCCATTTCAACAATTAAGGCTTCAATCAAAACTTGAGCACGACGGATATCGAGTTGAGCGATCACGTCTTGCAGCGCGTTCATGATGTCTGGCTGTGCGGTAATCACCAACGAGTTAGTATCGCTGTGAGCGGAAATCATCACTTGGTTTCGCTGCGATGAACTGCCTTTAGTTGATGTTTGTTTCTCTGATTGCAGATTGTCAGACACGCCTTTCAGCACATCGACTAAGTCTTCCGCTTTTGCGTATTTAAGGTAGATAACTTGGTTGTTACCCTTAGTCGCCATTTCCACATCAAGCTGTTCAATCAACTTTCTTAAACGACTGCGTACTTTAGGGTCGCCTGAGATAAGAATTGCATTGGTACGCTCATCGGCAACTAATTTAGGCTGTAGGAAGGCAGGGGTGTTTTTAGCATCTGTGGTTTTACTTAGTGCATCGACTATACGCACCATCTCCGCGGCGGAAGCATTCTTTAGTTCAACGACCTCAATCTCTTTATCACCCGCTTGGTCTACACGCTTGATGATCTCTGCTAAACGGTTTACAACCGCCGCACGGCCGGTAATCAAGATGATATTTGCAGGATCGTAGTGCACCACGTTGCCCGCGCCCGCGTTGTCATTCAGTTGACGAAGCAGAGGAGATAGCTCACGAACCGAGACATTACGAACCGTCACAACACGTGTCACAACGCTGTCGCCTGTGATCGAATCACGGTCGCCAACAACTGGGATTGCCGAGGTTTTAGAATCTTTCGCTTTGATGATCTTAAGAACACCTGAGTCCATTTCAACGACTGCATAGCCGTACACTTCTAATACGTTTAAGAAGAAGCTGTAATATTGCTCTTCATTGAGTACGTCGTAGCTGCGTACATCGATTTTTCCGCGCACCGAAGGGTCGACGATGATCGTCTTCTCTAGATTACGGCCAACAATATTAATAAACTCTTGGATATCAGTGCCTTTAAAGCTGGCACTAAAATCACTCGCGATGGCGGCGGGTGTGCAGATTAAGCTTCCTGCCAATAACCATGCACTTTTCTTAAACCAATGCTTCACGTACTTCTCCTACACTTTCGTCCTTCGTTAGACGCAAAGTTTTAAAATTCAATAAACACTTCATGTTGTTGACCATCTCTCTCGACGACGAGATTTAGCTCTGTCAGCTCTGAGATAGAACGGAATATGTTGCCCATAGCAGCGGGGTCTGTCAGGTCTTGCCCATTTAACTGAGTCGCGATATCTCCGTTTTGGAGCCCTACTGAGTTAAAAAGTTCTGAATCTTTGCCTGGACTCACTCGATAACCAATCACTTTATCGTCGCGCTTGACCTGGGACAGTCGAACATATTGGAAGATTTGTTGCGGATCTTTCATTATCTTCGCTTTAATTTCATCTAGCTTTTGCTCTGCTGAAGCAGGGTTATTACCACGAACCGAAGAAGAAGCGCGAGGTGGCGCAGGGGCTGAGACAGCTAAACGCTTGTACTCAATACCTTCAAGCATCAAGGTTTCGTCTCGACCTGAGTTATCAATAATGACACGGTCGACTAATACGGCTTTAAGCTTAGCTCTAGTGCCTTCTATCTCTTCATTAATTCCGTAGGTCGCCTGCGTACCGCGATTAGCGATCACCGCTAAGCTCCGTTTTGGATTAGAACTGGCAACAGCACCGACCAAAACTAGATTTAATCGTGTCTTTGGCGCATCTTGGATAACTTGCTGTTCAACCACAACTGGCGTGGTTGGGTTATAGGCACCAAAAAGGTTGCTCCGCTGCAAAGAAGATATATCAAGGGTCGATTGAGGAGTAGAAAATGATGAAGCTGTTGCTTTCCAAGGCACGACGGTTTGCTCAGCAGGTTCAATAAACCATGCAAGCTGCCCTAAAATCCATGCGGAAGCTGCAATCAACATACAACACATCGCTAGGCTTAGTTTCTGCTGAAGTACAAATCCATTTTCTAATAAGCGGCTCAACACAGGAGAATTTCCTGCGCGATTTTTGAGCTCTAAAAAGTTCACTTTCCTTGCCCCTTTTCATGACGACAAATGCTGCAAATCATTAAACTTTCAGCTTTTTTATTCATTCGTTCGATACCAAGCTTATTTAAGCATAAGATCCTGAACTATATCATAGCAAATCTATAAAGCGGCATTACATGGCTATTTTGTATTATGACTTGAAAAAAATGCCAACCGCCTCCACTTTAAGCTTCTACTTAATGTAATTAAAAGCATGTTGCGCACTGTTCATTACAGTTAAACCGCATTCATTTCTCACTTAATAAGGCGCAGCCCTATATGAAAACTACTAATGAAGCTGTCAGACTCGATAAATGGTTGTGGGCAGCTCGTTTTTACAAAACCCGGTCTATTGCTCGCAATATGGTCGATGGTGGCAAAGTCCACTATAATGGTCAGCGCAGCAAACCAAGTAAAATTGTCGAACTTGGAGCAGTGATTACCCTGCGCCAAGGTAATGAAGAAAAGACGGTGACAATCGAGAAAATCTCGGCCCATCGTGGTGGAGCTCCTATAGCTCAAACCCTCTATGAAGAAACCACCGAGAGCTTGGCAAAGAGAGAAGAGTTTGCAACACAACGTAAACTGAACGCTCATAACCCAGCACCAGAACGTCGCCCAGATAAAAAGCAACGTCGTGACATCATCAAGTTCAAGACTCAATAAGCTAGAAGGAATAGCCAAATGGCCAACCCAATGTCTACAAGTAATGTTTTAAATCGCTACCTATTTGAAGACCTATCAGTTCGTGGTGAATTGGTACAGATGGACGAAGCATACCAACAGATTATTTCTAGCAAGGAATACCCAGCGCCAGTACAAAAGCTGTTGGGTGAGCTACTGGTTTCAACGACGCTACTAACAGCGACTCTAAAGTTTGAAGGCTCTATCACCATGCAACTGCAAGGTGATGGCCCTGTATCTCTAGCTGTTATCAATGGCGATAACGATCAGAAGATCCGTGGCGTTGCTCGCTTTGATGGTGACATTGCCGACGACGCTGGCCTGCACGATCTAATAGGTAAAGGTCACCTAGTGATCACTATCGATCCTAAAAAAGGTGAGCGTTACCAAGGTATCGTTGGTCTTGAAGGTGACACTTTAGCTGAAGTCCTTGAAGGTTACTTCGCAAACTCTGAACAGCTAAAGACACGTCTATGGTTGCGCACTGGCGAGCATGAAGGTAAAGCACACGCTGCTGGTATGTTGCTACAAGTGATGCCAGACGGCACTGGTACGCCAGACGACTTCGAGCACCTAGAGCAGCTAACTGACACAGTTAAAAATGAAGAGCTATTCACTCTAGAAGCAAACGAACTGCTTTACCGTTTGTACAACCAAGAGAAAGTACAACTGTTCACACCACAACCGGTTGAATTCTTCTGTGGTTGTTCACGTGACCGAAGCGGTGCCGCTATCATTACTGTCGCTCAAGAAGAGATCTACGACATCCTTAGCACTGAAGGCAGCGTTGCTCTACACTGCGATTACTGTGGCACAAACTACTCGTTCGACAAGAATGATGTTGATGCTCTGTATGCAGAAGCGGCAGATAAAGGCAGCAATACGGTTCATTAATTTACGGCGTACCAAAAACACGTAATTTACCCCAAAAAGGTCAGCACTACGCTGGCCTTTTTTGTGATCAAAATATCGCAAACTCCGTAACATCTCGTAATAAAATCACCTCTTAATTTTAATCAATTAATAATGTTCTCTCCTCTAGCGCAAAGGTTTGCGTACAGGATAGACTAGTCAGGCCAATATGTGATGAGGCGCTTAAAACCCCATGGTTAATATGGATATTTTTTGAGCTATATCCCTGTTTCCCCCGAGCCTCGTTGCTAGCATGGTGAGCAGATAACAATAAAAAATTAATACAAAATCCCTACAAAATATCCTACAAGGAGCACCTATGACCGTTATGGAACATACTAAGGCTGCACAAATTGATCTAACTAAGCACGGACTGACTGGCGTTACTGAAGTTCTTCGTAACCCTAGCTACGAGCAGTTATTCGTTGAAGAGACACTGCCAGGTTTGGAAGGCTACGAAAAAGGCGTAGTAACGGAACTAGGCTCTGTTGCGGTTGACACTGGTATCTTTACTGGCCGCTCACCAAAAGATAAGTACATTGTTAAAGATGACACCACGCGCGATACCATGTGGTGGTCAGATCAAGGCAAAAACGACAACAAACCGATTACAACTGAAGTATGGGATGAGCTTAAAGAGCTTGTGACAACTCAGCTATCTGGCAAGCGCCTGTTTGTCATTGACGGTTACTGTGGTGCTAACCCTGATACGCGCTTAAGTGTACGTATTATCACTGAAGTAGCATGGCAAGCGCACTTCGTTAAGAACATGTTCATTCGTCCAACAGACGAAGAGCTAGCAACGTTCGAACCTGATTTCGTGGTAATGAACGGTGCTAAAACAACTAACCCTAACTGGGAAAAGCAGGGTCTCAACTCTGAAAACTTCGTTGCTTTCAACCTAACAGAACGCGTTCAAATCATCGGTGGTACTTGGTACGGCGGTGAGATGAAGAAAGGCATGTTCGCAATGATGAACTACCTACTTCCTCTGCAAGGCATTGCTTCAATGCACTGTAGTGCTAACGTCGGTGAAGAAGGCGATGTGGCGATTTTCTTCGGTCTATCAGGCACAGGTAAAACAACCCTTTCAACCGACCCTAAACGTGAGCTAATCGGTGATGATGAGCACGGTTGGGATGACGATGGTATCTTCAATTTCGAAGGTGGTTGTTACGCCAAGACCATTCGCCTATCTAAAGAAGCAGAACCTGAAATCTACAATGCTATCCGTCGCGATGCGCTACTAGAAAACGTAACGGTTCGTGGCGATGGTTCTATCGATTTTGATGACGGCTCAAAAACCGAGAACACTCGTGTTTCTTACCCGATTCACCATATCGACAACATCGTTAAGCCAGTATCAAAAGCCGGTCACGCTCAAAAGGTTATCTTCCTGACTGCTGATGCATTTGGTGTGTTACCACCTGTTTCTAAACTGACTCCAGAGCAAACGAAGTACCACTTCCTATCTGGCTTCACTGCGAAACTAGCAGGTACAGAGCGTGGTATTACTGAACCAACACCAACGTTCTCTGCGGCATTTGGGGCGGCATTCCTAACTCTTCATCCAACTCAGTACGCTGAAGTACTTGTGAAGCGTATGGAAGCAGCTGGCGCTGAAGCTTACCTTGTGAACACTGGTTGGAATGGCACTGGCAAACGTATCTCAATCCAAGATACTCGTGGCATCATCGACGCTATCCTAGATGGCTCAATCGACCAAGCTGAGACTAAGGTTATCCCTATGTTTAACCTAGAAGTACCACTAGCGTTGCACGATGTTGACCCAGCGATTCTTGATCCACGTGACACGTACACTGACCCTCTACAATGGGAAAGCAAAGCGAAAGATCTAGCAGAGCGCTTCATCAACAACTTTGATAAGTACACAGACAACGCTGAAGGTAAGTCACTGGTTGCGGCTGGCCCTCAACTGGACTAACCCAATCATCTGCTCGGGCCAAGCCAAAAGCGAACGCCCAATTTAAAATGATATTTTTGTAGCAAGCCCCTCTTTTGAGGGGCTTTTTTGTTGATGCTTGACCCTTTTTGTTCCACTCTGTTTTAAGACGATTGAAATTTAAGGCTTTCAGGGAATGAAAAAGGTATTCATGGTGTTCGGCATTGCGTTGGCTATCGCCGTTGCAACTATCGCAGCATTGCTATTAAGCCTGCAAACCCAATACCGTACGGATATTACTAACTTTTTTATCAAACATGCGATTGAACAACCTGTGCTCATTGAAGATGTTGAGTACCAGTCGCCTTATCACATCACCTTAATGGGCATTACCCAAAGCCAACCTGAAAAACAAACACCGCTGTATATCGACAAGATTGACCTTTGGTTCAGCTCCAGCTCGATTACGGAGGCCAAACTGGTCTTTGAATCTGTTTTGATCAGTGGCCTACAGTTAGAAGCCGACGACCTAGAAACGCTCACCTCTTTATTTACCCAGCCAAGCATTAAGATCCACCAGCTGGCCATCAACAATCTCGACTTTTCAACCCCAGACTTTAACGCGCGAGGCATCGACCTTCAGATCTCCGACCCAACGTGGAACAACGACAACTCACTTCTACCTTATGGAAAAACCCAACTTTCTGCCTCACAGCTGTATTGGCAAGGCGAAGCGTTCGATAACCTGTTGATTGACCTAGATCTTAAATCAAGTGATAGCACCCTGTATGGCGCTTCGTTTGACTGGCGTGGTGCCAAAATTTCTGGTCAAGCAGAGCAGTATCAGCAAGATTGGTCGTTGGTGAATGTGACCGTCGATGGCTTGCGACTCAATCAGAAACAGACCCAAAGCCTACTAAGCAAAGAATGGGATGTGGCAGGTATTCAGATCAATCACATCAATAGCTTAGATATTCTGCGTAGCGATGTAGAGTGGCAAGATGGCCACCTCGCAGCTTTTGATGCCTCGTTAGAAAATATCCAACTGCCTTTTGAGCTGTGGAAGCAACAGAGAGCCATTTTCTCTCTGCAAGCAGAGGGAGTGAGCATTGATGATGACATGTTCATAGAGCCAAGTATCAAGCTCAATTTAGATCCGAACCAGATTCTGATTGAAGACTTCTATACTCAATTCCTACAGGGCACTGTTCAACTTAATGGCAAAGTAACCCCTAACAGCATTCTATTAGCACAGCTCGACCTGCAAGGTATAAAGTGGATTACGGAAAGCCAAGATAGCCCTCTACCCGCCACTCTCTTGATACCTTGGCTCACGCAGCTCCAGAATGTCGAAATTAGCCGAATTAACATAGAACGCAACCAACTTATCCAACTTGCACAAAAGCCTTACTGGCAGGTCTCAGGATTACATATCGAGGGGTATCAAGTTCAACTTTTACAGGATAGAAAGCTAGGTCTGTGGCAAGGAAAGCTGATGGCCAGCGCGAATGATGCCAGCTATCAAAACATTATTAGCGCACAGCCAGTGGTTGAGATGAATAGCGAGCAAGGAAAATGGACGCTGACACGCCTGTTTATGCCACTAAAGCACGGCTATATTGAAGCCAACGCAACACTCGACTTCAACAAAATCAGTAAGCCATGGAGCTTAGAGATCTCTGCCGATGGATTACCGATAGCACCCATGTTACAGCAACTTGAACTACCGCTCGACGCAACCGGTTATGGCGAATTTGAACTTCAAGCTGCGGGTTTATACGGCGATTCATTAATGCTCGGCTATTCCACAACAGGTCAACTCACTGGTAGCGTTCGCCAAGGTGTGATGACCTTTAATGATAAGCTTTCTGAAACATCGACTGATAACGTATTTGAAATCCCAGAGCTCAATGCGAATTTTGACCGTGGACGCTTCACACTTGAACCAGTGCACATTATTGGTGCATCGGCAGCAGAGCAAAGCGAACAAAGGATTCAAACGTTAAATGGCGAAATTTCTGGAGAGCTCGACTTGCTAAAAACCGAGCAACACACTCTCTCTATTTCACTATCCGACCCATGCCACCAAATATCAGGAAAGCTCACCCAAGCTGAGTATTCCGAGATTAACGACTGCCAACAAAAAAGCGCCACTCCACAAGAGTAGCGCCTTCTATCTGTATCTTTATCTGCTAGCCATTGTCAGCTATACGCTTACGTTGGAGTCTGTTGATAATCTCTTTTTGTAGTCAGGGATCAGCATATAGGTTCCCGTAAACTCAACCGCCTCCACGTCGCCACTGTTAATGGTCACGTGAATGATGATACGAGCTTTTCTTCCAGACGCGAGGCGATCTAAATCGCCACTGATCCCATCCAATGACGTGGATGCCACTGGGTTTTGCTCAACTGGATGACGGTAACGAATATTACTATCTGCTAGTACGATATCACCTGTCAACCCACGCTCCTTCATTAGTAACCAAGTCATACCCCAACCGGTTAAGGTCGCCAAGGTAAAGGCTGAGCCAGCAAACATGGTGTTATGAGGGTTAAGGTTTGGATTCAACTGAGCACTACACTCGAACTGATAACCCGTGTATTGGTTAATCTTGATGCCCATCTTGTCACTGATCGGGATCTGATGCTCCCAGCGCTGCTGAAGCTCATTACACCATTCTGGTTTGCGCAGTACATCAGCCATTGGATCAAGAGGTTTTACCATCTGTTGGTGACGCACAGGCCCACGTTGGTCGTTAATCTCACCACGACGCTCAAACTCATTCTTCTCATAGAATGAGATCGCATCTTCACGAGCATTACACACCAAACGCTTCGCACCTTCTTGACGTGCCAGTGACTCTAGCGCAACCAAGATAAGTGAGCCCATGCCTTTGCTTTGGCGAGAGTTCTTCACCGCCATATAGCGAATCTGCCCCTCTAGATCTGGGGTGATATAGAGACGACCAATCGCCATCGGGCGACCTCGACCATCAACAATCATGCGATGGTGACTCATTGGGTCATATTCATCGCGCTCTGAACCGACCGGCATTCGCCAAGGTTCACGGAGCATTTGCCAACGAAAATGGTAATACTTGTTCAGTTGATTTTCGGTGGTCGGGGTTATGAGTTTAAACATGCTTATTCCTTTAAGCCTAAACCTGCAGCCAGAATGTCACTGGGCCATCATTAACCAAAGACACTTTCATGTCGGCTGCGAATCGGCCACGTTCCGTTGGCAACACTGATTCACATTGGTCAGAGAAGTAGTTGTAAAGACGCTCTGCATCTTCTGGGTGAGCACCGCGAGAAAATCCAGCTCGTGTCCCTTTCTTGGTGTCAGCTGGCAAAGTGAATTGAGACACCACTAATACCTTACCTTCTACCTGCTTCACGTTAAGGTTCATTTTATCGTCTTCATCTCCAAAGACACGATAAGTGGTCACTCGTTCCATCAAACGTTTGGCTTTGGCTTCGTCATCACCTTTTTCTACACCTAACAGAACTAATAAGCCTTGCTCAATCTCACCCACTACTTCGCCATCAACACGGACGGCAGCTTCACTTACTCTCTGGATCAGTGCTATCACTGTTGTTTCCTTGCTCTGTAATTTTGTCTTTATCCGACGAGTGTACCATTTCTTGAGAGTCACTCCACTGTTCCTGCTCGCCCAACGCGGCCGTCACTTCAGCACCCACTAACACAATCAACCAGCACAAATAGACCCAAACAAAAAGAATGGGAATCGCCGCTAATGCGCCATAAATCAACTGGTAAGACGGAAACTGAGTAATGTAAGCTGCAAAGCCTTTCTTGCTGAGTTCGAACAACAGAGCCGCCACTAGAGAGCCAGCTGCCGCATGAGAAAAGTGAATCTTTTTGTTGGGAACCAACAGATACAGACCGAAAAACGCAAAGAATGAGGTAATCAAAGGGAGCTTGCGAATCACGGTATTAAAAGCACTCGACACGACTTCGTTTTGTAACAAGTTTAATGATGTCACATACGACGTTGCAGCAATGCTCGCTCCGATCAAAATAGGCCCAAGTGTTAGCACCATCCAATACATCGAAAAAGACAACACAGCACGTCGCTTTTCCGTTACTCGCCAGATGTAGTTTAGGTTTTTATCAATATTGGAGATCAGCATCAGAGCGGCAATGAATAAGAACACACTGCCCACCGCCGTCATCTTGCCGGTATTAGCAACAAACTCCAGTAAAGCACCATGCACCGCATCCCCGGAAGCGGGAACAAAGTTGGTAATAACGAAGTTTTGAATCACTAAACCAACATCAGCAAAAACTGAAAATGACGACAAAATAGAGAGCAAAACCGTCAACATCGGTACGATCGAGAGCAAAGTAATGTACGCCAAGTACCCTGCATTCACATTAACTCTATCGTGCGTCATCCGCGTAAGAAGATAGCGGGAAAACTGGATGCTTCCTGTAGCTGCCTTTTTTATCTTCAACTTGTAACTCCCTGGTAACTCGTTCATAGTCCTAATTAATATTCCGTTATATTAATCACAGTAAGTAAATGTTCAAAAATAGCGTAGGAAAAAGGCTTGAGAACAAGGCAGAGTTTTGTGATAAGTAGTTATTCTACAATCAAAAACTCTAACGCCGTTATCGAGCATTTTAACAAGCTAGGTTGAGCAGTTATTTACTACGATTGATATTATTTAACTATAGGAAACTAGGATGCCTTATTTAATAGTTATAGTCCTCTCTATTTTTACTCTTACTGGATGCCAATCAGCTTATTACTCCGCCATGGAGCAAGTGGGTTACCACAAGCGTGACATTATGGTTGATAGAGTGGAAGACGCTAAAGAGTCGCAACAGGACGCTCAGGAAGAGTTTACTAGCGCACTTGAAGCTTTGAGTAGCCTAACTAATTTTAGTGGCGGCGACCTTGAAGACATGTACAACAAGATTAATGATAAATACCAAGACAGTGAAAAAGCCGCACAAAATGTCAGTGACCGCATTGCTGCGATTGAAGATGTGTCGGATGCGCTATTTGCAGAATGGCAGGGAGAGTTGGACCTTTACACCAGCGATTCACTGCGTCGTTCAAGTGAGAAAAAGCTGCGTGAAACCAAATCGTCTTACCAGACTATGCTTTCAGCGATGAAACGGGCTGAGAAGAAAATGGATCCGGTACTCAACACTCTTCGCGACAACACGCTTTATCTCAAACACAACCTCAATGCGAGTGCCGTTGGTTCATTGCAGGGAGAGTTTATGAGCTTAGAAAAAGACATCGCCTACGCGATAACACAGATGAATGCTGCGATAGCTGAGTCGGATAAGTTCTTAGCACAACTCAACCAAAAATAACGCTTCAGAGACAGAACACGATGAAGCCAATCATTATTACTGGCGGCCCCGGAGCCGGAAAAACAACTCTGATTAATGCCTTGGGTGACATAGGTTACCCAACCTTCGCAGAATCCTCTCGCCAATTGATAGAACAACAGAGCCAACTTGAGAACGGTATCTTACCTTGGTTAGACCTACCGGGCTTTGCTCGCTTGTGTTTAGACGTGATGAGCGAGCAAAAAGAGCAAGCGAAGCAGCACCAAATTGCTTTTCTTGACCGTGCGATTCCAGATATCTGTGGTTACTTAGCTCAGGCTAATCTTGAGATTGATGCGAACTACCGAGAAGCGAGCCAAGGCTACCACCCCCAAGTGCTGTTCTGTCGTCCTGAGGCATCGATTTACGTACAAGATGATGTGAGACCTTATCCGTTTGAGGAGGCATTAGAGATTCACCACGCGCTAGTCAGAGTCTATCAAAAGCTAGGTTATGAGGTGATCGAAGTGCCATTTATGTCGGTCGATGAGCGGCTTCAATTCGTTGAGCGTTACTTAGGTATCAAAAGCTAGATCCCCAACTCGGTCGTTGCTCCCTCTTGAGGATGACGAATACTTGAACGCCCTTCGTATCCTGCATCTCGTTTACCCGTATCTACTCCAACACCATATAAAACAAAAGCCCCGAGCAGCTAGGCTACACGGGGCTTTCTTATTTATTCTAAAACGTATTGCTTGAATAGCTAGAAGCTAGTCAACTGGCAATTAAGCCTTAGCTGGACGTGCTGCACGCTTACGTTCGTTTTCAGTAAGAAGCTTCTTACGGATACGTACGTTTAGTGGCGTTACTTCTACTAGTTCATCTTCATCGATAAACTCAAGAGCTTGCTCTAGAGTGTGCTTGATCGGTGGAGAAAGAACTTGTGCTTCATCAGTACCAGATGCACGAACGTTCGTTAGTTGCTTACCTTTCAGACAGTTTACTGTCAGGTCGTTTGAACGGTTGTGAATACCGATTACTTGACCTTCATAAACTTCATCAGCGTGCTCTGTAAATAGACGACCACGAGCTTGAAGGAAGAACAATGCGTAAGTCAGTGCTTTACCAGTCGCGTTCGAGATTAGAACACCGTTGTTACGTTGACCAATGATACCGCCTTTGTAAGGACCGTAGTGATCGAACGAGTGGTAAATAAGACCAGAACCAGACGTCATTGTAAGGAATTCAGTTTGGAAACCGATAAGACCACGAGAAGGCATCATGAAGTCCATGCGAACACGGCCTTTACCATCTGGTGCCATATCTGTTAGCTCACCCTTACGTAGACCGATGCTTTCCATGATCGCACCTTGGTGCTCTTCAACTACATCGATAGTAACCGTTTCGAACGGTTCCATTTTCTGACCATCTTCTTCTTTGATGATTACTTCTGGACGAGATACTGCTAGCTCGAAACCTTCACGACGCATGTTTTCGATCAGGATAGAAAGGTGAAGTTCACCACGGCCTGATACGCGGAAACGGTCTGGACTTTCAGTTTCTTCAACACGTAGTGCAACGTTATGAACCAATTCTTTTTCAAGACGCTCAAGGATGTTACGTGAAGTTACAAACTTACCTTCTTTACCCGCGAACGGAGAAGTGTTTACTTGGAACGTCATTGTTACTGTTGGTTCATCAACAGACAGTGGTTCCATTGCTTCAACAGTGTTTACGTCACAGATAGTGTCTGAAATTTTCAACTCACCAAGACCTGTGATTGCAATGATGTCGCCAGCGTTAGCTTGTTCTACTTCGTGACGCTCAAGACCTAGGTAACCAAGTACAGTACCTACTTTACCGTTACGTTTTTTGCCTTCAGCATTCACGATAGTTACTTGTTGGTTTGGCTTAACAGAACCACGAGTAACACGAGCAACACCGATAACACCTACATAAGAGCTGTAATCAAGTTGCGAAATTTGCATTTGTAGTGGACCGTCAAGGTCAACTGCTGGCGCTTCTACTGTATCAACAACAGCTTGGAACAATGGTTCCATGTTCTCGCCAGTTTCACCTTCAGTCATTGTTGCCCAACCGTTTAGAGCTGAAGCGTAAACAACGGTGAAGTCTAGTTGCTCATCTGTAGCACCTAGGTTGTCGAAAAGGTCGAATACTTGATCCATAACCCAATCAGGACGAGCGCCTGGGCGGTCAATCTTGTTGATTACAACGATTGGCTTAAGACCGTGTGCGAATGCTTTTTGCGTTACGAAACGAGTTTGAGGCATTGGACCATCAACTGCGTCAACGATAAGCAGAACAGAATCAACCATAGACATGATACGCTCAACTTCACCACCGAAGTCCGCGTGTCCCGGAGTATCTACGATGTTGATGCGGTAATCATTCCAGTTGATTGCTGTGTTCTTCGCAAGGATTGTAATGCCACGCTCTTTTTCGATGTCATTCGAATCCATGACACGCTCTTCAGCTTCACCACGAGACTCAAGAGTGCCTGACTGTTGTAGTAGTTTATCAACCAAAGTCGTTTTACCGTGGTCAACGTGCGCGATGATCGCGATATTTCTTAACTTATCAATCTGTGGAGTAGACATGGATTCTCGATTCACTCATAAAAGTAGCCGTCACTTATCTCAAAAGTTTGGATAATAACCGCTAGCTTGATTTAAAAAACGGTCAATAATATACCAGATTCTAGACAAAAACCCAGAAATATGTGATCTGAACCAAGGCTTTTTTCTTTATTAGCGATTCATATCCGCTTAACTTTGGTTCCGTACAGTGTCTAGTCGACTAATTCGTAGGGTTATCGAAAAGTATCACCCGCGAAGTGGGCAACCAAATCTCAGGTAAAATAACAAAAGTGGATTGACAACTTAGGCAATTCATTGCTGAATGGTGTTCGCTTATGTCTCATATTGGTGCACAGATAAACAGTTGCACCAATACCGTGCAATCAAAGATCATTTTGGTGCAAAAGTCAGAGTTCGCAAATAAAGAAAACAAGTAAATCATTGAAATTAATGGAATAATTTTTTTGGCACGTTTTTGGCTATAGATAAATCAGCATCGATTAATGCACGTATAGACATTAATCAATGCTGGTTTCAACCGAATCGAGCTAATACCGAATTAATAACACTGGAGGTTATCCAAGATGTCAGTAGAAAATGTACTATCCCTGATCCAAGAGAACGAAGTTAAATTTATCGACTTACGTTTTACTGATACAAAAGGTAAAGAGCAGCACATCTCTATTCCTTCTCACCAAGTTGATGCAGACTTCTTCGAAGAAGGCAAAATGTTTGACGGCTCTTCAGTAGCTGGGTGGAAAGGCATTAATGAATCTGACATGGTAATGATGCCAGACGCAGCTTCTGCTGTACTGGACCCATTCACAGAAGATGCAACGCTAAACATCCGTTGTGACATCCTTGAGCCTGCAACAATGCAAGGCTACGACCGTGACCCACGCTCTATCGCTAAACGTTCTGAAGAATACCTACGTTCTACGGGTATCGCAGACACAGTTCTAGTGGGTCCAGAGCCAGAATTCTTCCTATTCGATGACGTTAAGTTCTCAAACGACATGTCTGGTTCTTTCTTCAAGATTGATGATGTAGAAGCCGCTTGGAACACAGGTTCTGACATCGAAGGCGGTAACAAAGGTCACCGTCCTGGCGTTAAAGGCGGTTACTTCCCAGTAGCTCCTGTCGATTCATCTCAAGATATCCGTTCAGCAATGTGTCTAGTAATGGAAGAGATGGGCCTAGTTGTTGAAGCTCACCACCACGAAGTTGCAACTGCGGGTCAAAACGAAATCGCAACTCGCTTCAACACGCTAACAACAAAAGCGGATGAGACTCAAATCTACAAGTACGTTGTACACAACGTTGCGCACGCATTTGGCAAAACAGCGACATTCATGCCTAAGCCACTAGTTGGTGACAACGGTTCTGGCATGCACGTTCACATGTCATTGAACAAAGATGGACAAAACTTGTTTGCTGGTGATAAGTACGGCGGCCTATCTGAAATGGCTCTTTACTACATCGGTGGTGTAATCAAGCACGCTCGCGCAATCAACGCATTTGCTAACCCATCAACGAACTCATACAAGCGTCTTGTACCTGGTTTCGAAGCACCTGTAATGCTTGCTTACTCAGCACGTAACCGTTCTGCTTCCATCCGTATCCCAGTAGTACCAAGCCCGAAAGCACGTCGTATCGAGCTACGTTTTGGTGACCCAGCAGCTAACCCATACCTATGCTACTCAGCAATGCTTATGGCTGGCCTTGACGGTATTAAGAACAAGATCCACCCTGGCGAAGCTATGGATAAAGATCTATACGACCTTCCTGCAGAAGAAGCAGCTGAAATCCCAACAGTTGCAGAATCTCTACAAGGTGCTCTAGCAGCACTTAACGAAGACCGTGAGTTCCTAACTGCTGGTGGCGTATTCTCTGACGACTTCATCGATTCTTACATCACTCTGAAATCTGATGACGTACAGCGCGTGAACATGGCTACACACCCACTTGAGTTTGAACTGTACTACTCAGTTTAATCCTTAGTCGGTTAGCATGTAATTCTTACTGCAATAAAAGCTATTGCAACATGTAAGAAGCACTAAAAAATATTAGGCTCGCCTCGCAGGCGGGCCTTTTTTCTATTCTCCCTCCCCCAGCTTCCTCGTACCATATCTTAAACAAAAGCCCTCAGAGGCTGTTGCTATAAATACAATAAAATCAATAACAAAACTAACGTCAAACGTGAAAACACCTAACGGTGAAAAGAGGCTAACGATATGAAAAACATACTGTTCCTAATCGGATTAACAGTCGCATTCTCGTGCTCTGCTCAAACGGTGTACACCTGGGAAGATGAGGATGGTGTGCTTCACTTTAGTGATACCCCTACCGATCAAGGTGCGGAGGCTCTGCGCCTACCTGACGTACAAGCTTCCGCGCCTGCTCCTAAATTTGAGGCTTCAACGCCTGTTGACGCTGCAGATCCCTCTACAACTAAAATGGCAACACCAGTTCAAGCTCAGGAAAAAACGGATAACACGAAACGAGAGGTACCCGCTCAGTTAGCCCTCAGCATGCTGACTCCAGTTCATGATCAAACCATCCGCAGCAACCGTGGCTTAATCCCAATAAAAATAGAACTCAACCGCAAGCTTGGTATTGGAGAGCAGTTGCAATTGATGCTCGATGGTCGTCGTTATGGCGCTCCACAAACCCAACCTAATTGGGAATTGAAAGGTATCGATCGAGGCACTCACACCATTGCAATTCAAGCACATAGAAGCGGCAAGCTTATTGCATCTACTAGTCCAGTCACCGTGTATTTACATCGAGCGACGCTCAAGTAAGCCAATGTGTTAAAAGAGGCCAAATTACCTCTACTTTTCACCTGATCGAAGCAGCTTTCAGCGACTCTAATGAATTATCTTTAGCTTCTGGTTGATATGCGCCATACTTGAACTTAGCTTCGCACCAATTTGGTGCAGTGAGAAAAACACCAGTTCAAGGACGAAATAGTGAATCGATCAGCCAAAAGCGACAGCATAGATACACATCATCTTTCCAGCGCCATTCTCGACAATATGGTGACCTCAACATTGATGCTCGATGAGCAACTGTATGTCCGATACGCCAACCCGGCGGCTGAACAACTCTTTTCGCAAAGTGCACGACGTATCGTTGATCACCCTCTGAGCCAACTTATCCAGCACGCCTCACTGGATTTAGCGCTGTTGACTCAACCGCTACAAAGTGGCCAAAGCATCACAGACAGCGACGTTACCTTTGTGGTTGATAACCGCCCACTAATGCTTGAGGTAACAGTGAGCCCAATCTCTTGGCAGCGAGAAACGCTGTTATTGGTTGAGATGCGCAAGATAGACCAACAAAGACGCCTCAGCCAAGAGCTCAACCAACACGCACAACAACAAGCGGCTAAACTATTGGTGCGTGGATTAGCCCATGAGATTAAGAATCCATTGGGCGGATTAAGAGGAGCCGCGCAGCTACTTGGTAAAATGCTCCCTGATCAGTCCCTTAATGAATATACGCAGATCATTATTGAGCAAGCCGACCGCCTGAGAGCTTTGGTCGATCGCCTGCTTGGCCCACAGAAACCGGGGACCAAATCGGAAGAGAACCTTCACCAAATACTTGAAAAAGTAAGGCAACTCGTCGAGCTAGAATCAGGTTCAACACTCGTCATCGAACGAGACTACGACCCGAGCCTACCGGACATCTTGATGGATTCAGCACAGGTAGAACAAGCCATGCTCAATATAGTGAGCAACGCAGCTCAGATTCTGAAGGCTCAAGAATCAGGAAAAATCACCATTCGCACCAGAACGGTGCATCAAGCAAACATTCATGGTCAGCGACACAAACTCGCCGCTCGCATTGAGATCTGCGACAACGGCCCGGGTATCCCCGATGAATTGAAAGACACCCTGTTTTACCCAATGGTCAGCGGACGAGAAGGAGGTACAGGGCTAGGGCTATCGATATCTCAAAACCTGATCGATCAACACAATGGGAAAATTGATGTTGAAAGCTGGCCGGGCAACACCACATTCACGATTTATTTGCCGATATAAGCAAAGCTGTGTCTCCCACTGGAAACAACGTTTCATTGGCAACACTGAATACCGAACAATAAAAACAACAATGATTATCACAATAGATTTGGCTGCAAAGGATTTGAATTATGAGTAAGGGATACGTTTGGGTCGTCGATGACGACAGCTCTATCCGCTGGGTAGTAGAGAAAACACTTTCATCTGCGGATATAAAGTGTGAAACATTTGCTGATGCAGAGAGCGTATTACTTGCTCTTGAGCGCGAGACACCAGACGTTTTGGTGTCCGACATTCGCATGCCCGGCATTGACGGTATTGAGCTTTTGCATCAGGTTCATCAACGCTCTCCCGACCTGCCAGTGATCATTATGACCGCGCACTCAGACCTTGATGCTGCGGTCAATGCTTATCAAAAAGGCGCTTTTGAGTATCTGCCTAAGCCGTTCGATATCGATGAGACACTGACTTTAGTAGAACGAGCAATCGCCCACAGCCAAGAGCAAAAGCGAGAACAGGCGAGTGAAGCAGTAGAAGACACCAACGCGCCAGAAATCATTGGCGAAGCGCCTGCGATGCAGGAAGTCTTCCGCGCCATTGGTCGTTTGTCTCGGTCATCCATTTCCGTGCTAATCAATGGTGAATCAGGTACAGGCAAAGAACTAGTCGCACACGCCTTACATCGTCACAGCCCAAGAGCGAAAAAGCCCTTTATCGCCCTGAACATGGCTGCGATTCCCAAAGATCTCATCGAGTCAGAACTGTTTGGCCACGAAAAAGGCGCCTTTACCGGTGCTAACAGTGTTCGCCAAGGACGCTTCGAGCAAGCCAACGGGGGTACTCTGTTTCTTGATGAGATTGGCGACATGCCACTCGATATTCAGACTCGACTACTGCGCGTGCTGTCTGATGGCCAGTTTTATCGCGTAGGTGGACATTCTGCGGTTAAGGTCGATGTTCGTATCGTTGCCGCAACCCACCAAGATCTTGAGCGCTTAGTACATGACGGTGGTTTCCGTGAAGACCTTTTCCATCGACTCAACGTTATCCGAATCCATATTCCGGCACTGCGCGAACGTAAACAGGACATTGAAAAGCTGACTCACCACTTCCTAGCATCAGCCGCTGAAGAGCTTGGCGTAGAAGTGAAGACACTACACCCAGAGACCATTCTGAAGCTCAATCAGCTCAATTGGCCGGGTAACGTACGTCAGCTTGAGAACATTTGTCGTTGGCTAACTGTAATGGCGAGCGGCAGCGAAATACTCCCTTCGGATCTACCACCTGAGTTGTTGGAAGAGAAGGTTGTAATCAGCGAAGGTACTGATGGTAATTGGCAACAACTGCTGGCTAATTGGGCCAAGAGTGCGCTTGATTCCGGCGAAAAAGAGCTGCTGACTTATGCTCTACCCGAGTTTGAACGTATATTATTAGAGGCCGCACTCAACCATACTAATGGCCATAAACAAGATGCAGCGAAAGTTTTAGGATGGGGAAGAAACACCCTGACTCGTAAACTCAAAGAGTTGTACTGATCTATATATGCCTTTAGATACATATTTTTTAAAGCTAAAAAAGTGTCGCTTGCTTTGAATAGTATCGGTACAATTACAGTACACTATCTATCCAAACTGTAGCTAAAGATGTCTTTGAAAACACAAATTACCTTGAGAACCGCAGTGGTTCTGCCATTCGTGATGATATTTCTCTTCACTATGGGCGTAATGATTTTCACTCAAAAGCAAAGCTACAAGGAGATGGTGAGTGATATTAGTGCGCGCCAACTAACATCACTCACTGATAACGTTCATCAAAGCCTTGCCGATTTTTTAGAAAAGCCATTTCACGCTAACCTTTCACTAAGTCATAACATCGGTTATCACAACCTTTATAAAGAGGGAAATCTTAGTCAGGTTCAAGACTATATTCTTTACAAGTTTTCTGCGCATTTTCAAGCGATCCCTCAGCTTGATGTAATCGGCTTTGGTTCTGAAGATGGTAACTATGTCGGCTTTCGAAAAGAAACAAACCGCGGCTTAACTTTAATGGCTCGGGATGATCGAACTCAAGGCAAACTTGTCATTTATCGTGGTAATACGATTAGCGGAGACATTCGAACCACAATTTCAGGTTATGACCCTAGAGTTCGCCCTTGGTACACTCCAGTAGTGACACAGAACAAGGCTGTATGGTCATCAATTTATGCCAATGCAGATGAACGACAAGAGATCACTTTATCGGCTCTCGCTCCTATCTATAGTGATAACGAGCTCAAAGGTGTCCTCGCCAGCGATATTAAGATCAACACCTTTAATGCTTTTCTCAAGGATCTCAAAGATAAAACGGATGCCTCTGTTTATATTATTGATAAGCAACAGCGCTTAGTCGCTCATTCGGGCGGAGGCAGCGTGGTCTCTTGGGGAACAGGACAAACAGACAAAGGCCAGCGCTTGTTAGCAACAGAGAGTGCTAACGCGGTAATACGTGAAAGTGCCCGTTATGTAGATAAGTTTCATCTAATCGATGATTTAAATGTGCAGCGCTTTAGTTTTAATTTAGATAACGAACGATATTTCAATCAACTTACCCCTTATGAAGATGAGTACGGCATCACTTGGATTATTGGTATGTCGATCCCAGAAAGTAGCCTACTTGGTGAATTACCAAAAAACCAAAGAAACAGTTGGTTACTCGGTCTAACTCTCAGTTGCATTGGTATTATCGCTGGATTAATTGCCTTTAATCGCGTAACTCAACCCATCACTTCAACTGCAGGGGCAGCAAAGCGCCTCGCCAAAGGTGACTGGGAGACGAGCATGCCAAAAACGGGCAACATCTATGAAATTAGCATGTTAACTGCGTCATTTAATGAAATGACCAACAATTTAAAGGCTTCTTTTCAGGCGTTACAGGCTCAACTTACCTATGACTCATTAACCAAACTGTATAGTCGTGAAGGCTTTATTGATACAGCCAAGAAAAACCCTGAAAACGAAAAAGGTACACTTTATTTAATTGGTATTGACCGCTTTCGAGATATTAATGATAGCCTCGGCCATTACAATGGTGACCAACTGCTTATCATTGCGGCCGCTCGTTTAAGAGGTACGCTACCATCGAACTTCCTGTTAGCTCGAACTGGCGGGGATGAATTTGCGATTTACGCTCCTAACATCAATCAAATAGATGACGTTCAACTACTGACGAGTCGCTTACTTCGAATCTTTACCTCCCCATTTGCCATGGAATCAGAAAGCGTGGTCATCAAAGTATCAATGGGGGTCGTGAATGTCTCGAACGTCAACGACATTACACTGCTGCTACGCAACAGCAGTATAGCCTTGAGCAACGCAAAGCAAGACAAAACCAGTGTCAGTATTTACAACCCAGAAATGGGCAAAGCATCGAGATATCGTACCAAGATGCTGGCACGTCTTAACAAGGCAATTGATCTTCAGCAGTTCGAGCCTTTCTATCAGCCTATAATCGACCTTGAATCTGGAGCTACCATAGGTGCCGAGGCTTTGGCTCGTTGGGTAACGGACGAGGGTATAATCTCACCTTTGGAGTTCATTCCTTTAGCAGAAGAAACAGGATTGATCTACGACATTGGTAAGCAGATTTTGCACAAGTCATGTCGAGATACCGCAATTGCGATTGAATCTGGAAAATGGAATAAAGACTTCTCTATTCACGTTAACTTATCTGTCGACCAACTGAGTGAAAGCGGATTTATTGAATTGGTTAAAACCACGCTGCGTGACACCAAATTACCAGCCCAAAACCTGACGCTAGAGATCACTGAATCACGCATCGTCGACAATGACCAAACCATCATCGATAATATGCTGACGCTAAAAGCACTAGGCATCTCGATTGCAATTGATGACTTTGGTACCGGCTATTCGTCACTGGCTTACTTACACAAACTGCCATTTGATTGCTTAAAGATCGATCGCAGCTTCGTCAGTAAGTTGGAAAAAGAGAACCTAGACAGCTCCATCGTCGCGGCCATCGTCAACATTACCAAGGGTTTCAAAGTGAGTTTGGTGGCAGAAGGCGTTGAAACACAACAACAAGCTGAACTACTCAAGCAGCTTCAATGCCCATTAGCTCAAGGTTTCTTATACAGCCGTCCAGTTCCGTTTGACCAATGGCCTACCGACCTAGGCAGTAAGCTAAATGCCAAGTTTAAAACGAATAACAAAGTCGAATAAAACGCAGAGGCTAAACAGGGCACCAAAGAGAGCCGCGCCTAAATCAGGCAGAAACCGAATGAGTCAGATACAAAAATGCCAGCATGATGCTGGCATTTTTTATGTTTCTATTCTCTATCGAGTTATTAGATGACGCGAGAGAATTGCTGTTGGCGAGCCTTGGCACGTAGGTATTTATCAAAACACATACAGATGTTACGGATCAGCAAACGGCCACGCAAAGTTACGCGGATTTCTTTGTCATCGACTTCAACCAACTCATCGTTGATAAAGGTTTGTAGAAGCTCTAAATCTTCTTTGAAGTAGCGATTAAAGTTAACCGAGAACTCAGATTCGATCATTGTTTTATCAAGCTTGAAGTTACAAATCAGCTGCTTGATCACTTCACGACGTAGAAGGTCGTCACTGTCTAGTGCAACACCTTTCCAAAGTGCATGGCGCAGGTCATTCACTTGAGCGTAGTACTTCTTCAGCTCTTTCTGGTTTTGAGCGTAAGCATCACCGACCATTGAGATAGCAGAAACACCGAAACCAATTAAGTCAGCTTCACCTTGGGTCGTGTAGCCTTGGAAGTTACGATGCAGAATACCTTCACGTTGTGCTACGGCTAGCTCGTCTTCAGGTAATGCGAAGTGATCCATACCTATGAACTGATAACCCGCCCCGGTTAGCGTCTCGATAGTATCTTGTAAGATAGCCATCTTCTCTTTAGCTTCAGGTAGGTCTTCATCTTTTATCTTACGCTGCGCAGCAAACAGTTGCGGCATGTGTGCGTAGTTAAATACAGATAAACGGCCCGGCTTCATTTCTAACACTTGCTTCAATGTTTCAGCGAACAAAGCTTGAGTCTGCTTTGGTAGGCCGTAGATCAAATCCAGGTTAGTTGAACGGAAGCCTAGCTCTGTCGCACGTTGAACCATTGCAATAATGAACTCTTCATCTTGCTCACGGTTAACCAGCTTCTGTACTTCTTTATTAAAGTCTTGCACGCCAATGCTCAGGCGGTTGAAGCCTTCATTTCGAAGGTGGTCAAGTACGTCTAGCTCAATCTCACGCGGGTCAACTTCAATACTGATTTCAGCGTCAGCGGTGAAGTTAAACTCTTCACGCAAAATGCCCATCAAACGAGTGATTTGTGTTTTGGTCAAGAACGTTGGTGTACCACCACCGAAGTGCAGTTGAGTCACTTTACGGCCATTCAATAACGAGGCGCGCTGGCGGATTTCATGTTCAATCACATCCAAGTACTCATCCGCTTTATGCGAGTGACGAGTAATGACTTTATTACAACCACAGTAGTAACAAAGCTTGTGACAAAATGGGATATGCACGTAAAGAGAGAGTGGACGATCAGGATATTGAGTACACGCCATGTCGTAATCAGCGACAGTAAACGCTTCATGAAACTCCAACGCAGTTGGGTATGAGGTGTAACGAGGTCCCGAATAGTTGTACTTGTTTAAGATTTCTTGATCCCAAACGATTTGCTGATTCGTTGTTACTGGCTTGCTCGACATAGCGGTACTTCCAATTTAGATCCGCGAGAACCTAAGGTCTCTCAAATCATTTTACATACATTAAAATATAGACGGGTTATTTTGCCACACGACCAGTAAGGTCGTTCCAAGACAAAATCAATTTTTCAGACAAAAACTCAGAACTGCTAGCTTGATCACTAACAAAGCGTCGGGATTAACGAGACGCAAAAGGTAAGAAAGCCCATTTAACATTGTCTATTAAAAAGCAAGGCGACTTAAAAACAATATGCCTTTAAGACAAAGCGTCTTAAAGGCATAGGTATTAAAAGCAGCACGTCTTAAAAATGGAGTGTTCAACAAGCCTCTATATTAAATAGTCTTAGTGACTAGATCATCTGAATGTTGATTTGGTTGTTGAGAGGCTTAACCTTCTCCTGCAACCTTTTCAAATCTTCGATGACCGCATCATTCAAGCGAGTCTCTGCCTTATGGCGCGTGAGATTCTGCTGCATGCGATCTTTCTTCGTCAGTTCCTGTCTTGCATCTCCGCGAGCCATATCTTTTACGATATGGTACAGCTCAGAAAGAGCAGGATACTCAGAATCAAAATCGACACGCTCATCACCCTGAACGTTATCCATAATGATACACACTCGGATACTGATCTCAGGTAAGTCACACTGGCCTTGAATACCCGCTAAGCACAAAGTATTTACGTTTTCGTAAATCGTCGCGTTACGTTTTTCAATGGCAAGTGCTTGATGCTGCTTTTGCAACTCCGTCTGCTTCTTCACTTGAAGTAGAAGGTAACCTGCGTAAGAGCCCAAGCCGAGAATGATAATTCCACCAGCAATTGCTAATAAGGTTACGTTCATTGGCTATTAACCTTTAAAGCTGTCTAAGTCGAAATCTTCGAATTGAGATAGCAAGTCTTCGTCAGAGCTTGCTTTCTTCTTAGAGGCAACCGGTGCTTCTTCGAAGATCTCTTCTTCATCGTCTTCTGGCTCTAGCAGACCTAAGCGGCCCATTAGGTGTTCGATACGATCAAGTTTCTCATCAACAAACTTCTGCAGACCAGCACCTAGGTTTTCACCATTTTCGATACGATCTAGCAATGTGTTCAGTTGAGCATCATTCTCAAGCATCTCTAACTCTTGTTCGTTAGATAGCTTGCGCTCTTGTTTCGTCGACTTCTTCGCTGGTTCAACAATCAGCGGGATTTTTTTCTTGCTGCCTAAACGAGGGTCGCGAGCTAGTGCAGCTTTACGCTGTTTTGCTTCGCTACCATCAGAGTGACGGCTGCCAGACTTAAGGCCTTTACGCTTTTTAACACGCTTACGTTCACGACCTTCAACATCAGATTCACTACGGTTACGAGTAACCATAGGTTCCGGAGCGCCAAGTGCTCCCGGTTTTCTTGATTTCTTACTACGACCCATTACTGCAC
The DNA here is from genome assembly GCF_041473955.1 of Vibrio sp. 10N.222.54.E6. Classification (NCBI taxonomy): domain Bacteria; kingdom Pseudomonadati; phylum Pseudomonadota; class Gammaproteobacteria; order Vibrionales; family Vibrionaceae; genus Vibrio; species Vibrio sp. 10N.222.54.E6. Next base: position 55,831 of record NZ_JBFRTD010000007.1, on the reverse strand, counting down.
TTTCCTCAGTAAAATTACATCATTTCCAAAAAATTCTAGTTCGAGCTTATCCCGCTCTGCCAAAAACTGGAATGTTTGACGACTAAAGAAGACGACATGTGTCGGGTCATTCTTGTAGTGCCAACCAGCAAACGCGTCTACGTCTATTACTAGTTTAGTCATAAGACCAATCCAGCCCTTGGGTTTAACTAAATTCAACCATTGCTGCCACACTTTGTCTGGGTGATAAAGATGCTCTATCACCTCCGTGGCAGTCATAAAGTCATACGTTTTTTCCAACACAGAAGCTTCTGGGTGGTAATAGATATCGTACAACTCCATGGTGTGTCCGGCTTCTTCTAACATAATAGATAGCGTAGGGCCTGGGCCACAACCAAAATCCAACCCGTGTGAGTTAGATGAAATTTTGTCTGTTAGTGGATCCGCGATGCGAGATAGAAAACGGCGATAGCCTGCATCACTAGGATCGTTCTCATGGAGATCATAGTGTGCTTTCTCTTCTTTTGCTTCTAACCTTTGTTCAGGTTTAACAAATACCAGTTCACATTGCTGACACTGCAGATAGGCTCTGCGTTTGTCTTCAAAATAGTGATTCACGCCTTGGTGATGGCATAAGGGACAAGTATACATAGCACATCCTTAAACAGGGATGCGAAACATACCAGAAACTGAGTTTATAGTGGAGAGGTATTGGGTGTTTTTTCATCAAATCAATAAAAAAAGCGATAGGAAAACCTATCGCTCTCTAAATCTGCCTATATCGGCCAAAATTTGCATACTCAACTTGGTACACAAATCTCCATTTGTTATTGGTGCTTTCCATGCCAAATTTGTTTGTTGTTCATCGTCCTGATGAGTTTTGGCTATCCTTTTCTAACACCTTGTTGCTGGGCTGTCCTAGCCTGATCCGTTTCTGTCTATACCGTTAGACTAGATGACCATCCGTATCTAAGTCAGCTCCTAGCTGATGGCGGCTACTTTACCTTTTTACAAAAAGACTACAAGAGTGCGAGCTCACACTTTTGTACACAATTCGAACACGCATTGATAAATTAGACATTAACACAAACCGGATATATAAAATCAATACAAAAGAAAACGCCCCAACCATTACTGATCGGGGCGTCTCTTCAATCTCGCTCGAACGTACATTTCATTACTCTGGCTAAGAGCAAGAAACCGACATATTAGTGTAAACCACCAACGTACTTCGATAAGGTATCAATATCTGCGTCTGTTAACTTTTTAGCTACATCACGCATCATCGCATTCATGTCGTTATTACGGTTACCATCGCGGAATTTCTCAAGTTGAGCCTTGATGTAATCTGCGTGCTGACCTGAAATCTTAGGGAAACCAGAAAGTTCGGTACCATTACCACGAGGGCCGTGACAAGCAATACAAGCCGTTACGCCGCGTTCTGCGTTACCCGCAGTGTAAAGAACCTTACCTTCATCTACTACATTTTCAGGAGTAGAGTTACTAGAGATAGGGAGAGATGCGTAGTATGCCGCTAGGTCAGCCATATCTTCTTCAGATAAAGGCATCGCCATTGCACCCATTACAGGCTCGTAACGACCTTGTTTACCACCACTCGTCATACCTAGCTTAAGCTCTTTTAACTGCTTCTCTAGATACTTCTCATGTTGACCAGCCAGCTTAGGATACTGAGTGATCAGACTGTTGCCGTCAGCACCGTGGCAGGCAACACATGTTTGTGATTTGGCTTTACCAGCTTCAATACTACCTTGAGCCCATACTGAGCAGCTGGCTAAAAGACTCAAAATTAGCGCTAATTTCTTCATGACATTCCATTATAATTATCAAGCTTCCAGTACCACTCTATGTTGCCACTCATGGTACAATAGGCGACCTTATGCCGAGCACGGTTATTTTACACAAATTCACAAAAAAGTAATCAATCGACTACACAAAGTCGAGATGGAGTTAACAGTGAGCGTAAAAATTCATTATCAAAACACGCATTTCATTACCAGTGCACCTGATATTCGTCACTTACCAGAAGACGAAGGGATCGAAATTGCGTTTGCAGGACGCTCCAATGCTGGTAAATCTAGCGCACTAAACCGCGTTACAAACCAAAAAAGCTTGGCGAAAACCAGTAAAACCCCAGGTCGAACTCAGCTAATTAACCTATTTAAGGTTACCGACGGCTGTCATATTGTCGATTTACCGGGATATGGCTTCGCTCAAGTACCGCTTGAGATGAAGAAAAAATGGCAGAAGTCGCTAGGTGAATACCTACAACGACGTGAAAGCCTAAAAGGTTTAGTGGTATTGATGGATATCCGTCACCCAATGAAGGACCTTGACCAACAAATGATCTACTGGGCTATCGATAGCCGCATCCCAGTACAGGTTTTGTTAACAAAAGCAGACAAACTGAAAAGCGGTGCGCGTAAAGCACAGCTACTGAAAATCCGTAATGATGCGAAATCTTTCGGTGGTGATGTAGCGGTTGATGTCTTCTCTTCAATGAAGGGCATCGGCGTTGACCAACTGCGTGCCAAGATGGATGAGTGGTTTGCACCTGTGTTTGCTGATCAGATCATTGATGAGCTAGCGGACGAAGAGCAAAACGACTCAGAGTAATTCTTCTATCTATAGCTTTATCTATAATTAGAAGTTAAAGCACTTACAGCAAGTGATTTAGCCTTATTAATACCCTTCCTTATATAGGTGGGGTATTTTTTTGCCCAAAAATTAGTGAGTTAAACCTAAGTCTTGAGAATTAAAGACAAGATTAATCAGTTAGAAACGAGAGAAGTGAACCATACTAAAAGACACATCTAAATAAACAGAACAATGAGAAAGGAATACTCATGTGGAAAACACCATTGGCCATCATTGCACTTATGTTGATCTCACTGACAGGGTTCGCCTCTGAAGCAGAACAAGAACAAACCCCACTGATCAATGTTGATATGACCTTGGACTTGGATGGTATGGAAAAATACGCTCAAGACGCGAGTGAGTCTCTTGAGGTGATATCGCAATCTTTGCAGGCGATAGTCAACAACCCCAACCTCAGCAATGACCAACAACAAGCCTTGAATCAAACCGTTGAAAGCATCAATCAGCTTGCGAGCTCCACCAAGACATCACTCAATCAACTCCCACAAGTCTTAGACCAATCTCGACTCGCCTTTAAGAAAACCAGTCAATTACTGCTAGATGATATCCAAACTAAAATCATTATTGCGTTGGCAGCCGTTATCACTGTCATTGTTATCGCGTTGACCGCTATCTATCTACTTATCCTAAAACCCATGCAGCAAACCTTGGTGGAAGCGACCAACAATATCTCTTCTATGGCGCAATCTATCCAGATCACGGCCGAAGCTCTGAAATACAGCACAGAGAAACAACAGGAAATCATGGACTACATTGAGCATTCACCCACTCAATATACTGATAAATAAGACGTAAACGATCAATGCATTATGAGTCACTTGTAAAATAAAAGTTATTTTCAAGAATAAAACAATGCACTTAGAGACGGATTAAAATTACCAATTGCTGATTGAATTCCAGATCTAAGGCAATCAAGTGTTTATCACGGAGCTTAGGGAAAGCGTAACAAAAGGCACTAAAAATGGGAGATTTTACGGGGGAATAGTAGGTTGGAGATATTTTTCTTTCGCACAAGAAAAAACGCCCCAGTCAAATACTGACTGGGGCGGCTGAATCAGCCTAATCCAATAACGTGAAACAAAAGGTCTGAAAGATAGAACATCTTACCTCTGTACCCTACAAGATTTAATGTACAACAATTGCTCAGAAATGAAAACCATTTTTGTAGTTTTTTTTCATGAACGTTTTATTAAAACACCCAAAATCTTCTTATGACTTAACTTTATTCGAGACAAAAAAAAGCCAGTGTTTGTGCACTGGCTCATACTAATTTACTCAATAAGGTCAAAAACTGATTAGTGGGCTTGATCCCAGTTGTCACCGTGGCCAGCTTCCGCGACAAGCGGTACTTCTAGCTCTGCGGCGGATTCCATCAATTCTTGTACTTTACTTTCAATTTCGGCTAAAGCTGACTCTTCCACTTCGAAGACCAATTCATCGTGTACTTGCATAAGCAGTTTCACACGACCATCGCCTTCCGCTTGAATCCATTCATCAACCAACAGCATCGCTTTCTTAATGATATCTGCTGCTGTGCCCTGCATTGGCGCGTTGATTGCCGCACGTTCAGCAGCCTTACGACGCATGCCATTTCGAGATTGAATCTCAGGAAGGTGCAGACGACGACCGTAAATGGTTTCAACAAAGCCTTGCTCTGAAGCCGCGCTGCGTGTGTCTTCCATATACTGCATCACACCTGGGTAACGCTCAAAGTAAGTATCCATGTAGTGTTGTGCTTCGCCACGAGGAATACCTAGCTGCTTAGCCAAACCAAAAGCACTCATGCCGTAGATAAGACCAAAGTTAACCGCTTTAGCACGACGACGCTGCTCAGTGATCACACTCTCAATATCAACACCAATGATCTCAGCAGCCGTTGCCGCGTGGATATCTTTGCCTTGTTGGAATGCTTCCAGCAGCGCTTTGTCACCTGATAGGTGCGCCATGATACGCAATTCAATTTGAGAGTAATCGACCGCTAGAATCTTCCAACCATGTTGTGCAACGAATGCTTGGCGGATACGACGACCTTCTTCATTACGAATTGGGATGTTCTGTAGGTTTGGATCAGTCGAAGACAAACGGCCCGTCGCGGTCACCGCTTGATGATAAGACGTATGAACACGACCAGTCTCAGCGTTGATCATCTTCGGCAGTTTATCTGTGTACGTCGACTTAAGCTTCGCAAGACCACGATACTCAATGATCAACTTAGGTAGCGGGTAATCAAGCGCCAGCTCTTGAAGCACTTCTTCGTTGGTTGAAGGTGCACCTGATGGCGTTTTCTTGATAACTGGCAGACCCATTTTCTCAAACAGGATCGCTTGCAGTTGTTTTGGCGAGTTCATATTGAACTCTTGCTCTGCTATCTCGTAAGCTTTCTGCTCTAGCTCATCCAGACGAACCGCAATCTCTTGTGATTGAGCGCCTAGCAACATGTCATCAATGAATACACCAGTGCGTTCAATGCGAGACATCACAGGGATCAACGGTACTTCGATTTCTTCATAGATGGTTTTAAGCTTTTCATCTTGCTCGATGTTTTCCATCAGGCGGTTATGCAAACGTAGTGTCACGTCAGCATCTTCTGCAGCGTATGGAGACGCCTCACCCAGTTCAATCTGGTTGAAAGTAAGCTGTTTCTTGCCTTTACCTGCGATTTGCTCAAATGAGATGCAGCTGTGCTGAAGGAAACGCAGCGCTAGGCTGTCCATATCATGCTTGCCACCTACGCTGTTGAAAACGTAAGACGCCAGCATGGTATCGTGTTTGATGCCTTTCATCTCGATACCGTAGCGCGCTAGCACACTCATATCGTACTTCAGGTTTTGACCCACTTTAGCTTGAGCATCATCTTCAAGAATCGGTTTCAGTTGTTCAAGTACCCAATCACGATCCAGCTGTTGCGGTGCATCTAGGTAATCATGAGCAACCGGTACGTAAGCGGCAACGCCCTCGTCCGTCGCAAATGATAGACCGACCAAGTTCGCCACCATGTAATCAAGGCTGTCTGTCTCAGTATCAAAAGCAAACAATTCAGCTGCTTTAAGCTTTTCTAACCAAACATTGAATGACGCTTCATCTAGAATCGTTTCGTAGTTGCTACGATCAATCGTCACGGCAGACGTATTCATCTCTACAGTAGAAGCGCTGCTACGTACTGATCCAGCTCCCGCTGCGGAAGATTTCTCATCCGCCTCAACCACTCCGCTGCCACCTTCAAGGAGCTCGTTCAGCCAAGATTTGAAAACCAATTGACCGTATAGCTTGATCAACTCATCGATATTGGGTTGAGCTTTTACCAATGACTCAGGCGTCTCTTCAAGCTCAACATCTAGCTTGATTGTTGCAAGCTCGTAGGACATGTCAGCATTGGCTTTATTATCAGCCAGCTTCTTAGCCATCGTCTTCGAACCGCGGAAACCAAGCGCCGCAATATCATCAAGATTCTGATACAACTTTTCGATACTACCAATGCCTTGTAGTAAAGCCGTCGCTGTCTTGTCACCCACACCCGGAACACCAGGGATGTTATCGACTTTATCGCCCATCAGTGCCAAGTAATCGATGATCAGTTCTGGTGGGATACCAAACTTCTCAATCACACCTTCGCGATCCATTACCACGTTGGTCATGGTGTTGATCAGAGTAACGTTGTCATCAACTAACTGCGCCATATCTTTATCACCAGTACTGATAAGTACAGGCATCCCCATCGCAGAAGCTTGAGAAGCCAACGTACCAATCACGTCATCTGCTTCAACGCCAGGAATAGAGATAAGTGGCAAACCCATCGCACGAATCACATTGTGCAATGGTTCTATCTGGCAACGAAGATCGTCAGGCATAGGTGGGCGGTTTGCTTTGTACTCTGGGTACATGTCATCACGGAACGTTTTCCCTTTCGCATCAAAAATAACCGCAATACGATCAGAAGCAAATTGACGCATCATGCTGCGTAGCATGTTAACTACACCATAAACAGCGTTCGTTGGGATATCACCATTGCTCATGGTGCCAGGGTAAGCATGGAACGCGCGATATAGGTAAGAAGAGCCATCGATCAGAATCAATGGATTATCAGGAATACGAGCCATAATATTTGTGAATCCAGTAAGTACAGAAATTATCTGTTAAGAATGCCACGTCTGTTGGTTGGATTCCATGTTGTCGATCTGTATCCGTTCACTCGGTTGTATTCGTTATAATCGATTTGTTGTTATTTTTTGTTCTTAGACGCAAGCGTTCTGTGGATAACTCTGTTTATATTATTTATCCACCCTGTTGAGAAGTAAGGTTAACAAATCAAAAAACACCAGCAATACACTGAAAATAAAGAATAATTTTACAGATCGAACATATGACCAACGATCTTTTTACGATCCTGCATTGTGGAAAAGAATGCTGATGGCGTTTTATTCATAAAAAAACGTGCCACTAAATATGCATATTGTTGAATTGGAGGTATAAAAAAAGCGACACCCGAAGATGTCGCCTAGCAAAAACTGGTAAAGCCATTCAAATTGAATACCACAGCTTTACCTAAAAGCTATAAATTACACTGGAAGCAATGTGAGCAATGTCGTGTCAAAAAGAACTTAGTACAAGTTCGCGAGAATTCTGTTGGGTAACCAAGTTGATACTTGAGTACTTAACATCCTTGTGAACATTTCCTCATTCCCTAAGACAGGGTTAATAATAATGATTCTCATTTAATAGTCAACAACTAAATGATAATAAATCTCATTAAATTCATTTTAAATGATTTATCACCCCGATAAAGCAAATCATTAAGCTGATAATTGCTTCACGAAATGGATTCGATTTTCATTAATCTCTTCTTTTTCTTCCAATTTTTCAATTCGATATCCATTTTTCAATAGTAAACACAGCATCGCAGGAAACTGGTTACGAGATTTTACTTTCAGTTGCTCATAACCCCGCTCTTGTGCCCACTGCTCCTGAACATCTAATTGAGCCTGTGCGACCCCCTTATTTCTTGCAAGCGGTGACACACCACCAAACCAACTATAGAAAGTATTTGAGTTAAGCTCATAACCAATTTTAAAGCCGAGTAACACGTTCGCCTCTTCAGCCACTAAGATCAGGCTCTTTTTCCCTTCAAGCCGAGCTGCCAGTGAAGCGACACTCTCTTTTCTAGCAAATTCAGAGATCTGCTCGACAACAGACACAACCTCTCCCAGTGAACCTTCACGTACTATGACTGACATCTTCTTCCATCCTCATAAGCGAAAGGGCTGACACAATGGCCAACCCTTTTACTGAATATCACTTAAGTTAACGTTAAGTTGTTACTTTTCTTTTAAGTGCTTGGCTGCTTGTGCATTGTCTTCAGCAAGCCACTCTGCAACATCTTTAGCGAAGTAAGTCAGAATGCCATCAGCACCAGCACGCTTAAAGCACAGCAGTGATTCCATAACGGTGTCGCGTTCTTTCAGCCAACCGTTTTGAATTGCTGCTTTGTGCATCGCATACTCACCAGACACTTGATAAGCATACGTTGGTGCTTGAAGTTCATGTTTCACACGACGCACGATGTCTAAGTAAGGCATGCCTGGCTTAACCATCACCATATCCGCACCTTCATTGAGATCCATTGCCACTTCGTGAATCGCTTCATCGCTGTTGGCTGGATCCATCTGGTAGTTCTTCTTATTACCACCTTTCAGGTTCGAAGCACTGCCGACTGCATCACGAAATGGGCCGTAATAGCACGATGCGTATTTCGCAGAGTACGCCATAATCTGAGTATGAATATAACCCGCTTCCTCTAACGCTTCACGGATCTTACCAATACGACCATCCATCATATCCGACGGAGCAACCACATCTGCACCGGCTTCAGCATGCGATAACGCCTGCTGAATCAACACTTCAGTCGTTTCATCATTCATCACGTAACCATCTTCATCGATGATGCCGTCCTGGCCGTGAGTGGTAAATGGGTCCAGTGCAACATCAGTAATCACACCCATATTTGGCACGTGCTCTTTTAATGAACGTACCGCACGCTGCACTAAACCTTCTGAATTATGAGCTTCAGCCGCGCATAAGCTTTTAGCATCTTGGTTCACGACCGGAAACAGAGCAATCGCAGGAACACCCAATTTTGACAGGTAATCCGCTTCTTCAAGCATCAGATCGATCGACAAGCGTTCAACACCCGGCATTGACTCGACAGGCTCGCGGCGGTCTTTACCCATCAGGATAAACATTGGGTAGATGAGGTCATCCACAGACAATTGATTTTCTGCCATTAGGCGACGGCTAAAGTCGTGCTTACGCATACGGCGCATACGGCGACCTGGGAATTGACCTTGAATTGAAACAGACACTAGATTCTCCTTGCCTAGTCTAAGCACCGAAATGCTTAGATATGAAAAGTGCTAAATACAGGCAAAAGCATATCACTGATGGCTCAGGACGCTAGCAGTAAAATATAAAACCCACTCAAAAACAGGGATAAATGGCAAAAAATGACCTTCTCCTCACACTGCCGTATACTCATGACAACTCAGTAAAGACTGCTTTCAGGACAAAATAATGATCGACACCCATGCTCATATTTACGCGAGCGAATTCGATGAAGACCGTGAACAAGTCGTGCAGCGCGCACTGGTTCAAGGTATTGATACCATTCTATTGCCGAACATCGATTTAGCTTCTATCGAGCCCATGTTAGCGACGGAAGCTCAGTTTCCTGATGTGTGTCGTTCAATGATGGGCTTACACCCTTGTTATGTGGATGCGAATATCGAGCAGACCCTCAAAGCCATTCGAGCTTGGTTTGATAAACATGACTTTATCGCCGTGGGTGAGATTGGTATCGACTTGTACTGGGATAAAACCTTCAAGGCTGAACAAGAGATGGCTTTCGTGACTCAGCTGCAGTGGGCAAAAGAGCTCGATCTGCCAGTGGTGATCCACACTCGTGATTCTATTGAAGAGACACTTGCCTTACTTCGTAAAGAACAAGACGGCAGCTTACGTGGCGTATTCCACTGCTTTGGCAGCAGCTTAGAGGAGGCTCAAGCGATCAACGAGCTAGGCTTTCACTTAGGTTTAGGCGGTGTATCGACCTTTAAGAACTCAGGAATGGACAAGGTGATTCCACATCTTGATATGAATTACGTCATTCTAGAGACAGATTGCCCATACTTGGCACCAACACCGAATCGCGGTAAACGTAATGAGCCAGCCTACACGGAATTGGTAGCAAAACGCATCGCTGAATTGCGTGGAATGACCCTTGAAGAAGTCGACAATATAACGACCAGCAACGCTAAATTACTGTTTGGTTTATAATATAAATCGCAGTAAATCATCAGAAATAACGCAGTGATCGAGCTTTAAAACAAGTGAGCGTAACCCGTTATTTATGACGAAGGTATAATCGACATTCGATAAACAGACACAATAAAAAAGCGGCCTCGGGCCGCTTTTTTATTGTGTCATGTTTGCTGAAGGACTCTAGCAATTATACTCTTACAGCAGAATCAAGATTCAGCTTCTTCCTCTTCATCCGCATCTGGCTTACGCACATAGAAACGTGCGAAGAACAGACCGATCTCAAACAGAATACACATTGGAATCGCCAACAGTGTCTGCGAGATCATATCGGGAGGTGTCAGCATCATACCGACGATAAAAGCACCGACAACAATGTACGGACGCTTTTCAGACAGAGCCTTAGGCGTTGTCGCCCCCGTCCAACATAACAAGATAATCGCTACTGGTACTTCAAAGGCAATACCAAAAGCAAAGAACAGCGCGAGTACAAAATCGAGATAACTTGATATGTCTGTCGCGAACTCTACCTGCCCTAAGGAAATAGCCGTGAAGAAACTAAATACCAATGGGAATACTACGAAGTAAGCAAACGCCACACCACAGTAAAACAGCAAAGAACTTGAAGCCAATAGCGGCATGATCAAGCGTTTTTCATGCTTGTACAAACCCGGAGCAACAAAGGCCCACACCTGATACAAAATAAACGGCACCGCGACAAAAATAGACGCGATTAAGGTTAATTTTAGTGGTGTAAAAAATGGCGATGCAACATCCGTTGCGATCATCGTCGCCCCTTCAGGTAAGCGATCTACCAAAGGTGCTGATACGAATTCATAAATATCATTAGCAAAATAAATTAGCCCGACAAATATCACTAGAACAGCGACAATCGCGCGTAGTAAGCGATTACGTAATTCTAGAAGATGGCTAATTAAAGGCTGTGTCTGCTCAGTCGAAGACATGTCAAACCTCTTAAACAGGAAGATCGAAAAGGAGCCGCGCACCTATCTATCCAGTTGAATTGGTATCCACTTGAATAGTTATCTACTTGAATAGCTATCGATTTAAACATCTAGCAACTCAAGCATCTGGCGACTCCTCCTTGCGAGACTATTCGGCTTTCTTATCTGACGGTGCTGAAGCTTCGCTGTTGACCTGAATGGTTTCAGATTCCACAGTTTCCGTGACACTAGGTTCAGTCTCACTTGGCTTATCAGACTCAGGCTTAGCGTACGGACGTTGAACTTGAGCAGCGGCCTGCTTGAGTTCATCGACTGACGCTTTTAGGTCTGGAGATAAATCTTCCATACCCATTTTTTCCGCCTTGCGTAGGTTTTCTTGCAGCTCTTGCACCTTAAGCTCGTGAGAAAGTTCATCTTTCACACTGTTTGCCATGCTTTTCGCTTGTCCAACAAACTTGGAAATACTACGAATCGCCACGGGCAAACGCTCAGGTCCTAAAACCACTAACCCAACGACAGATATTAATACCAGTTCCCAAAAACCGATATCAAACACGATTTACGCCTGCTCTTTGTCTTTCTTTGTTTCAGCAGTTGTTTCAGCGCTAGCTTCTGTCTTCTGCTGTTCAATATTCTTTGGTTCAAAGTCTGCATCTTTCTTATCTGCAGGCTTGTCTTCATCGCTCATCGCTTTTTTGAAGCCTTTCACCGCTGAACCTAAGTCACCACCCATACCGCGCAGTTTCTTTGTTCCGAAAAGTAAAATTACAATTACAGCAATGATTAGAAGTTGCCAAATACTGATACCACCCATTGTCATTGTCCTCGGGTCTGTCTACACATAAAAAATATAAAGAGAGTCTACTGTCTAACGACGGTAAGCTCGCCAACTAAGCAACCAAAATGTGACACCTGCGATGCCACAGCCCATAGATAGCTGCTCATAAGGGCTTGAAACTAATATTGCGGAGCATACGACTAAAGTGGCTCCAACGCCAAACAAAAACTTTCCAGTTGCTTGCTGACGCTTACTATCTCGGTAACCTTGATAAAGCTGATCCATTCTATGGTTCATCGCTTTACCTTGGCGCAAGCTGTCATAAAGCAGCTCTGGCAGCTCTGGCAGTTTTTCTGCCCAGAATGGCGCGCGCTCTTTTACTGCGTTGATCACAGCTTGCGGCCCCACCTGATTCATCATCCAGGTTTCAAGGAAAGGCTTAGCCGTCGCCCACAAATCAAGCTGCGGATACAACTGGCGACCTAGGCCTTCCACATACAACAAGGTCTTCTGCAGAAGCACCAACTGAGGCTGAACCTCCATGTTGAAACGTCTTGCTGTATTAAATAAGTTTAGCAACACATGGCCAAATGAGATCTCGCCAAGTGGTTTTGCAAAAATTGGCTCACACACCATACGGATCGCGAACTCAAAATCATTGACGTTGGTGTCGTGTGGTACCCACCCCGAATCAACATGCAGCTCGGCGACTTTACGGTAATCGCGATTGAAGAAAGCCAGCAGGTTCTCTGCTAAATAGCGCTTATCTTCACTGTTGAGCGTGCCGACAATGCCACAATCCAAACCAATCCACTGAGGGTTGTCTGGATTCTCTGGGTTAACGAATACGTTGCCCGGGTGCATGTCTGCGTGGAAAAAGCTATCTCGGAATACTTGGGTGAAGAATACCGTCACACCGCGTTCCGCGAGCAATTTCATGTTGGTGCCGTTGGCGTTTAGCGTTTCAATATCGGATACTTGAATACCGTAGATACGCTCTGACACCATCAGGGTTTCGCTGCTTAGATCAGGGATAACCTCTGGAACATACAGCTCTTCACTGCCTTCAAAATTACGTCGTAGTTGAATCGCATTGGCCGCCTCTCGGCGCAGGTCTAGTTCATCAAGTAACGTTTTTTCGTACTCGTGAACGACTTCAACCGGTTTCAAACGACGTGCTTCAGGAAGCGACTTAGCGACTATACGCGCCATTCGGTGCATCAGTTTTAGATCTGCGTCAATCACCGGGCGAATATCAGGGCGAATAACCTTCAGAACAATCTCGCGACCACTCTCCTTGAGCTTTGCGGTATGCACCTGAGCGATAGAAGCAGAAGCCAATGGCTCGATATCAAAGTCGGTAAACCAGTTATCTAGGCTACCACCGAGCGCTTTTTCCATGTCTCGCTTAGCCAATTGACCATCAAATGGCGCCACTTGGTCTTGTAATAAAGCCAATTGGTCAGCGATATGAGGAGGAAATAGGTCGCGACGCGTTGACATCATCTGACCAAACTTAATCCAAACAGGCCCTAATTCTTGCAACGCTAAACGCAAGCGATGACCCAATTCTTTATCTTGATGTTTGTTCTTGAGCCAAAACAGTGACTTTCTCGCCAGCAAAGGAGCCTTGGTCAACTGGTGCTCAGGCATCAACTCATCAAGGCCGTATTCCAACTGTACCTTGATAATATGATAAAGACGTTTCAGTTCTGTTGGGGTCATGCTTTCTCCAACAGAGCGTTCAGTTTAGCTTCAAGACGTGCAGCTGAGCTTTTCACGTCATCAACCTGATCGCAAAAATGTGCCACTTCTAATGGCGCTGGTGCAATCTTCCACTCTTCAGTTAATACCTGAGCGAGATGGTTTTGATGCTTAGTCGCTTGCTTAGCCACAAGGCCACCAACATTCTTAACGCCTTGTACCAAGGTATGGGCAACCACATCTCCAGTCACGCGCGATAGCCACTCTTCCAAGTCAGGCTTGCAGTCTGTCATTAGCTGAGCAAATTTCTGAGCCAGTTGAATATCACCCTCTAAGATCAGCTTATCTTGCTTGATCAGTTTGGTGATGTTCGATTGCTCACGCAGTTCTGGCAGTACCGAGAGGTTCAAAGATAGGTAGCAATCAGGTTGTCCTTCGTAGTCAGCCAACACATCGATTTGTTGGCTAAAAACGAAAGTGAGAGTTTTGTTCAGCTCTTTCAAATTAACTTGAATGATCTGCCCCTTTAAACGAGACAAACGACGAACCAAAGCTGGATCATCGTTCACGAAAGTATTTAAAGAGGTTTCAATAACCGCGGTGACCAATGGATCAAATGGCATGACTGTCCTTACCTTTGAAAACGGATAAGCGTTAACCTATCCGTTGTATCTTTATTCTTATTTTTTAGCACACTCAACGAGCCTGCTACCAAGTTCGACTAGAACTTGTAACCACGGTGCAGCGCAACAATGCCGCCCGTTAGGTTGAAGTATTTAGTATTTTCAAAACCCGCTTCTTGCATCATGCCTTCCAAGGTTTCTTGGTTAGGGTGCATACGGATTGATTCTGCAAGGTAACGATAGCTGTCTGCATCGTTAGCAATCAGCTCACCCATTTTTGGCAATAGGTGGAAAGAGTATGCATCGTAAACCTTTGATAGTGGCTCAAGCACTGGCTTAGAAAACTCAAGAACCAACAGACGACCGCCCGGCTTAAGTACGCGGTACATTGAACGCAGCGCTTGGTCTTTGTCGGTAACATTACGCAGACAGAAGCTGATGGTAATGCAATCGAAGTAGTTATCTGGGAAAGGCAGCTCTTCAGCATTGGCTTGAACGTAATGTACGTTGCCAACAATACCGCTATCACGCAGTTTATCGCGGCCAACATTCAGCATTGAGTTGTTGATATCAGCAAGAACCACGTGGCCTTTTTCACCAACGATACGCGAGAATTTCGCAGTCAGGTCGCCAGTACCACCACCTAGATCTAGGATACGTTGACCCGGGCGAACGCCACTGCAATCAATCGTGAATCGCTTCCACAAGCGGTGAACACCACCCGACATTAAGTCATTCATGATGTCGTATTTAGCGGCTACAGAGTGAAATACCTCTGCTACTTTCGCGACTTTTTGGTCTTTCGCGACTGTTTCGAAACCAAAGTGTGTGGTTTCTGACTCTACTGCTGAATTTGTCTGCACGCTTGTGTCCATAATGCTGTTATCTACCATGGTAAGTTCTCATCGACAGTACACTCTCTCTTTAGAGGCGCTGCGGCCGATTAGTTTACTTTATCCTCAGCGGGTTGTCTTTCTACTAAGGAGGCATTTTCTGAAAAAGCCTCATTTTGAGCGATTTCCGCCAAGCCAACCGAGATAGGTTTCTTCACCTCGACACCCAATTGCTTAAAGCTTTCGGCCTGACGAATCACATTACCACGACCAGTCACCAGCTTATTCATGGCACCTTGGTAGCTTTGGTTGGCTCTGTCTAATGAGCTACCAAGACCTTCCATATCATCAACAAACAAGCGCAGCTTGTCGTAAAGTTTGCTCGCCCGCTCTGCAATGATTTGTGCATTCTGGTTCTGTCTATCGTTGCGCCACAAGTTATCAATGGTACGCAGTGCCACCAGCAAGGTGGTTGGGCTAACCAAGATAATGTTTTGCTCCATCGCATCTTTAACCAAGCTAGGGTCGGCTTGAATCGCCACCTGAAACGCAGGTTCTACCGGAATAAACATCAACACATAATCAAGGCTCTGTATGCCTTTGAGTTGATGATAATCCTTCTGGCTCAAGCCTTTAATGTGCGCGCGCAATGAAGCCAAGTGATCACGTAATGCAGCATCACGTTGTTGATCAGTTTCAGCATTGAAGTAACGCTCAAACGCCACCAAAGCCATTTTTGAATCCACCACCACTTGCTTGTCTTGTGGCAGATGCACAATCACATCTGGCTGGTAACGCTTGCCCGCATCGTTTTGCAGGTTCACTTGAGTTTGGTATTCATGACCTTCGCGCAGCCCTGATTCTGCCAGCACCCGTGCCAGTACCACTTCGCCCCAGTTACCCTGCTGTTTATTATCGCCCTTTAGTGCTTGGGTCAGATTAACCGCTTCACGCGTCATGCTCTCATTAAGACGTTGCAGGTTTTTAAGCTCATGTACTAAGGTGTGACGCTCTTTGGCTTCTTGACTGAAGCTATCATTAACCTGCTTCTTAAAGCCTTCTAACTGCTCTCTCAGCGGTGATAACAAACCTTCAAGGCTCTGCTTGTTCTGTTGATCTACCTTGGCGGTTTTGCTCTCAAACAGTTGATTCGCTAACAGTTCAAACTGCTGTTTCAATCGGGACTCTGCCTGCTCTAACAATTGCAGCTTTTCACTGTTGGCGAGGTTTTCTTGGTCATGCCTTGCTTCTTGCTCACGAAGTTCGGCTTCTAATTCAGACTTATGCTCTTTAAGAATATTGATATCATCGGCATACTGCTGACGCTCTTGCTTCACGGCTTCAAAATAGCGCAGCTTCTCCATCGCAGCCATCACCTTGCCATGGGCCTGCTTAAGTTCAAATGCCGCTTTATCTCGATCATCATCCAGCTCATTGAGCTCTTGTTGCGCCTCTGCGAGTGAGGATTTGAGCTGAGATTGTTGTGACTCATACAGCAAACGGTCGGACTCTAGTTGCTGTTCAAGAAGTCGCTGCTGAAAAGAGAACTTCTGTTTGATCCACCAACCCACCACACCGCCGCTGACGAGCGCGCCGGAAATAGCAGCAATAAGCGGTGCTTGATGTTCGATAATCCATTGCATGATAATGATTTAGCCTAATTGGAAATAACTCATTAAAGGGTATTTTGATACTGGATAAATGTCCAGTTTGCCGTATTAAAATTCGACAGATAGACTAAGCGCTCCGTATTCTGCCCCATCAAATTAGAATGAGTTGCTATGAACGAACGTCGTGCCTTGGGCTTTGGCCTTGCTGCGGTATTACTGTGGTCAACAGTCGCTACTGCTTTTAAGCTGACCCTTGCTGAGTTTTCACCGATTCAAATGCTGACCATCGCCAGCATTGTGTCGTCGATTGCGCTGATCGCAGTCTGCGCGTTTCAAGGCAAGCTTTCTCAGCTGAGTACCACGTTTCTTTCAAACCCTTGGTATTACTTACTGCTCGGTTTGGTTAACCCACTGGCCTATTACCTGATTCTATTCAAAGCCTACGACCTGCTGCCTGCATCTCAAGCTCAAGCCATTAACTACAGCTGGGCTATCACGCTAACCTTAATGGCTGCGGTGTTTCTGGGACAAAAGATTCGTAAACAAGATTGGATTGCGTGTACCTTCAGCTATGCGGGTGTGGTAGTCATTGCCACCAAAGGCGATGTGCTAGGAATGCAGTTCGATAGCCCACTCGGTGTGGCTCTGGCGCTACTTTCAACCTTGCTTTGGGCGGGATACTGGATTCTAAACACCAAAAACAAGGCTGACCCTGTGATTGGCGTATTGCTTGGTTTCTTAGTGGCATTGCCCTTCGCGATCGGTTTAACCATTTATGAAGGCGAGAGCTTTAGCCAAATCACAGCGAAAGGTTGGATGGCCGTAACTTATGTTGGCCTATTCGAGATGGGTATTACCTTTGTCTTGTGGCTCTCAGCACTAAAACTAACCAACAATACGGCACGTATCAGCAACCTAATTTTTGCCTCACCGTTTATCTCGTTGATGCTACTTTCGACCATCATTGGCGAAGAGATTCACCCAGCGACACTGTTTGGTTTGATGCTGATTATTGCTGGTTTGGTGATTCAACAGATCAAGTTTTCAAAGAAAAACCCTACGTAAATAAGAGCTAAAAGACTCGATTGAGCACGAAAAGCTATCGATATAGTCTAATTTTCTCAATTAGATGTTAGATACAAAAATGGCGAGTCATATGACTCGCCATTTTTCTGTAAGATAACATTAAGTTGTAAGTCTCAATGTTCGATATTCAACCGTTGTTTTTCATATCAAATTTGGACTTAAATATCATGAAAAACAAGACCATAAATATAAAATCATTTACACCATAAATTGTGTAAAACACGCCAGCCATCGTATCCGCTTCATATACTGGTGATAGCGTATTATTGGAAAGCCAATTCACCCAAACAACCACATAAACCAACTTTTCAATAAAGAAAGCACCAGCAAGATATTTGATGTTCGCATTGATTGTTGCAGCCCCAAGGTACGCAAAACCCCAAACGACGATCATAATCAGTCCAAAGTTGGACATTACTACGGGATCGGCTTCGTTAATGGCACTATTCGTAAAAAAGCGTGAAAACAGTAAAACAGCACCAACATTCATCGCTCCTGCTGCCAATAGAATGCTTTTTACTTTTGTCTGATTCATTGCAAACCCCTCATTTAAATAATTAAAACATCAATCACTTATAATCTTTATCATTTGTGACGAAGTCATTTTTTCTACTGACTGAAAATGCTCTAAATGAATAAGCTTAGCCAGTGCCATCGCCACTGTGCTATACGTTTTGGCCTGCAACCCAACCAGACGACCACGTCCATTGGAAGTTATAGCCCCCTAACCAACCCGTTACGTCCATTACTTCACCGATGAAATAGAGGCCAGACACACTCTTACACTCCATGGTTTTCGAAGATAGGTGATCAGTATCCACTCCGCCTAGAGTCACTTCGGCAGTTCGATAACCTTCCGTGCCATTGGGTGCAATTTTCCAGTTCTCTAGGTGCTCAACGATGCCACTAAGCTGCTTTTCGTTGAACTGTTTAAGCGGCTTGTCTTCAAGCTCTTTACGGTCAATCAGCACTTCTACAAAACGCTTTGGTAGTGCTTTCGCCAAGGTATTTTTCAGGCTCTGATTTGGGTGTTTCTCGCGAGAATTTTCAAGCAACTCGGCAACGTCTACTTCAGGTACTAGGTTGATAGAAACCGATTGACCCGCTTTCCAGAATGAAGAGATTTGCAGTACCGAAGGACCAGATAAGCCGCGGTGCGTAAACAGCAACGCTTCTTTAAATAAAGTGCCGTCTTGCGCTGTGATCTCAGCAGGAATTGCGATACCAGAAAGCTCAGCGAAAGCTTCTTTGTCTTCTTTATGCAGCGTGAATGGTACTAGCCCTGCAGTAGTTGGCAGTACCGACAAACCAAACTGCTCTGCAATCTTATAGCCAAATGGCGTTGCGCCTAGCTTAGGCATAGACAAACCGCCTGTCGCTACAACGAGTGAGTCACACTCAACTTCGTCGGTATTGAGGTGCATCTTGAAGCCTGCGTCTGTTTTTTCGATGGAGTGAACATCACAACGGTAGCGCTGTTCAACTTTCGCTTGCTTACACTCGTCAAGCAGCATGCTCACGATGTCTTTTGCTGTGTGGTCATTCACACAGAACAACTGGCCGTGATCGCGCTCTTCGAACTCAATGCCGTACTTGCTCACCATCGAGATAAAATCCCAGTTGGTGTATTGAGATAAAGCTGACTTCACGAAGTGAGGGTTGTTACATAGGAAGTTGTTGGCTGAAACATCATAGTTAGTAAAGTTACAACGACCGCCACCTGAGATTAAAATTTTTCTGCCTGGTTTCTTTGCATGATCAACCACCAGCACTCGTCGCCCGCGTTTTCCCGCTTCCGCAGCACACATTAAGCCAGCGGCGCCCGCACCAATTACGATTACATCAAATTTTTCACTCATGTGGTTCTGCTTTTCTTCACTTGTGCAGCCCGAGTACGCCCTGTTCTCGAAATGCCATCAATAAAAAAGGATGTGCATAAACAGCACATCCTTACTAATTGCTCGCTATTTTAGCGGCAATTTTAAACTTTGCAATTGATGTTCAATTGTACAATTCACAGACATAAGCAAGCCACTGTTTGGTTTGGCTTAGCGAACCAACAACCGAAGCTTTACACCAAAAACCTAAGCTCTACTTCAATCGTACTAAATGACTTAGACGATGAAAGAAGACAGCAACGTTACACCTAACAGAGCAGAAGAGAGTATGAATAACTGCCTTACACGATCGCACTTCGACGTAAAAACTTCGTCGTGATGGTGGTGATACTCTTTGCTTTTGATGTAACTAAACAGGCGAACCTGTTTGGTCATATTGCCATGGGTTGTGAAGAAACCACCTCCATCTACTTGTTGATATAGTAGAGGGTGTGCTTCTCGCATAATATAAATGAGTGTTCTTAGCGCAGTAAAGTAACGCGCCCAGTTCACACAAGTCACAACCATTAGTGCAAATAGAATAGTGTCGCCGCTGATCATCCTTTCCTCCTTACATCTTCATAAGAAAACTCAAAAGAAAAAGATAATCAGTGTCTTTCTCGTACTACCTATACGGCAGGAGCTTCCATAATTGAAGATGAACCATCTTTTGCCAATTGCGCTAAGTCTTTATCAATAAAGAACAATGCTTTACCGTCTTCACCAACAAGCTCTAGCTTATCCAATACACCTTTAAACAACTTCTCTTCTTCGTGTTGCTCTGCAACGTACCATTGCAGGAAGTTAAAGGTTGAGTAATCTTGTGTGCTGAAAGCAACGTGAGCCAGTTTGTTGATCTTTTGAGTAATCATTTGCTCATGTTCGTAAGTTTCACGGAACACAGCCCCAAGGCTATCAAATTCATGTTTTGGCGCTTCAATCGCACCTAAAATTGGCATTGCACCTGTCTCACTTACGTAAGTAAAAAGACGCTGCATGTGTTCCATTTCTTCGACTGCATGAACACGCAGAAACTCTGCTGCACCTTCAAATCCTTTATCTTCACACCAAGCACTCATTTGTAAGTATAGGTTGGATGAGAAAAATTCTAGATTAATTTGATCGTTCAGTTGCTCTACCATAGTTTTTGATAGCATTTAAGACTCCTAATTACATCTTCAGTTTTCTCTACTATATCACTATTTTATGAATATCTCGCAGGCCATTAGTTAACCAATATTTCGAGCAAACATTACGCAAGACAGTGGATATGAGATCACTTCAGCAAAAAAAGGCATTGCATAGTGCTAGTCTTTAGTTAGGCAATGAATAGAAGAGGTAGCGATATGAGTTACAAACATATTTTGGTCGCAGTCGATTTATCAGATGACAGCAAATTACTTGTGGATAAAGCGGTAGCATTGGCTAAGCCATTGGAAGCCAAAGTCTCTTTTATCCATATCGATATTAATTATGCAGAGCTCTATACCGGCCTTATTGATATCAACATGGCAGAAACCCAGCACAACGCGATGGAAGCATCTCGAGTTCAGCTACAAAATTTTGCAGAACACGCTCAATACCCTATTACCCACACCTTAGTGGGCAGCGGCGACCTGAGTCATGAACTGTGTGACACCATCAATGAATTCAATGTTGATTTAGTGGTTTGTGGGCACCATCAAGACTTCTGGAGCAAATTGCTCTCTTCAACACGACAACTGATCAATGCCTCGCCGGTTGATATGCTGGTCGTGCCTCTAAGAGATTCAGAAGACTAATGAATTAAGGTTAGGTAACATACAGCTCATATCTTATTAACGAAGTTTTTATATGAGCTATTTAGCTAGTGTTACCCTCTTATGGGCCTTCTCTTTTAGCCTGATCGGCGTTTACCTTGCTGGTCAGGTTGATTCTTGGTTCTCTGTATTAATGCGTGTTGCCCTTGCTGGCATTGTATTTCTTCCTTTCCTGAAGTTTCGAGGTATCTCGCGTAAGCTGATCGCTAAGTTGATGGCGATTGGTGGTATCCAGCTTGGGCTGATGTACTGCTTCTATTACCAGTCTTTCTTGCTGCTATCCGTTCCTGAAGTCCTTCTGTTTACCGTTTTTACCCCAATTTACGTCACGCTTATTTATGACTTCCTCAAAGGACAATTCTCTCCGTGGTATTTAGTGACAGCGGCGATTGCTGTATTGGGCGCTGTATTCATTAAATTCGCGGGTATCAACGAAAACTTTTTAGTCGGTTTCCTCGTAGTCCAAGGTGCAAACCTGTGCTTTGCTATCGGCCAAGTTGCTTACAAAGTAGTGATGGAGAAGGAATCGACAGAGTTACCTCAGCGCACAGTATTTGGTTACTTCTATTTGGGTGCGTTATGCGTCGCTTCGGTTGCTTTCATACTCTTAGGTAACCCTGAGAAGCTGCCAACAACCACTCTTCAATGGGGCATCCTGATTTATCTTGGCTTGATTGCTTCGGGGCTAGGTTACTTTATGTGGAATAAAGGTGCATGCATGGTGAATGCTGGTGCACTGGCTGTAATGAACAACGCCTTAGTTCCAGCCGGCCTTGTAGTGAACATCCTTATTTGGAACAGAGACGTCGACTTGATTCGATTGGCCATTGGCGGCGCGGTTATCTTGTTCTCTCTATTCGTCAACGAGACATGGGTGAAAAAGCGTGTTGCGAGATCCACAAGCAACGCCTAACCGCTTTCACTGAGCTAAGTGAACTAAACTAAGCTAAGTGAGCAGAGCTAAATGAGTTAGCTCTGATAACCCCAAAAAGCAAAAGAGCGACCTTAGGTCGCTCTTTTTAAATCATCGTTGTAGCAATAAGTTATCCGTACCAGTTTCAGTGAATGTGACTATGGCTCACTACCTGAGTCTTGGTTTCAGTGAAAGCGACGTCATCAAGTTGTAGGTTGATACGTTCAAGGTTACTTTCCAGTTTTTGACTTTTCTTAAACAGCTTTTGCTGCTTCTTAATCATCTTCGCGAGCTTTTTGTTGTACTTCTCTTGTTTCTTAGCCGCTTTCTTCGCTCGCTTGAGGTCGGCTTTTTCATCACCACTCGCATTAGCGATTCGTTTTTTCAGTTTGGCTTTTTTCTGTGATGCATTTTTATCTACAACATTAGGGGCAATATCAGCAGCGGCTGGATCGAACATTTGTACGCTCGGCTCAATTGTCTCGCTGATTTCCGCAAGCGATAACTCGGGTGCAGGTAATGTTTCCGCTAGTAGGCCGCATGCGGCTTTTTCTTCAACGGGTTTATTTTGACAGCCAAGAGGTGGAATTGCGGTTGGTTTGCATAGGTTCGCTTGATCCGCCGAAGAACGCGCACAAGAACGACACACAAATTTAGGTTCAGTAACCAAGCTGTGGATCTCTCCTAGGTGTTCAGTGATATCTCGACGGTTTAACTTACAAAAGCGTTTAGCCATGCTACAACTCCAGCTAAGAATAATAATGATTCTTAGTTAGATATACATCCGTAACGCGACTATCGCAAGTGTTAAATGGTGATTTATCGTATTTATGACGGGAAATTTTCTTAGCGTGTCTCTAAGTCATTGATGCTTTCACATACACATCAAAACGGTTCTTTTTAGTTTCGATTGCCATGCTCGGTTTTTGCTCGTCTAACCATGCTGCGTAATCCGGTCTTTTGACCACAACGCGCTTAGTTGCCAGCTTCATCGCAGGCTCAAACAAGCCATCGGCATCCAGATCGGCGCCAACCAAAGATTGGAATACTCGCATCTCTTTCTTAACCAAAGCCGACTTCTTCTTGTTCTCTGGGTGTGGGTACATAGGATCGAGGTACACCACATCAGGCTGTTCGAAGTTAGGGTCGTTGCTAAGTTTATCCAGCGCATCGTGACTTGAAGCGTGAATCAACTTCATACGTTCGCTAACCCAACCGCCGATATCTGGGTCTTTTTTTGCTCTCTGCAGGCCGTCATCCAATAATGCAGCCACAACTGGATGTCGCTCTACCATCTGCACTTTACAGCCCAACGAAGCCAATACAAATGCGTCACGCCCTAAGCCTGCTGTACCATCAAGAATAGTTGGCGTTGCACCTTTGTTTAAACCTGCCGCTTTAGCAATTGCCTGACCTTTACCACCACCAAACTTACGTCTGTGACCGACTGCGCCTCCCACTAAATCAACAAAAATAGCGCCAAGCTTAGGCTCATCGACTTTACGTAGCTCAAGTCGCTCGCAAGTCAGTACCAAAGCAAAATCGCTGTTTTCATCATGAGATAAATTCCAACGGGTCGCTAAGTCATTTAGATGATCGATTTGGGTAGCATCTTCGCAAATCAGTTGTAGTTGCAAGGTCGTCTCCAACAGACAGTAGTATTCAAAACAAAAGAGGCAACCAGTTTACCTGATTGCCTCAACAATACATATTAGCGGTGAAAAGTATTCACAGCTCGGTCGGCTTACCTAAACCAATTACTCTATCTCTCGTTCTTGCCTTAACTCTTCAACAAGCTCGGCCAGTGGCTTCGGTCGGCCAATAACATAGCCCTGAGCGTAGTTAACACCGAGTTCAATCAACTTATCGAGAACCTGAGTATTTTCAACAAACTCAGCCACCGTGTGCTTGCCCATCTGCTTCGCTAAATCATTGATCGAACGAACCATCACATAGTCCATCTCGTTAACATCAATATCACGCACAAACAGGCCATCAATTTTCACAATATCAACGGGCAATGCCTTCAGATATCCGAATGACGATAAGCCTGAACCAAAATCATCCAGAGCAATCAAACAGCCGAGCTCTTTAATTCGAGTAAAGAACTTGATTGCCTGCTTCATATTACTCATGGCGGCCGTTTCAGTGATCTCTAAACAAATCTTATGGCAAGGCACTGATGAGTTCGCCAAACTTTCAATCAAGAATTCAACAAACTCTCGGTTACCCATCGAGTGACCAGAAAGGTTTATCGAACACATCCCCAAATCATCAACGAGATGTGGGCGTTGCTCCAACCAATTCAACGTCTGACTGACGACTTGGCGATCAATCAAATGCGCGATGTTATAGCGCTCGGAGGCTGGCATGAAGATCCCCGGTGAAATGTACTCACCTTGGACGTTCTTGATCCGCACCAGTATCTCAAAGTGCATTTTGTTGCTATTTCCCTCTAGACCAAGAATACGTTGGGCAAATAACTCCAAGCGATCATTGGCTAAGGCTTCGTGTACCAAGTTAACGCATTCCATTTCTAAATGGCGACGGCGCAGATCTTCATCATCTAGATGATAAAGGTGATAACGATTTCGCCCTTCCTCTTTAGCGGCATGGCAAGCGGCATCCGCCTGTGCATGCACCATTTGTGATGAAGCGGCAGTATGGTCAATCAATCGAATTCCGATAGAACAAGTAAGATTGAGGTGAATATCACCCCATAAGAATGGATTCTCACTCATCATCGATATAATACTGTGACAGACATTGACAGCATCTCGCTCAGTACAGTCTTTGATTAATACCGCAAACTCATCTCCCCCCATCCGAGCTAACACAGCATTGTAAGGAAGCACATCTTCTATCAGATTAGCGCTAAATAAGATCGCGGCATCACCCGCTTCATGCCCAGCAGTATCGTTCAATACTTTCAATTGGTCCAAATCTAAGAACAACATCGCATGAGTTCTCATATGACTCTCGACCTCTTTCAGCGCCTTTTGTAGCTCTTGCTCAAAGTGGTTGCGGTTGAAAGTGTCTGTAAGCAGGTCATAACGCGCTTGGTATTCTAACTTTTCAGAAAGTTCGCGGGTTTCAGTAATATCCTCTCCCACAATCAACAGCTGACCCGAGTCGACCAATGGACGAATATTTTCACGAATCCAGATCGTTCTACCGTCCGCATGACGATACTCGATATCACGACGCCACACGCCGCGAATTTTGTGCTGTGGTTGCAACAAGATATGACGAGGAATCATCGCGTTCTCATCCACATAAAATTCTCTAGGGCGATGCCCCAAAAGCAGATCAAGTGGATAACCTAGTAATTCTTCAGCAAACTGGTTCACTTGCTGAATGCGATTATTGACATCCAGTGTAATCATCATCACCGGCTGCTTGTCGTAATACAGTTTGAGATTCGCTTCACGTTGGAATAATTTGTTCTCAGCAAGCTTTCGTGAGGTAACATCACGAGCTTCAAATAAGAACTGAATGGTGTCCTCTTCACTGTTCGGCATCGGCTTTAAAGAGATATCTAGCACCATTCCACCACGATCACGGCACCATACCTCAGCCTCAAATCGTAGGGTTGGATAATCATCCCTTTCAGCAAAATACTCCTTCAGCACTTCGCCAGCGGCACCCTCCCAATATTCTTGGAGAGGTGTTCCTAATTTATAACCTTGATTATAAAGAAGCTCATGCAGCTTACTGTTGCTCGACAGCAGTACACCGCCTTTATCAAGAATACCCATGTACTGTAGACTTTGATCGAATATCGACTCTAGTAACAGCTGGCTTTGTCGGCTAGCACGCTCACTTTTCTTGAGGCGGTTGAGGTAGTAAACCAAGGTCGCAATAACACACGACATAACCAGAAACAGCAAACCTATTGTTCGAATTTCATCGTGATAACGCACCAAGAATGACTGAGGCTTATTGAGAAAAGTAATTGAAGCTTCATTCTCAGTTCCCAGCCCCCAGCGTGACATCTGTTGGTAGTCGAGTTTAATTTCCGATGCGCCAGGTGCGACTAAAGGCAGAGGTTCATTTGGGTTTGCTAATACCTTTAGTAAAACACGTCCCGTATCTCGACCTTGCGTTTCACCACTTTGAATAACACCGCCTATCGCCCCAAAACCCAACCCCAAATCGTGCACCATATACAGTGGCATTTGGGTTTTAATGTTCAATTGTCGCCAGTCTTCAACGCTACTCACGTTGCCTTTAGCATCGCGATAATATGCCCAAAAGAGTAAGCTCTGATCTAGATCGGTTCGCTGAGAAAACGCAATTAACTCTTGGTAAGAGTCAGGCACATAGTGCTCCAGCAAATCGGAAAAGTTGGGGTGAGCCTCAATAGAACGATCAATTTGTGAGCGGATAGCCTCACCTGTTACTGAATGGTCAGTAACAATGTATATCTTCTTTATGTTTGTTTGAAGACGCTTAATTAGCTCAATATTACCCAATAAATCAATATCTTCAGTAATGCCCGTCGCATTCAAACCTTCAATCATTTCAGGAGTAAAATTGTTGATACCACCAAAGATTACTGGCGTATCTTTGAGATCGGGCGCAAGGCGCTTCATTAAATTAAGGGCGTTATTGTCACTGACTACAACCGCAGCAAATTCTTCATGCATCAACTTGGTGTGATAAAGCTGATAAACGCGCTCTAAGTATTCTGGGTTTTGAGTTCGTTTACTATCCAAATAAACAACTCGATACGATAGTCGATCACGCTCCAGTTCTTCTGATAATCCTTTGTGGAAATCATCAGTCCAGAAAAAACCCTGATGATAAGAGTGAATAACCAACACATCTTTTGTTTGAGCTGAAACAAAAGCACTCCAACACATAACAATCAAAAACAACGAAAATCGCACTGAATTCACCCTAACACTATAGTTGCTGCTAATATTATCACCCTTGGCTATGATGTGTACTAAAGCCGGTATGTTTTTTATTCACCCTAAGGATTATGCATGTCCACAACTACAGCTCGTCTGGATGATCTAGACCGTGCCATTCTCAAAACCTTAATGGAAGATGCGCGCACGCCTTATGCTGAAATGGCAAAGAAATTCGATGTCAGCCCCGCGACGATTCACGTTCGTATCGAAAAGATGAGATCAGCCGACATTATTGAGCGAACCGAGGTTGTGGTAAACACCAAGAAGCTTGGTTACGACGTGTGTTGTTTTATTGGTATCAACCTCAATGCAGCTCGTGATTACCACTCAGCCATTGCCAAACTGAATGCATTAGATGAAGTGGTTGAGGCGTACTACACCACTGGCGCCTACAACATTTTCGTTAAACTGATGTGTAAATCGATCGAAGAGTTACAGTTCGTACTGATCGATAAATTGCAGGCGATTGACGAGGTTCAATCGACTGAGACACTGATTTCATTGCAGAACCCTATCAACCGCAATGTAAATCCATAATCGTTTGATAAATCGATACAAAAAGAGCCTCACAAGGAGGCTCTTTTCACATTCTGACTAGCACAATATTAAGCGCTGATACCCGCATGACGCAGCATCGCGTCGATTTGAGGCTCACGACCACGGAAGCGTTTGAACAGCTCCATTGGCTCTTCACTACCACCCATTTCAAGGATGTTGTTCAGGAAGCGATTACCGGTTTCAGTGTTGAAGATACCCTCCTCTTCAAATGCTGAGAACGCATCTGCCGATAACACTTCTGCCCACAGGTAGCTGTAGTAACCCGCGCTGTAGCCACCAGCAAAGATATGCCCAAAGCTGTGTGAGAAGCGGTTCCAATCAAGGCTTGGCAATACAGAAACCTTAGACTTAACGTCGGCTAACGTTTCTAGTACGCGAGCACCGACTTCTGGATCGTATTCTGTGTGCAGTGTGAAATCGAACAGGCCAAGCTCTAGCTGACGCAGGATAAACATCGCAGATTGGAAGTTTTTCGCCGCTAGCATCTTCTCTAGCATCTCTTTCGGTAACGCTTCACCCGTTTCGAAATGACCAGAGATGAACGACAACGCCTCCTCTTCCCAACACCAGTTCTCGAGGAACTGACTTGGCAACTCAACCGCGTCCCAAGGCACGCCATTGATACCAGAAACCGCACTCGCATCAACTTGCGTTAACATATGGTGAATACCGTGGCCGAATTCGTGGAACAAGGTTACCACTTCATCGTGCGTAAATAGCGCAGGCTTATCACCGACTGGCTTGTTGAAGTTACACGTTAGGTAAGCCACTGGCGTTTGTAACTCGCCAGATTGAGTAATGCGACGACCGCGACAGTCATCCATCCAAGCGCCGCCACGTTTGTGCTCACGTGCGTATAGATCTAGGTAGAAGCTACCGCGCAATGTGCCTGTCGCATCAAAGATGTCGAAGAAGCGCACTGAATCATGCCATGTATCCACACCTTCACGCTCAGTCACCGACATACCAAACACACGGTTCAGTACTTCGAACAAGCCAGAAACCGCGTTCGACTCAGGGAAGTATGGACGAAGCTCTTCATCAGAGATCTCGAACAAGTTCTGTTTTTGTTTCTCGCTGTAGTAAGCGATGTCCCACAGGTTTAGCTCAGAGACACCAAACTCTTTTTCAGCAAACTGACGTAGCTCTTCGACTTCGCGCTCACCTTGTGGTTTGGCTTTTACTGCTAGGTCGTTAAGGAAACCAAGTACTTGGTCTGGCGTTTCTGCCATCTTAGTCGACAGAGATTTTTCGCTGTAAGTGCTAAAGCCAAGCATGCGTGCGATCTCGTGACGCAGCTTAAGTTGTTCAGTGATGATCTCAGTGTTGTCCCACTTACCAGCATTTGGACCGCGATCTGAAGCGCGAGTTACGTAGGCTTCGTACAGTTCTTTACGCAGTTCTTGGTTATCACAGTACGTCATCACTGGTAGATATGAAGGGATGTCCAGAGTCAGTAGATAACCTTCCTGCTCTTTAGCTTGTGCCGCGGCTTGTGCTGCTGCCAATGCCGATTCAGGCATACCAGCCAGTTCAGCCACGTCTGTAACTTGCTTGCTCCAACCCATGGTTGCATCAAGCACATTGTTTGAGAATTGAGAACCTAGCTCAGACTGGCGCTTACTGATCTCACCGTAGCGATGCTGTTCGTCCGCTGGTAAGCCAATGCCTGATAATTCAAAATCACGCAGTGCGTCAGTGATGGTTTTTTGTTGAGCTTGGTTTAATGCCGAGAATGCTTCGCTCGCCTTGATCGCTTTATACGCTTCGAACAAACCTTTGTGTTGGCCGACCCACGTGCCGTACTCAGAAAGTACTGGTAGGCAGCTCTCATAAGCGTCACGCAGTTCGTCGCTGTTCATAACAGAATTCATATGGCTTACAGGAGACCAAATGCGGCCTAAACGATCATCCACTTCTTCAATCGGAGCAACGAGGTTGTCCCAGCTTGGTGAAGTATTACCTTCAAGTACTTGTTCTATTTTGTTGCGACACTCTTCAATCACTTGCTCAACCGCTGGCTTAACGTGCTCAGGTTTGATCTGTGAAAACGGAGGTAAGTCCGTGAAGGTTAATAGCGGATTAGACATATAAACATTCCTTTGGCTTTAGAGACTTTCGTCTTTTTTGTAATGAGGTCGTCTTACAGTCATCAGGCTAAGGATCGCCCTAAAAAATCACCTGCGAATAGTTATTAAATAGTGTCCATGAAGGCAAATTTCAATAGTAGAACCAATAACTAACTGCATATTGCGAACAGCTGTTCCTGAATTGTTCGAGAATTTATGGTCCATTGGGGGTTATAATAGTCAAATTAACCCCACCTACACTAACCACACTCTAATTCGAGAGTGTTACGAGAGTTTAATTTGTTAAGTTATCGCCACAGCTTCCACGCGGGCAACCATGCCGACGTGGTAAAGCATATCGTACAGAGCCTTATTCTTAATTCTTTGAAACAGAAGGATAAGCCTTTTGTTTACCATGACACTCACTCTGGTGTAGGTCGTTACGACTTAACGCATGAATGGTCTGAAAAAACGGGCGAATACAAGCAAGGTATTGCACGCGTCTGGGCACAAACAGAACTTCCTGAAGACATTCAAAGCTACCTTGAGTCTATCTCAGCACTCAACAATGGCGAAAAACTGCGTTTCTACCCAGGTTCACCACGTGTAGCACGTGCGCACCTACGTGACCAAGACCGCATGGTATTAACCGAACTTCACCCTGCAGACCACCCGCTGCTTGAGCAAGAGTTCCACCGCGATCGTCAGGTGTCTATCTATAAAGAAGATGGCTTCCAACGCTTAAAAGGCAGCCTGCCACCAAAAGAGCGTCGTGGTTTGGTGCTAATCGATCCGCCTTACGAACTGGCAAAAGAGTATCGTGATGTTGTGACTGCGATTGCTCAAAGCCATAAACGCTGGGCAACTGGTATCTACGCAATTTGGTACCCAGTGGTAAACCGCTGTGATATCGAAGACATGATCGAAGGACTTGAAGGCTTAGGCATCAACAAGATTCTACAAATCGAACTTGGCGTATCACCAGACACCAATGAGCGTGGCATGACAGCATCAGGCATGATTGTTATCAACCCGCCTTGGAAGCTAGAAAGCCAAATGAACGAAATTCTTCCATTCTTGAAGGAAGCAATTGCGCCGGCAACCGGTCACTTCAAAGTAGAGTGGATCGTACCCGAGTAATCTCGAACTTAACGTCATGCTCTGACGAATATTCAGCAGATTGTGACGTACACGAATAAATTTTAAACAGGGAGATTGAGTTCAACCGATCTGCCCTCAATATAATAATTAGACAATTTAAGAATCTATAGGACGTAGGTGTTCAGTGCGCTCACTGTACCCACAGCCTTCAATAAATGGAGAAAGTAATGGCGACTCATTTTGATTACATCTGTATCGGCGGCGGTTCAGGCGGCATCGCATCAGCTAACCGCGCAGCAATGCACGGTGCAAAAGTTGCACTTATCGAAGCTCAAGACCTTGGTGGTACTTGTGTAAACGTTGGTTGTGTTCCTAAAAAGGTTATGTGGCACGGTGCTCAAGTTGCTGAAGCGATCAACCTATATTCAAAAGACTACGGCTTCGACGTTGACGTAAAAGGCTTCAACTGGGGCAAACTGGTTGAAAACCGCCAAGCGTACATTGGTCGTATCCACAAATCTTACGATCGTGTTCTTGGTAACAACAAAATAAACGTAATCAAAGGCTTTGCTAAGTTTATTGATGAAAAAACCGTTGAAGTTAACGGTGAACACTACACTGCAGATCACATCCTGATCGCAGTAGGTGGTCGTCCAACCATTCCAAACATCCCTGGCGCAGAGCACGGTATCGACTCAAACGGTTTCTTCGACCTGATGGAGCAACCTAAACGTGTTGCTGTTATCGGCGCGGGCTACATCGCAGTAGAAATCGCAGGCGTACTAAGTGCACTTGGCACAGAAACACACCTGTTCTGTCGTAAAGAGTCACCACTTCGCAGCTTCGACCCAATGATTGTTGAAACACTGGTTGAAGTAATGGAAGCGGAAGGTCCAACACTTCACACGCACTCTGTTCCTAAAGAAGTAGTGAAAGAAGCAGATGGCACGCTGACTCTGCACCTAGAGAACGGCAACACTCAAAACGTTGACCACCTAATTTGGGCTATCGGCCGCCACCCAGCAACTGACGCTATCAACCTAGCATCAACTGGCGTTGCAACAAACGACCGTGGCTACATCAAAGTAGATGAGTTCCAAGCAACCAACGTTCCTGGCATCTACTGTGTTGGCGACATCATGGAAGGTGGCATCGAACTAACACCTGTTGCTGTTAAAGCCGGTCGTCAGCTTTCTGAGCGTCTATTCAACGGTCAAACAAACGCAAAAATGGACTACACGCTCGTTCCTACTGTTGTATTCAGCCACCCACCTATCGGCACTATTGGTCTAACGACTCAAGAAGCTGAAGAGCAATACGGCAAAGACAACATCAAGGTATACACGTCTGGCTTTACTGCAATGTACACTGCAGTCACTCAGCACCGTCAACCTTGTAAGATGAAGCTAGTATGTGCTGGCGAAGAAGAGACTGTAGTTGGCCTACACGGCATCGGTTTCACTGTTGATGAAATGATTCAAGGCTTCGGTGTTGCAATGAAAATGGGCGCAACCAAAGCAGATTTCGACTCTGTTGTGGCGATTCACCCAACGGGCAGCGAAGAATTCGTTACCATGCGATAAACCACTGTAAGTCAAAGAAATATTATACAAAAGCCGACCTATGTCGGTTTTTTTTGTTTTTTACCGTATGGTTGGGATATTTATTAACCGAACAGCATTTTACATACTTAACTTGGAATCAAGATCAAACTACAATCGCGCGCTATAAAATTACACGCATAAAAAAAACAATTAGCTCTAATACATGAAGGATGTACGAGTAATGAAAAAAGTGAGTATTCTCGCAGCAGCGATTGCAGTGGCTTTAACAGGTTGTGGTAGCGACAGTTCTAATTCAGGTGTCACAACACCGCCAGGACCATCCACAACAACCAACAAGTTTATCGATGCCGCTGTTGAAGGTATCTACTACAGCACTAGCTCTGGTTCAAAGGGCATCACAAACAGCGAAGGCGAATTTACCGCTAAGTCTGACGACACGGTGACCTTCTTCATTGGTGGTGAAAATGGCTTGAAAGTAGGGGCAGCATCAAACCGTGATGTACTGACACCATTTGAAGCAGCGGGCAAATACGACCGAGCTCTAAATTTAGCAATTCTACTTCAGTCTTTAGATAACCAATCTGGCAGCGCTTCTGATGAAGTACTGACAATTCCAGATGCGCTGCGCGAACCTGATGCAGCGACGTTAGCGAAGATGAAAAGCCTAAGTCTAGATGACCGTGATTCTGTTACAGACTTCCTGACAGCGATGGGAGTCACTTCAATTACTAGTGAATCTGAAGCATTGGCTCATATGGAGAAAGCATTCGGAGAAAAATCAGGGACTGTTCGCGGCAGCACTGATGCCAATCCATTTGTAGCGAAAAATGGGCAATTCATTCGCTCAATCATGGTGAGACAGTATGATATTAACGATCCAAACAACCGCCCTAACGACAAGACAATGTTAGTTCACGCTGACAAAATGCTCCCTAAAGCTGTGTTTGAACATACACGTGGCACGCCTTACTTCACTTATCAAGATTCAGCCAATGGTCTTATTGCTGTAAGTGACAGCGACTCTTTATTGTCATACGCAGACGCTGAAAAGTACATCAGCTGTGTATTGACGGGAAGTTCTGCAGGCTGCAATCAAACAGCTCACCCAGACTTCACTCTAAACGCTCCGTTTTCTTACCTTCTGCTTGATAAAAGCAAAGAAAATACCACACCTAAGCCAGGACGTTACGATGAGGTACCTTTCATTGAAGGGAATCAACAAATCCTCAACCACTACACGCCAAATAAACTGGAAGATGATCGAGATGAAGGCGATGCAGACCCTTCATACCAATATGAAACCCTTTCTGGTAGCTATGACCCAATTACAAAAATATACACACAAATTCGTTCAAAAACTGAGTTAAACGACCCATCAAACGAATCTAGTGGAAAGAATCGCATCGAAGAAAGTTTGAATTTCTACTATCACGTAGAAACACCTAGCGACGAAAGGTACGTAGACTTTACTGGCTCTTGGGATACCACTCAGATTTGTGCTGATGGACAAAATGCTGTCATGAGAATGGTATTTGATTCTGAGGGCGCTACCGTATCAGGGAAAGAGTGCAATGCAAACTCACCGGCAGATCTTGAAGACTCAGGCAAGAAGTATACCTATGAAGAGCTTGCTGCAATTGACTATTGGTGGTTTAACATTTCGGGACGTGAATCAAAAGCAACCCTGACAGATTTAAACTCAGTTGTGCGCTTCTGTGATGATACTGACAATGGTTATATTCCTGGTTCAGGAGATAAATGTCCTGTTGATGCAAATGGTAATAACCAAGAATACATCATTAAATGGGAATACCAACCTGCTGGTACCAACTGGGATGAAGGGTTGCTAACTCGCCGTAAAATGACTCCAGACGGATCAACAACAGGCCGTGTTAGCATCATGCAGAAAATCAACTAACCTTTGAGTTAATTTGATTACTTATTAATAAACCAGAAGCTGAGCTTCTGGTTTTTTCATTTTTAACACACATGAACCTTCAAACAACCATCAACGTAGATACAGAAACAAAGAACTATCGAGAACAACATGGAGTTTGTTATGAATCTACTCATTGAATCATTTGAAGGCGGGATCTACTTGGCTTACCAAATCATTGGCGAGCAAAAGCAGTTAATCAAAGACGACCACCAGCACCCAATGAAGTTTTTGAGTGTTAACCAAGCCCGCGACCACTTCAGTGATCAAGGCGTATCGTCAGCAATGCTGATACACAACAGTGCATACGACGAGATGTGCGGTGAGCATTGTGGTAACACCCAACCGTTCGAAATTGATTTGAAATGGAGTTAAATCAACTTCAAATCAATCGCAATAAAAATTGAAAGGCTTGCAGCGATGCAAGCCTTTCTTATGGGAGTAACTTTCCCTGTTCCGCATTAAAATCAGCGCAATGTTCGTTTCTGTCTACGTTTGATGTTTTGCTCTTTCACTACAAAGTCGAACAGCGGAGCAAACAGGTTAGCAAACAAGATCGCCAACATGATGCCCTCTGGATAAGCAGGGTTGAGCACTCGAATACCGACCGTCATCACACCGATCAGAATCCCGTAAGCCCACTTACTCTGATTAGTAAACGCGGCAGAAACTGGGTCGGTTGCCATAAAGAAAGTGCCAAAGGCAACACCGCCCAATACAAAGTGCCAGTAGAACGGCATCGAGAACATCGAGTTGGTATCAGAGCCAATCCAGTTCAGTAAACTCGACGTTGCCACAAGCCCAACAATCACACCAGCCACAATGCGCCAAGACGCTATCTTCATGACGATCAAAATCAGACCCGTCAACATGATGAGCAATGAAGAAACCTCGCCCATCGAGCCCGGAATATTACCGATAAAGGCATCCATCCAAGTGATGGCCTCACCAGTCATGTTGTTGATCAGCGACGAGCTCCCCCCCTCATACCATTGGCTGAGCGGTGTTGCGCCAGAATAACCATCAGCTGCCACCCATACCAAGCCACCGGACATGTTGGCGGGATAAGCAAAGTAAAGAAACGCTCGCCCCGCTAGTGCAGGGTTGAGAAAGTTTCGCCCTGTACCACCAAACAGCTCTTTCGCGACAACGATACCAAAGGTGATACCCAAAGCGGCTTGCCACAACGGGATAGTTGGCGGAAGAATAAGTGCGAACAGTACCGAGCTTACAAAAAAGCCTTCATTCACCTCGTGTTTTCGTACAACGGCAAATAAAACTTCCCAGAAGCCCCCGACCACAAATACGGTGGCATAAACAGGTAGGAAGTAGAGCGCCCCCAAGAACATCTGGCGCCCCCAGTCGCTTGCGACTAAGGACTGTGCATCACCAAACGCCCACGATAAGCGCCAACTGCTCTCTATAAGCGAGGTAAGTTCGTTAAGTTGATAACTGGATGTTAGTACCGAGACACTCTGGTGCCCGACGTTATACATACCCCAAAACATGGCAGGGAAAGTCGCTAGCCACACCAAAATCATTATTCGCTTGAGATCGATACTATCTCGAACGTGGGTCAAGCCTCGGTTTACGTTGCCGGGCGTATAAAAGATGGTGGCAAACGCCTCATAGACAGGGTAAAGCTTTTCGTATTTACCTCCGGCTTCAAAACGCGGGGCTACGTCTTCTAATCGTTTCTTCAAACTCATAATCTCAATCACCTTATTGCTTGAGTTATGGTTTTCTACGCACCAACTGCTCTATTTGAACAATTTTTAGCTATTTTTAATCAAATTTGTATTGAAAATCCGAGTATCCGGAAATCGACCTGATATTGAAAAGAAAGGCGTATAAACAACAAAGCCCCAGCAATGGCTGAGGCTTATTTGATATTACGCACGTCTTCGTTATTTCACACACATCACATTAAGTAGTGAGGAGCCTTTAAGCTGGTTTACGTTACCGTTAGTAAACAGGCCTTTTTTGTCTGCGCCCCAATAAGGCAGGTGCATTGGCCAATTCTGATTTTCCATGACCTTCGACCCTAAGAGACTTTGCCACTGATTTTCACTCAACAGCGTCATATTAATCTTACCACATACTAATTCGGCACTGTCGTAATCGAGTCGGCTCCAAGGTTTACCTTGCTCCATATAAAACTGTTGTTCATCACCTAAAAGATAAGGAATCGCATATTTACTACCCGCAACACTCGCTGTCATGCGTATTTCAATGTTCAGATCATTGTCTGAATTTGCACCATGACTAGGGAAAGCTTGAATGGCAGCAGCACTCGCGACTGCAGTTTTTTGAGCAGCAGCTATCGGCTTCGGCGCTGATTTCGCTGCTACTTTAGCCTTAACTGAGGCTTGATGCTTAACCGTTTTTGGCTCTGCCGTTTTTGACTTCATTGCTTTGGTCACGACCGGTTGTGAAGAAGAGGTCTTCGATTTATCAACCATACGAATAAAGGCTTCGCCATACCCAGAAATCTTACGTACCTGAGCTAAGTCTTTTCTCGCATCAGAGAAGGTAGAATAAGGACCAATTAGGCAGCGATAATCTCCACCTTCGGGCTTCATCCATACGTTAGTTGAAATCTTCTCATACAATGGCTTTGCTTTGCTCAGTGACAAAGGCTTATTCAACAAACCACATTGAACCCAAAACAGCTCATTATCTGAATGATGTTTAGGCGCTTTATTGCCCCAAACGCCTTTACCAATCGGACATGATTGTTCTAGCTGTGGTAACTGATTGGTGCTTGCCTGAGTCGCATCGCATAGAACCGATTCGGCATTAACTTGGCTTGATACCAACAGGGATGCAGCAATAAGCCCCATACGATAATTTCTAACCACAGCACGACATACAACATTCATTGTCAACTTCATAACCACCACTTAAACCCTCTAGGGGTTAATTATTACCGAACAAATGTCGATAAAACATGAATTCCATTTTAAGTACTATTGACTCTATCAATGGTACTAAGTTCCAAATTCATTAAGCAAAAAAAGAGCCGTAATTGCTTACGACTCTTAGTTTAGTGATTTTTTTTACTAAAAATCAAACTGAACTATCACCCTTTATAGATTTTCGGGTTAAACACGTCACGTAACCAGTCGCCTAGTAGGTTGATAACTAGAACCAATGTCACCAAAAGCACACCTGGGAATGCAGTGATCCACCATGCTCCTGAGAAGATGTAGTTAAAACCAGTACTAATCAGAGCACCCAGTGAGGGTTGGTCGACTGGAAGGCCTAAACCTAGGAAAGAAAGTGCCGCTTCTGACATGATGGCATTTGCCACCTGTACTGTAGAGATAACCAAAATCGGTGATAAACAGTTAGGCAGAATATGACGGAACATGATACGAGGTGCTCTAAAGCCCATCACACGTGCCGCTTCTACGTACTCTTTCTTCTTCTCTGCTAATACTGATGCACGAATAGTACGCGCATACTGCGGCCATTCTGCGATACCAATGATCACCACCAGCATCACCACAGCGTATTGTGCATAGAAATCACTACCGAAACTTGCCTTAAAGATGGCCGAGACAATGATCGCAACCATCATGGTTGAGAACGAAAGCTGAACATCAGCGAAGCGCATCAAGAAGCTATCAATACGGCCACCGAAGTAACCTGCAGACAAGCCAATGATGATACCAAGCGTCAGTTGTAGACCTACCGCTAAGAAACCAATAGTCAGTGATAAACGAGAACCGTAAAGCATAGTCGATAAAATATCACGGCCTTGCTCATCCGTTCCTAGCAAGAAGCGTTCTTCGCCGTCTTCCATCCATGATGGTGGAAGTTCTGAGTCCATGATATCAATCGATGTCACGTCGTACGGGTCTGTTGGCGCTAGGATAGGTGCAGCTAGAGCCATCACCAAGAAGATTGAGAAAATGGCGAAGCTCACCATTGCCACTTTGTCGCGTAAGAAGTAATACACAATGTCAGATTGCTTAAAACGTTCCCAGCGAGACGGCACTGTCGATGTCTGTTCCATGATTATGCTCCTTTCCCTGTGATGTTAACGGTTGGGTTGATAACACCGTAAAGCAAATCAACAATCGTGTTAGTCACGACGAAAATAAGACCAACAAAAATAACGTATGCAGTAATCAGTGGTGTATCTACACGGTTGATTGCTTCTAAGAATAAGAAGCCTGTACCTGGCCACTGGAAAACAGTTTCCGTAAGAATGGTGTAAGCCACCATCGTACCAATCTGAACACCACCAACGGTAAGTACCGGTAGCATGGTGTTTTTCAATGCATGTTGGTAATAGATTTTGTTTAGCGCTAGGCCTTTCGCTTTACCAAACTTAATGTATTCAGAACTTAGAACTTCTAACATTTCAGAACGAACTAGACGAATAAACAGCGGCAGCATGATAGATGCCAGAGCAATACTCGGAAGTACTAAGTGTGCAAGGCCATCTAGCGTTAAGAAGCCAGACTCCCAACCAAACCAGTTGGCCGTATCACCACGTCCAAATGACGGCAGCCAACCGAGCTCGATAGAGAACACATACATCAGCATGATTGCAGTTAAGAAAACAGGAACCGAGATACCGACACTACTGCCT
The DNA here is from genome assembly GCF_041473955.1 of Vibrio sp. 10N.222.54.E6. Taxonomy (NCBI): domain Bacteria; kingdom Pseudomonadati; phylum Pseudomonadota; class Gammaproteobacteria; order Vibrionales; family Vibrionaceae; genus Vibrio; species Vibrio sp. 10N.222.54.E6. The sequence continues at coordinate 16,929 of NZ_JBFRTD010000007.1, read as the reverse complement.
GCCATAATCAATTTGGTAAAAAAGCTTTTTGGGTGAATCGCAGAGTAAACGCCGAGTGGGATCGACATACAAACAATAATTAAAGAAGCACCAAATACCAGCTCCAGAGTTGCCACTAGTTTATCTAGAATCACATCAACTGCAGGTCGCTTAAAGAAGTATGAAGTACCAAGATCACCCTGTAGAGCTGCGCCTACAAAGCGAGAGTATTTTGTAACGAAGGGATCATTTAAGCCGAGTTCATCGCGTAGCGCTTGACGCTCCGCCTCTGAAACAGATTGACCGACTAACTCACGTAACGGGTCGCCCAGGTTATCCTGAATGGCAAACGCCACCAAACTGATCACAAACATCACTATCAGTGCCTGAAACAGGCGCTTGACCAGAAACGTAACCATTCCTTGCCCCTTATCTATCCATGACTATCTAATCGAAATCCGCGACTAGACAACAAAAAATTCAGTCTTAAAAAAGGTATTTAGCCAGACTGAAGGAAGACCAAATACCGAAACTTAAATCTATATCTTAATAATATTGAGAGCCTGAAAGCTTCAGGCTCTCGATTCTAGCAAGCTAGATTATTTTACAACTAGGTCGCCGAAGTAAGGCATAACCATTGGGTTTACTACGTCTGCTGCACCTACGTTAGATTTCGCGCCCCACGCTTCACTCTGCCAGTGTAGAGGAACGAAGACTGCATCGTTGTAAAGTGTTGCTTCAACGCCTTTCAGCATCTTAGAACGCTTAACTGGGTCAGTTTCAGTATTAGAAGCTTCTACAATCGCATCCATTTCTGGGTTTGAGTAGCCAGAACAGTTGTATTGACCACGGCCAGTCTCTTCGTTACGAGTCATTGTTAGGAACTCGTTGAAGTTAGCTGAATCTTCAGTATCTGAGTGCCAGCCGATCATCATCATGTCTGCTGAACATAGATCAAATTCTGGCCAGTACTGTGCTTTAGGCATTGTCTTAAGATCAACTTTGATACCAATCTTAGACAGCATTGCCGCAGACGCTTGCGCAACTTTCGCATCGTTCACGTAACGGTTGTTAGGCGCTGCCATAGTTAGTGTAAAGCCGTCTTCGTAGCCCGCTTCTTTCATCAGCTCTTTCGCTTTTTTCAGATCGTAACGAGGAACTAGATCTTCGTTGTGACCCGCGTAGCCTGTTGGGCTCTGCTGACCAGCAGCTGTCGCGAAACCTTTCATGATTTTCTTAACAATACCTTCATTGTTAATCGCATGAACGATTGCTTGACGAACGCGCACATCTTTCAGTGCTTCGTTGCTGTTTTGGTTCATTTGGAACGTAATGATACGAGTACCAGGTAGCGTTACTAGATCGATGTTCTTAGCTTTTTTAACACGCTTGTGATCGTTTGGCGCAACAGGGTGAATCATATCAACGTCGCCAGAAAGAAGTGCTGCTACACGCGTTGCATCTTCTTTGATTGGCACAAGTGTTAGCTTGTCTACGTTACCTTCAGTTTCTGTGTCCCAGTAATCATTGAAACGCTCGAACGTTACTTTAACGCCTTGCTCACGCTGCGTTACGATAAATGGACCAGTACCAGAAACGTTAGTCGAAGCAAACGAGTTACCGTGCTTAACTAGCTCAGATTTGTCATTACCTTCCGCTGTTTGACCAGAGTAGAACTTGCTGTCCATTGGGAAGATGTAGGTTGCTGTTTGTAGTACTAGTGGGTAAGCCGCTTTTGATACTAGCTCAACTGTGTAGTCATCCACTTTTACCATTTTTTCGTATGGCGTGAAGATAGACTTAAAGTCTGGAGAAGCTTGTAGACGTTCAAAAGTCCACACAACATCATCAGCAGTCAGTTCGTTACCAGAGTGGAATTTCACGCCTTTACGTAAGTTAAAGCGGAAAGTCGTTTCATCAACACGCTCCCAGCTAGATGCTAGGCGGCCTTCAAAATCCATCTCTTGAGTGAAACGTACTAGAGGGTCAAACACCATGTGAGACATTTGCAGTGTGCCACCAGACAGCTGCTCGTGCGGGTCAAGTGATACCGGGTCAGCTGCGTAGCCAACGGTAATATCTGCTGCTGCTGCACTAAAGCTTAGGCCAGCTGCCATTAAAGCTACTGCTAATTTGCTTTTCATGGTTTTCATTGCATAACTCCTTCATGCGGGAATCCAGATCCCTAGTTGTTGTATTTGCGTCTGTTTATTGTTTTTAGCAAGCTAAACTCCAGCCTGCTGATTTTTATACCGCGGCTTGTGCCACTGCTTTTTCTTCTCTTAAACCTGTAAATTCAGGCATTAAAGAAATTAGGTGTTTGCTGTATTCATGCTGAGGCGATTGGAATAGCTGCTCAGTTGGCGCTACTTCCAATAGTTCTCCCATTTGCATCACACCAACACGATCACACATTTGGCGAATAACCGGTAAATCGTGACTGATGAACAGCATGGTTAGGTTGAGCTCGTCTTGTAAATCTTTTAATAGGTTAAGGATCTGAGCCTGAACCGACACATCCAGCGCCGAGGTAGGTTCATCACAAATCAAAAGACGTGGACGAGTTGCCAAGGCGCGAGCGATAGAAATACGCTGACGTTGGCCACCTGAGAATTCGTGTGGGTATTTAACCCCAGCCATCTTGCCTAAACCAACGTGCTCTAGCAGGTCGTTAACGATCTGACGAGTTTCATTCTCGTTACGCGTAAGTTTATGGAATCGGATCGGCTCAGCAATGATGTCGAATATCTTCATTCGAGGGTTCATTGATGTATAAGGGTTTTGGAAAACCATCTGCATTTGACGACGCATTGGGCGACGTTCTTTTTCAGATTTAAGTCCCGTAAGATCAACGCCTTCAAACGTTACCTTGCCTGAGTTAGGTGCGTACAAACCAGCAATCACACGAGCAATCGTTGATTTACCCGAACCAGATTCACCAACAAGACCAAAAGTTTCACCTTCATGTACTTCAAAGCTCACGTTATTTGACGCCTGAACGTACTCTCGACGACTCTCAAAGAAAGAATCCTTGGTAGTAAAGCGTAAGTTTACATTTTCAACATTCAACAGTGGACCAGTGTAATCACGGTGATCTTGGCTTTGACCCAACCAATGGTTTTTCACATCAAGTGGTTCCATCTCATGTGCTTCTTCGATGTAGCTCACAAGAGGGAAACGATCAAGTTTACGATCTGAGCGCGGAACCGCGGAGATAAGACTGTGCGTGTAAGGGTGTTCAGGAGTACCAAGGACTTTCGCCGTCGGACCAAACTCAACCAAATCACCACGATACATAACGGCTACGCGATCGGTAACATTAGATACCACACCCATGTCGTGTGTGACCAACATACAACCTACATTCTTCTTAATACATAGGTCGCGAATCAAACCCAAGATCTGGTCTTGAATAGAAACATCCAGTGCGGTTGTTGGTTCATCAGCGATGATTAGGTCAGGTTCACCTGCCAGTGCGATCGCGATAACAACACGCTGACGCATACCGCCAGAGAATTGGTGTGGGTACTGCTTTAAACGGTTTTCTGGTTGCGGAATACCAACTTGGTTCATCAAATCTAATGAGCGCTGGTAGGCTTCTTGATCCGAAACCTTCATGTTGGCATGAATCGTCTCTTTTAACTGCTGTTCTACTGTGAATAGAGGGTTAAGAGAAGTCATTGGATCTTGGAAGATAAAACCAATCTTTGAGCCGCGAACAGAACGCATCTGTTCAGGAGATAAGCCTGAAACTTTTTCACCGTCCAGAAATACCTCGCCGCTAGCAATGCGACCAGGAGGGCTCAGCAAATCGATCACAGCATTACCTACTGTTGATTTGCCTGCACCAGACTCGCCTACAACGCCAACAATTTCACCACGTTCAATGTTGAACGAAAGTGATTTCACTGCGGCGTGAACTCCATGACGAGATGGGTATTCGATACGAAGATTTTTTACTTCTAAAAGTGACATTACCAGACCTCTACTGCTTTGGCAGCTCTCTGCCCTGTCTGCAAAATTGAATCCATTCTTACCAGAATATTGTTCTGATATTTTATACGGTTGACAATTTGGCAAATAATTCACAGAAAAGCAACAAAAATAGGATAAAAAGTCGACATTAAACGCTTAGCAAGTAAAAATGCCACATAAGTATTCACTCGAAGAGCATATAGTAATGAAAACCAGCATTATATTTCCAATAATAAATACTCACAAACCCCTTACTACTGCGTACTTGTAGAGTTAAACATATCATTCAAAGCACATATCCCCACCAGTCACCAAAATCAAATAATTATTCCAAAAAACAATTAACACTATAGAAACAAACGCTAACTTTACCAATTTAAGCAAACAAAACAACCAGATAAAACCAACCCAACAACATATTCAACCATATGAATTTTTTGATAAATACAAACAAGAAAAACGAAAGATTTAATAAATCAAAGGATTTTTTAAACAACAAGATTCGAAGAAATCTGTCAAATACAGGCCTTAGAGAACATATTTAACGTCAAATTTCACTTTTCATAAAAATCCCTAGACCAAACCTATTAATTTGTCGAATAATTGGTGGTGGGTTTTATATAAAATTAGATATCGATCTGCACATTTGATAAAGCAAACCGCTCCGTATAAGCACCATAATGAAGATAAAGGGTAAGAGCCTGCCTTGTTATATGGAGGGGGAGATTTACGGAGGTGACATCAGGCAAGATGTCGAAGCGGTTGAAGTCCCAGCATTCAAAATTGAGGATTACTGAAACGAGAGATGTAAAAAAGCCCCGTAATTCCTGACACGGACGACTAGTTGAGGCTTCTTAAGGTGGTCAGTGAAGAGACATCCTTTGAACATCAGACGAACCCCACTTGGGTTCCAACCTAGAGATCTACAGATGAAAAAAAAAGCTCATCATTTCTGATAAGCTTTCTTAAAGGTGGTAGGTAAGGTGGTAGGTGAAGAGGGGGTTGACGCGGCAGGGCTCCCTGCGGACTGGCGATCCAGCCCACGACCCTCTGGTCTCAAATTATCTAAATTCCAGGCGTAAAAAAGCCCCGTCATTTCTGACGAGGCTTCTTAAGGTGGTCGGTGAAGAGGGATTCGAACCCCCGACCCTCTGGTCCCAAACCAGATGCGCTACCAAGCTGCGCTATTCACCGAGACGTTTCGTTTGATTTCTCAAACAGGGAACTTCAATGAAGTTACCAAAATTAATGGGGTGGCTAACGAGATTCGAACTCGCGACCACCGGAATCACAATCCAGGGCTCTACCAACTGAGCTATAGCCACCACTAATCTTTTATATAACCGCTTAAAAGGCGATTATTGAAATAGTGGTCGGTGAAGAGGGATTCGAACCCCCGACCCTCTGGTCCCAAACCAGATGCGCTACCAAGCTGCGCTATTCACCGACTAATTTTGTATCGACTCTTGGGAATAATGAATCAACACTGGAAGCCGAAGCTACCGATATTTTGTAAAGAAAGAATGGGGTGGCTAACGAGATTCGAACTCGCGACCACCGGAATCACAATCCAGGGCTCTACCAACTGAGCTATAGCCACCATTATTTCTTTTTGCCAATTCTCACTTACCTAAGTAAGAGACCGGATGGCGCGCCTGAAAGGATTCGAACCTTCGGCCTTTGGCTCCGGAGGCCAACGCTCTATCCAGCTGAGCTACAGGCGCATGCCCTGTCGGCGGAGTGGAATAATACGTATATCACCTTATGCCGTCTAGTACTTTTTTAACTTTTTTTTCTGTTTGGTCTCTTTTTCGACAGTTAATATGTGATAAACCCCTTATTTGAGTACTACAACCCACCGCAGCTTATAAGTTGTTGTTTATTGCAACAACTTATCGGGATATAATCACCCATTATTTACATTGGTTTAACAGTTGCTCTTTGCTGATAAAGCCAAAACACCCTTCCAACACTATAAATTGGTAAGCATGTACTTACCTTGGGAATGTAAAGTGAGTTTAATGGATATGTCTCGTCGAATTTTAAGCGTTGTCATCGCAGTTTTAACCTTTTCAACTGGCGCTATGGCTTCAGGCCTAAGCGAAGCAGAGCAAGATGCTATTGCTGAACGCATCAAACCAGTTGGCCAAGTTTACCTAGTCGGCAGCGAGCCAGTAGCCGCAGAACCAACAGGCCCTCGTGATGGCGCAGCAGTTTACGGTACCTTTTGTATCGCTTGTCACGCATCTGGCGTAAGTGGCGCACCTAAAACAGGTGACGCTGGTGACTGGGGTCCTCGTATTGCCCAAGGTCGCGACATTCTAGCTGACCACGCAATCAACGGCTTCAATGCTATGCCAGCGAAAGGTTCATGTATGGACTGTTCAGATGATGAAATCAAAGATGCTATCGAGCACATGATTGCTGGTCTGTAATTTACCGATCTGTAATTAAAAATGCCAGATTCAAAAAAGGTGACCTCATGGTCACCTTTTTTATTGGCTTTTATATAACGCGATGAAAGCAAGGAATTACTTCTTGTTGAACATCGCTCGAATGTTAGCAATGTGTGCCTGTCCTTTTTCCATTCTTTCTTCAGCGGATTGTGGTTTCTTAACACTTTCCCACTCCACATCTTCATGCGGCAGTTCATCGAGGAATCGGCTTTGTGTTGGCTTTATCAATTCGCCATACTGACGACGTTCACGACATTTAGTGAAGGTCAGCTCTTTCTGCGCGCGAGTAATCCCTACATACATAAGACGACGTTCTTCTTCTACGTTACCTTCATCGACACTGGTTTGGTGTGGCAAGATACCCTCTTCGGCTCCCATCAGGAACACATACGGAAACTCTAGGCCTTTCGATGCGTGCAATGTCATTAATTGAACTTGGTCTGCATCGTCATCATCTTCACCACGCTCCATCATGTCACGTAGCGTTAAACGTTGAACCACTTCTCGTAGGGTCTTCTCTTCTTTGTCGTAGTTGTCACCCTCAAGGTCAGCAACGATCCAACTATAAAGATCAGAAACGTTCTTCATTCTCATCTCTGCAGCCTTCGGGCTTGCCGAGGTTTCGTACAACCAATCTTCATAGTTAATATCACGAACCAAAGAGCGAACAGCCTCAACGGTATTGCCACGTTCAGCATTATCAGAAATACGAACAATCCAATCGCTGAAACGGCGCAGGTTTTCTAAACCACGACCAGTCAAAGTTTGCTCTAAACCCATCTCAAAGCTCGCTTCAAACAAGCTCTTGCCACGCATGTTGGCGTAGCTGCCTAACTTCTCAAGCGTCACCGGGCCAATCTCACGACGTGGTGTGTTTACAATACGTAGAAACGCGTTGTCATCATCAGGGTTCACCAACACGCGGAGGTAAGCCATGATGTCTTTAATCTCAGCTCTAGCGAAGAAAGAGGTACCGCCAGAAATTTTGTAAGGCACACGGTTCTGCATCAACGCTTTTTCAATCAAGCGAGATTGGTGGTTACCACGGTACAGCACTGCGTAATCTTTATATTCTGTGCGATTCAAAAACTTGTGAGCGATGATCTCACCTGTAATACGCTCTGCTTCATGCTCTTCATTCTTAGCATTCAGTACCTTGAGCTTTTCACCGTCCGGGATCTCAGAGAACAGTGACTTTTCATAAACGTGTGGGTTATTAGCGATCAAGATATTCGCTGCACGCAAAATTCGACTCGTTGAGCGGTAGTTCTGCTCTAATTTGATCAAGCGTAAGTTAGGGTAGTCCTCACCTAACAGCACCAAGTTTTGCGGTTTTGCACCACGCCATGAGTAAATAGATTGGTCATCGTCACCTACGACCGTCAAACGACCACGCTCTCCCACAAGCAGACGCACCAATTCATATTGGCTGGTGTTGGTATCTTGATACTCATCGACAAGTAAATAGCGAATACGAGACTGCCAGCGCTCACGCACTTCTTGATTGGTTTTCAGAAGTAATACTGGCATCGCAATCAGATCATCAAAATCGAGCGCGTTGTATGCCTTCATCTGTTTCTGGTACATCTCAAAACAGAATGCAAACAACTGCTCTTGTTCGCCTTGAGCTCGAGCTTTCGCCTGATCTGGCGTCAGCATGTCATTCTTCCAATTCGAAATGGTGCTCATTAAAGCACGCAGCAGATCCTTATCACCATCGATCTGTCTCTCTGTTAGCTCTTTTAATAGCGCCAACTGGTCTTGGTCATCAAATAGAGAGAAGCCCGCTTTCAGACCCAGCGCTTTGTATTCACGACGAATGATAGTTAAGCCCATGGTATGAAAAGTCGAAACGATCAGGCCTTTCGATTCACCTTTACCCAGAGTTTGCCCCACACGTTCTTTCATCTCGCGTGCCGCTTTATTGGTAAAAGTTACCGCTGCAATATTGCGTGCCTTGTAACCACACTCTTGAACCAAGTAAGCAATCTTATTCGTGATAACACGTGTTTTACCAGATCCTGCGCCTGCTAATACTAAACAGGGGCCCGAAACATATTTCACGGCTTCATCTTGTCTTGGGTTCAGTTTCATTTGGTTCTCAATTTGGTCTATCGGGGCGAATTCAATTGCGCGCCTATAATAATGCTGCAACACCTCGAATGCTACGCTCTCTTATGCAAGAATTTTATATCACATATGAAAAACTATGTTGCACTTATGTATGGGTCTTAGGCTATAATGAATGAACGTTCATTCATTAGTGAGTATATTATCACTGTCTGGTTTTTATTCTATGATAGATAAAAGACAACAAATTATAGATGCCGCCGAAAAACTGATTGCTGAATCAGGCTTTCACGGACTTTCTATGCATAAACTAGCTAAAGAAGCAGGAGTTGCGGCTGGAACTATTTATCGCTACTTCTCAGACAAAGAAGAACTATTACAACAAGTTCGCTTAGCTGTCACTCAACGAAATGCTGGTTTAATTCAGCAAGGCGTTGAAGATTCGATGAGTCTAAAAGAACGATTTAGAAAAATGTGGCTCAACATTTTCGAGCTCTCGGGATCAAACATCTGCAATTTAAAGAATAGAGCTCAATACGACTCTTTACCTTGTATTCGCAGCCATGAGACCAAAGAGATTGAACGAAAAATGTTCCACAAAATAGATCAACTCTTTACTGAAGGTAGAGAGCAAGGGGTGTTTAAGCCTCTAGAAAACCCTGTTTTAGCAGCACTTAGCTTAGAAGTCAGTGTCACGCTGGCCCGTAAGCAATCTCTTGGATATTACCAACTTGATAAAAAAGCCATTGAAGCGGCGATTGAAGCAAGTTGGGATGCGATTATTACACACTAATTTGGAGTTCTAACTAGAATGAAAAAGTGGACTTTCTTCATGTTACTCATCGCTGTACTACTTTTCGGCAGCGTTATTGGGTTTAACATGTTTAAACAACAAAAAATTGCTGAGTTTATGGCTAACCGACCTGAGCCAGAGTTTCCAGTAACGGTAACAGAAGTTCAACCTATCGACTGGGTTCCAGTAATCGAAGCTATCGGCTTCATCGAACCTAACCAAGGTGTAACACTAGCGAACGAAACCAGCGGTGTTATTGACCAAATCTCTTTTGGTTCTGGTACTGATGTTAAAAATGACCAACTTCTTGTTCGTCTTGATTCCGGCGTAGAAAAGGCAAATCTAAAGAGCTCTGAAGCTCGCCTGCCTGCGGCAAAAGCAAAATACAAACGCTACCAAGGTCTTTTTAAGAAAGGTTCTATTTCTAAAGAAGCATACGATGAAGCAGAAGCAAACTTCTATTCTCTATCTGCTGATATTGAAAGCCTAAAAGCATCTATCGAACGTCGTGAAATTCGTGCTCCTTTCGATGGAAAAGTGGGCATTCGTAACGTTTACCTAGGTCAATACCTGCAATCAGGTACGGATATCGTTCGTTTAGAAGATACCAGTGTCATGCGCCTGCGCTTCACGGTTTCTCAAACTGATATCTCTCGCATCCATGTGGGTCAAGCTATCGACATCTTTGTTGATGCCTACCCAGAGAAGCCATTTGAAGGTTCTATCAGTGCCATCGAACCAGCAGTAAGCATCCAAAGTGGTCTTATCCAAGTTCAAGCAGATATTCCAAACAATGATGGCAAGCTTCGTAGCGGTATGTTCGCTCGTGCTAACATCATTCTGCCTAAGCTAGAGAACCAAGTTACTCTTCCTCAAACAGCGATTACTTTCACTCTATATGGTGACAATGTTTACATCTTAACTGAAGAAGACGGAGTTCAGCGTGTTGCTCAACATGTTGTAAAAGTAGGTGAGCGTACGGCTGATATTGCACACATCCTTGATGGTGTAAAAGCTGGCGATACAGTTGTAACTTCTGGCCAAGTACGCCTAAGTAACGGCGCCAAAGTTAAAGTTGTTGAAAGTGATGCGATCACTCCACCATCTGAAACACCTAAGCTGTAACTGGAGGCACAATGCGCTTTACTGATGTTTTTATTAAACGTCCAGTTCTAGCGGTATCCATCAGCTTTTTGATTGCTCTGCTTGGCTTACAAGCAATCTTCAAAATGCAGGTGCGTGAATACCCTGAAATGACGAATACCGTGGTGACAGTCTCAACTGGTTACTATGGTGCAAGTGCCGATCTTATCCAAGGCTTTATCACCCAGCCCCTCGAACAGGCTGTGGCTCAAGCGGATAACATCGATTATATGACATCTTCTTCTGTGCTAGGTAAATCTACGATTACCGTGAACATGAAGTTGAACACCGACCCGAATGCGGCATTGTCTGACATACTGGCCAAGACAAACTCGGTACGTTCTCAGCTACCTAAAGAGGCTGAAGATCCAACCGTAACCATGTCTACCGGTTCAACAACCGCTGTACTCTATATTGGTTTTACCAGTGACGAATTGGTATCGAGCCAAATTACCGACTATCTAGAGCGTGTAATCAACCCGCAGCTATTTACGGTTAATGGTGTATCTAAAGTTGACCTATATGGTGGTATGAAATACGCACTGCGCGTATGGCTAGACCCATCAAAAATGGCGGCGATTGGTCTGACTGCATCTGATGTAATGACGGTACTGAACGCTAACAACTACCAATCAGCTACGGGTCAAGCGACCGGTGAGTTCGTGCTTTACAACGGCAGTGCCGATACTCAGGTATCAAACACTGAAGAACTAGAGAATCTAGTCGTGAAAAGCGGAGAAGGTGAGATCATTCGCCTATCCGATATCGCGAAAGTTTCTCTTGAGAAAAGTCACGATGTTTACCGAGCAAGTGCTAACGGCCAAGAGGCGGTTGTAGCCGCGATCAATGCGGCGCCAAGTGCGAACCCAATCAACATCGCAGCTGATGTACTGGAACTTCTTCCTCAATTAGAGAAGAACCTACCAAGCAACATCTCAATGAACGTCATGTACGATTCAACTATTGCGATTAACGAGTCAATTCAAGAAGTTATTAAGACTATCCTTGAAGCGGCATTAATCGTATTGATCGTGATTACTTTATTCTTAGGTTCATTCCGAGCGGTACTGATCCCTATTATTACTATCCCACTGTCTTTGATTGGTGTGGCAATGGTAATGCAGGCAATGGGTTTCTCTTGGAATCTAATGACACTACTTGCAATGGTACTTGCCATCGGTCTAGTGGTAGATGATGCGATCGTAGTACTTGAAAACGTCGACAGGCATATCAAGCTCGGCGAGTCCCCTTTCCGTGCAGCGATTATCGGTACCCGCGAAATTGCGGTGCCTGTTATCGCAATGACGTTAACGCTAGGTGCGGTATATGCTCCAATTGCGATGATGGGTGGTATTACAGGCTCGCTATTTAAAGAGTTTGCATTAACCCTAGCGGGTTCGGTTTTCGTATCAGGCATTGTGGCACTAACGCTCTCGCCAATGATGTGTTCGAAAATGCTGAAAGCTCACGCTGAGCCAAGCAAGTTTGAGCAGAAAGTTCATAGCGTGCTAGATGGCATGACTAACCGTTACGAGCGTATGCTTGGTGCGGTAATGCAACATCGTCCAGTATTTATTGGTTTTGCTATCATCGTATTTGCAAGTTTACCGTTGTTGTTCAAATTCATCCCTAGTGAGCTAGCACCTTCAGAAGATAAAGGTGTAATCATGTTGATGGGTACAGCACCGTCGAATGCAAACTTAGACTTCATGCAAAATACCATGAACGACGTAAACCAGATTCTGTCTGATCAGCCAGAAGTTGCTTACGCACAGGTATTTACAGGTGTGCCAAATGCAAACCAAGCATTTGGTATCGCGTCTATGGTTCCTTGGAGCGAACGTGAAGCAAGCCAATCAGACGTAGCAAACCGCGTTGGTAATTTGGTGAAAGATGTTCCAGGAATGGCGGTAACTGCATTCCAAATGCCAGAACTACCCGGTGCTGGTTCAGGCCTTCCAATTCAATTTGTCATAACAACGCCAAACAGTTTTGAAAGCTTGTTCCAAATTACCACAGACATTCTGGCTGATGTCTCTTCAAACCCGTTGTTCGTATATTCAGATCTCGACCTGAACTACGACTCAGCAACCATGAAGATCAACATCGACAAGGATAAAGCAGGCGCATACGGTGTGACCATGCAAGATATCGGTATCACGCTCGGTACCATGATGTCTGATGGCTACGTGAACCGTATAGACTTGAATGGCCGTTCTTACGAGGTTATTCCTCAAGTTGAACGTAAATTCCGTTTGAACCCAGAATCAATGAACAACTACTACGTACGTGCTGCAGACGGCAACGCTGTACCACTAGGCAGTTTGATTACGATTGATGTTGTGGCAGAGCCTCGCTCTCTTCCTCACTTCAACCAATTGAACTCGGCGACGATTGGTGCGGTACCGGCTCCAGGCGCTGCAATGGGTGATGCAATTGCGTGGTTTGAAGACACGGCAGCGAATAAGCTTCCAAGTGGCTACAACCATGACTACATGGGTGAAGCACGCCAATACGTAACAGAAGGTAGCGCACTTTACGCGACCTTTGGTTTAGCTCTGGCAATCATCTTCTTGGTATTGGCGATTCAGTTTGAATCACTGAAAGACCCACTGGTTATCATGGTATCTGTACCACTGGCGATCTGTGGTGCCCTAATAGCTCTGGCTTGGGGCGCGGCAACGATGAACATCTACTCGCAAGTTGGTTTGATCACCTTAGTCGGCCTGATTACCAAGCACGGTATCTTGATTTGTGAGGTTGCGAAAGAAGAGCAGCTGCACAATCAAAAAACTCGTATTGAAGCGGTAATGGAAGCAGCGAAGGTTCGTCTTCGTCCAATCCTGATGACAACGGCTGCGATGATCGCGGGTCTAATCCCACTGATGTACGCAAGTGGTGCGGGTGCGGCTCAGCGTTTCAGTATTGGTATCGTAATCGTTGCTGGTTTAGCAATTGGTACTCTCTTCACGCTATTTGTACTGCCAGTGATTTACAGCTACTTAGCTGAAAAACACAAACCTCTACCTGTATTTGTTGAAGACAAAGACCTAGAAAAACTAGCTCGTGTCGATGAAGCAAAAGCAGCGCACAGAGAATTAGCTGATAATAAGTAATCACTAAGTCGTAATAACAATAAAAAGGCTACTTCGGTGGCCTTTTTTTGTACGCCATAGGCGACATCTCAAGTGTGATTAAATAGAATAGTGGTAAATATTCAGGAGTTTTAATTGATATGTTTGATCCAAAAAAACTAGAGCAGATTGCTAAGCAGATCCACGATTCTATGCCTCAACCAGTAAAAGAGCTTGGTTCAGACGTAGATCAAAAAGTTCGTCAGGTTATCCAAGGCCAACTGAACAAGCTAGACGTTGTAAGCCGTGAAGAGTTTGATGTTCAAACACAAGTACTACTGCGCACTCGCCAAAAGCTGACTGAAATGGAACAAAAGCTAGCGGACTTAGAAGCGAAGATTGCCGACAAATAAGCGTAAAAGAAAGCAAACTGAAAGGGTTGGTGTGAAAACACCAACCCTTTTGTATTTCTGAAGCTCAATCAAGGACTGAAAGTCGACGAATACTTATCAAACAATGTTCATTTTATTGATTTTTAAGACTTTGTTACTAAAAGCAAAAAGGCTTGGTCAACGGCGACCAAGCCTTTTTATTAGATGTTGTGTTGCTTATTTATAACTCCAACCTGTAAGGAGTTAGTGATACTGCTTCGCTTTTTCTACAAATTTATCAGTATCTAAGCGACTAATTAACCGCCTACAGCGATACGCTTCATGTCGCTCATGTAGCTACGTAGCTCTTCACCGATGTACTCGACAGGGTGGTTACGGATAGCTTCGTTTACTTCAATTAGCTTAGCGTTATCAACTTGGTTAGATGTTTCACCTAGACCACGGCCGATTACGTCTGTTGCAACTGAAGGCATGAACTTCTCACGTAGTAGCGGTGTTGCTACGTTAGCGAATAGGTAGTTACCGTACTCAGCAGTATCAGAGATTACAACGTTCATTTCGTAAAGACGCTTACGAGCAACTGTGTTTGCGATTAGTGGAAGCTCATGTAGAGATTCGTAGTAAGCCGACTCATCGATGATGCCAGATGCTGTCATTGCTTCGAATGCTAGCTCAACACCCGCACGAACCATAGCAACCATAAGGATACCGTTATCGAAGTACTCTTGCTCTGAGATTTCTACGTCAGAAGCTGGGTAGTTTTCGAATGCAGTTTCACCAGTCTCTTCACGCCAGCCTAGTAGGTTCACGTCATCGTTCGCCCAGTCAGCCATCATAGTGCTAGAGAAGTGACCAGAAATGATGTCATCCATGTGCTTGTTGTAAAGCGGACGCATTAGATCTTTTAGCTCTTCAGAAAGCTCAAACGCTTTAACTTTAGCAGGATTAGATAGACGGTCCATCATGTGAGTTACGCCACCGAACTTAAGTGCTTCAGTAATCGTTTCCCAACCGTATTGTAGAAGTTTACCTGCGTAGCCTGGTTCGATGCCATCAGCAATCATCTTCTCGTAAGATACGATAGAACCCGCTTGTAGCATGCCACAAAGGATAGTTTGCTCACCCATAAGGTCAGATTTAACTTCAGCTACGAAAGAAGACTCTAGGCAACCTGCACGGTGACCACCAGTGCCTGCAGCCCAAGCTTTAGCGATATCCCAACCTTCGCCTTTAGGGTCGTTTTCTGGGTGAACAGCGATCAGTGTTGGTACACCAAAGCCACGCTTGTACTCTTCGCGAACTTCAGAACCTGGACACTTAGGTGCAACCATTACAACGGTAAGGTCAGAACGTAATTGCATGCCTTCTTCAACAACGTTAAAGCCGTGAGAGTAACCAAGAGCAGCGCCTTGCTTCATTAGGGGCATTACTGTTTCAACAACGTTTGTATGTTGCTTATCTGGAGTAAGGTTGATAACTAGATCTGCTTGAGGGATTAGCGTTTCGTAGCTACCCACAACAAAGCCGTTTTCATCAGCATTCTTGAATGATTGACGCTTCTCATCAATTGCAGCTTGGCGAAGAGCGTAAGATACGTCTAGACCAGAATCACGCATGTTTAGACCTTGGTTTAGGCCTTGAGCACCACAGCCAACAATGACGATCTTCTTGCCTTCAAGGTATTCAGCTTCAGTCGTAAATTCTTCACGATCCATGAAACGGCAGCGACCTAATTGGTCTAGTTGCTCACGAAGGTTTAATGTATTGAAATAGTTAGCCATTGTAGGGCACTCCTTTAAAAATAAGTCCGTAAGGTCGATATCTCTCTATCGAATGACTTCATACTAAAACAGACACTCCGTTGCTGAAAGTGATATATTCACAATTAGTTATTGCAATAAATGCAACATGGAAATGATCGCAAAACATGAACATAAAATCTCTACAATTATTTATACATTTATGTGATAGCAAGAGTTTCAGCAAAACAGCAGCTGCTATGCACGTCAGTCCTTCTGCCCTTAGTCGTCAAATACAAAAGCTTGAGGAAGAAACAGGGCAAGAACTGCTTATCAGGGATAATCGAAGTGTTGACCTCACACCAGCAGGGAAACATCTGTTGCCTGTGGCATTGAGCATCGTTGGCGAGTGGCAGCAATATAATCTCCACCTAAAAGGCGGAGAACAGGAGCTCAAGGGTGAGATCCGCATTTTCTGTTCCGTAACAGCAAGCTACAGTCACCTTCCTGAACTCATTACTGAATTCAGGGCTATTCATCCGTATATTGAGTTTAAGCTCTCTACTGGTGACCCAGCGCAATCCATCGACAAGATACTAAATGATGAGGCTGATATTGCTATCTCAGCAAAACCAGACATTCTTCCCTCAAGATTAGAGTTCGAAACCATCAGCGATATACCACTGTCAGTCATCATCCCATCCGGTGTCAGTAGTTTTAGCCAGCAGCTGCAATCAGAGAAACCAAACTGGAATGAAGTGCCTTTTATCATCCCAGAAGCAGGTACTGCACGAGAACGTGCGAACGCGTGGTTCAAAAAGATGAAGATAAAGCCCAACATTTACGCTCAGGTATCAGGTCATGAAGCTATCGTAAGTATGGTTGCTCTTGGCTGTGGGGTTGGTATCGCTCCAGACGTTGTAATCAACAACAGCCCAGTGAGAGATAAAGTCGATCGTTTAAAAATAGAACCAATCAAACCCTTTGAATTAGGTGTCTGCTGTAAACGATCTCAACTTGAGAACCCATTGATTAGAGCGTTCTGGCAGGTAGCCGAAGGAAAGTATATCCCTGACTAGTTATCTATAAGCGATAACAAGCAGATGTGGAGGCACAGATAAAGAGCACGTTAGTGCTCTTTTTTTTTTTTCATAAACGACAAATATGAAAAAATCCCGCTGATTTCTCAGCGGGCTTTTCAATGGTGGTGGAGGGATAGGGATTTGAACCCTAGAACCGCTATTAACGGTTGCCGGTTTTCAAGACCGGTGCTTTCGACCACTCAGCCATCCCTCCAACAAATTGTCA
>NZ_JBFRTD010000006.1:0-277794 GCF_041473955.1 Vibrio sp. 10N.222.54.E6 | reverse complement strand
CTTATCCGAACGGCATTAGAGCATAATGCTCGGCTTTTTTGTGCCTGCTATTTGAACTTAAGCTTTGGTTAGTTCTATATATTCGGCAGCTTACTTCAACTAAACGTCGTCCCTATATCTAATGTTAGCGCCTAAACTTAGCTGTATCGCGTTCTAAGTCTACATTGAAATAACGTGCTACAAGATACTAAAACAATGAGTGAAGGCTATCTAAGCGACGTTACAGTTCATTTATTCGTAGAGTTGTACTCGAATGCAATTAAAAGAAGATCGGATTTCGTCGTTCACTATTCCCAACTCTTGTGATCTTTTTGATGCAAACATTGAGCAATTGAGAAATCGAGCAAAAAGTAATCGGTAATGATAAGCAGACAAAAGGGAAGGGGCTAGGCGGATTACGTGCATTGGTTCGATTCACTCTAGTTAACTTAATCGAGTAGAAATTAGGGCGTGTTGATCTTTCGAGCTGGTTTTTGCAGCGAGTTGCTGGGTATTTATACAAGGCGGAGGCTTTGATGTGTAGCTAGTCTACATGAGAAGCCGATAACGTAGTAGAAATGACCAGCAAACGCTGCCCGAAGGGTTCGGCTAAAAGCGTTTTACTCTTTGTTGAGGGAGATTTGCTTAGAATGACTAGGCTACTTCCCCCTCGCCGCGATTAAAACGCTTTTATCTCGAACAAAATTTAACCTCGAAAGGTCAACACGCCCTAGTGTGAGCAGTCCTTTACTTCGTTTATTGACCAACTGTCATATTCAACTATTTTTTAATTTCGCTCTCGAAATAAATGAACTAATGACTCAGATCAACTTAATTGTGTTCATTTGGTGCTTTTTGTAAAACAAAAGTTGAAAGATTCAAAAATTATTGAATAATGGGCTTAACTAAAATTGAAGTAAACACTTCATCCAATTCGTACTGAAACAGGATCCATATCCAATGTCTAATTCGTTTGTTCTGGTTATTAACTCGGGTAGTTCATCCCTAAAATTTGCTGTTATTGATTCTGTTTCTGGTGAAGCCGTATTGAGTGGCTTAGGGGAGTGTTTTGGTCTTGAAGATGCTCGTATGAGCTGGAAGTATCAAGGTCAGAAAACTGAAATTGCCATTCAAGGTGAAGATAACCACCACAAAATTGCCATTGGCAAACTGGTTGGATTGATGGAAGATCTAGGCTTCACTGCTGATATAGTGGCTATCGGGCACCGTATCGTTCACGGCGGCGAGAAGTTCACTCAAACGGTTCGTATTACTGAAGAAGTAACGAGTGAGATTGAGAGCCTATCTGACCTAGCTCCACTTCATAACCCTGCAGGTGCTATTGGTATCCGCGCTGCGATTGAAGCTTTCCCTTCTTTACCTCAATTTGCTGTATTTGATACGGCTTTCCACCAAACAATGCCACAACGTGCATTTACTGGTGCAATCGCAAAAGAACTATACACAGACTTCGGTGTTCGTCGTTACGGTTTCCACGGTACGAGCCACTACTTCGTTAGCCGTGAAGCTGCGAAAATGGTCAACAAGCCAGTTGAACAAGCTAGCTTCATCTCTGTTCACCTAGGTAACGGTGCATCTGTATGTGCTATCAAAGACGGTAACAGTGTTGATACGTCAATGGGCTTCACACCGCTTTCTGGCCTTATGATGGGCACACGTTGTGGTGATTTAGATCCAGGTATCATCGAATACCTACTTAAAAAAGGTTGGTCACAAGAGCAAGTCTTTAATTCTCTAAACAAGGAGTCTGGCTTCCTTGGCGTGTCTGGTCTTACGAGCGATGCTCGTGGCATCCTAGAAGCGATGGAAGAGGGCCACGAAGGCGCTAAGCTTGCTTTCGAGGTGTTTACTTACCGCGTTGCTAAATACGTTGCTTCTTACCTTGCAACGCTAGACTCTTTAGACGGCATCATCTTCACTGGTGGTATCGGTGAGAACTCTCTACCAATTCGCCGTGAGATCCTAAGCAACCTTAAGATTCTTGGTTTTGTTGAAGACGTTGCAGGCAATGAAGCCGCTCGCTTTGGCGCAGAAGGTATCATCGCTAAATCAGAGATGTTAGACGCAGTAGCAATGGTTATTCCAACGAACGAAGAGTTCGTGATTGCTCAACAGTCGGTAGAACTTCTGTAATAGAGTTTAAGAAAATCAGATAATGAAAAGCGAGCCCAAGTGGCTCGCTTTTTTTATTTTCTTGTTCGGGATGAGTTGTAGTAGATCTGCTTGTTACCTGTCTTCTCTATTCGTTATCGAAGGAGAAAAAAGGCTACTAATGTAGCCTTAGAGTCATCTTGTATCGAAGCCCGCATCACTCGAGGGTGATACGCGCTATGACGATGTCGTAAGTTATGTCGTTTTGAGGGGAATGCTCGTTAGTTGAATTCCCCGTTTCTGCGAGAACGCTAAAAGACGAGAGTATGGCATGCCTTCTTTGCTAATCATGTTTGTCAGTCAACATAGGCTACTGAGCTTGGTTCTTTGTAGATACAATCAACTCCAGTTACATTTCCGTTGCCGTCTTGATACTGTGCATAAACTTTCCACAAGCCATTTTTCCTCTCCCCTAAAACAGTAACCCGGGTATTATTCCCATAAGTAGTACCGTTAGAGCCATTCCCTTTACCGAAAGACACTTGAAACTCCTTTTTTATCGCTTGCTGTATTTTTGCTCCATCAAAGTCCCTATTTGGCTGAACATGCAAAAACTCAAGCCCGCCTCCTTTCCCCGGTCGGATAGCAAACGTACAACCTGTTAATTGAGTGGTAACAAGGAAGTTTGCAGAATCATAGTGGGTGACTTTAGAAATGGACTCAGGCTTAAGTTGTTCAAACTGAGATACCGGTATGTGGATGCATTGAAGAGCTTTAGCGCTACTTGATAGCGCCGTTTTAGATAAGCGCAAACGCATCTCTGGCATTTGAACACCTTGATTGATACCAAGCGCCGTATCTCCGAGGCTATATAAATAAAAGGTAAGTGCTCCTTTTGATTGGCCAGCACTACTAATGGAAAGCGGACAACGATGTAAAAATTGTTCTAAATTTCGATTCATTAGCTGAGCAGCTTGATCTAATGTCAATGGCATAAAACAGTCCTTTGTTATTATTCATGATCTGTATGAATGCTTATAAAAATAAGCTTCCGTTTATAAGCATATATGAACATATCTAAGACTTCGATATTTGCTAGCCATTAAGTGATGTCGACTTGAATTATTGAACATTATTTTGAGGTATGACCAGTTAATAGGCACGCCGTGCTAAAGGGTATTAATCCCATCCGTTACCTGGCTCAAACCTTTATTTATTTGCTGTCTTTCTCCCTATCGAAAAGTCCTTTTTCTGAGTATTCCCAACCGTCGAACCTCGTTTTTACCTACTTTTATACGACATTATCCAATGTCTTAAGAGGCTTGTTCTTTTTATGATTTTGTTTTTATTGATTATTTTGTAAATAGCAATGTTGCATATCGTGCTGGAGGGGTAGGCGGTAAAATATATATTGCAAATATAAATGATATTTGTTCTTATTCGCGTCCATTGTGATTTATAAACTAAACCGGAATTAGAATATGAACGTTAGATTGGCTTTCACCCCCCTCGCTTTGGCAATTGGAGGTGCATTAACCACAGTGGCTACCGTGTCGAATGCAATGGCTTCAGAAGAAGTAACGGTGGATGAAACCGTGCAAGTTATTGGTCATCAGTACGAAGGCTACGCGGAGCACATGCCGCAATCGGGTACCAAAACGGATGTCGAATGGCTCGATGTCCCACAAGCCGTTTCAGTGGTCACTAAAACAGAGATGGAAGACCGTGGTGCGGTCCGTTTAGTGGATGCTCTTGATGGTGTTGCTGGTGTCA
This sequence comes from Vibrio sp. 10N.222.54.E6, assembly GCF_041473955.1. Classification (NCBI taxonomy): domain Bacteria; kingdom Pseudomonadati; phylum Pseudomonadota; class Gammaproteobacteria; order Vibrionales; family Vibrionaceae; genus Vibrio; species Vibrio sp. 10N.222.54.E6. The sequence continues at coordinate 273,930 of NZ_JBFRTD010000006.1, read as the reverse complement.
ATAATACCTTAGGTGAAGGCAGTCGAGATCAGTTCGTTATTCGTGGCTTTGATGCACTGAATGACATGTATCGTGATGGCATGCGTGATGATGGAACTTTACAGTCGTATCGAAGCCTATCCAATATTGAGCGTGTTGAAGTGGTAAAAGGCCCTGCAGGTGCTCTGTATGGTAGGGGTTCTGCTGGCGGTATCATTAACTTAGTCACCAAGCGAGCGAATGGCGACAATTTTACCAATGTGAACGGCAGTGTTGGCAGTAACAGCCAATTTGTAGGGCAGGTGGATAGCTCAATGGCGTTTTCAGATAAGGTCAATGGACGTATTAACCTGGAACACCGACAGGCTGATTCGTATGTTAACCATGTCGATTCGAATGATTTCTTTATCGCACCAACCATTCGAGTGCTGCCAGCTGAAGGGCATACCGTTGACTTAGATGTCGAATATGCACACCAAGAGCTGGTGCCATATCGTGGTGTTCCATCCAAAAATGGCAAACCTGTCGATGTCTCTGAGAGTTCTTTCTACGGTGGCACTAACGATTATCAAGAGTCCGATAGCCTGCGTGTTGGCATTAATTATGAGTGGCGCTTGAATAGCGAGTGGGTATGGACAAACCGAGCGGCATACAATCATATCGAACTTGAGCAAAAGGGCACGCGTCAAGGCACTGTGACGGGAGATAAAGTCTCTCAAACCGTGAACAATTTCGGTTATGACCCTCGAACCACAACGACGATGCAATCCGAGTTAGTGTGGGAAACCGATTCTAACCAAATGATGATTGGTGCGGATTATAACCAGATCAATATCGATTTAACGCTAGCAAGCGATAAAACCTTACCTCCGAAACACATCTATAACCCCGTCGTAGGAGCAACGCCTGATCCGGGTTTCAAGCCTTTCCGTGATAACACAACGACGACGACGGGTATTTACCTTCAAGACGTTTACACCTTGGGTGATCTATCGGTGATAGGTAACGTGCGCTATGACTCTATGGAACTTGAGCAGCAAAAAGCCGGGAAAGCCCAAGAGAAGCTAGATGATAACAAAGTGAGCTACCGTGGTGGCTTGGTCTATCGCATCAACAACGATATGTCGGTATACGCAAGCTTAGCTCGTTCGTGGCAATTGCCTTACTCCGGTATTTATATCAACCCTAAACTGGCTGAATTCTTCCATACCGATCTAAAAGAAGTGGGTGCGAAAGCTTACTTACTCGATAACGCTTTGATGCTCAATGCCGCTATTTTCCAAATTGATCAAGAACAACCACAAACCAATATTAATGGCGACGTTATCAATAAGATTGAAGCACGTCACCAAGGTATTGAACTGGAAGCTCGCGGTCAGATTACAGAGTTGTGGGATATTTCAGTTGGTTATAGCTACTTAGATGCAGAAGATAAAGATACAGGTAAAAAGCCGAATGATGTATCCGATCATCTGTTCTCACTCTGGAGTACTTACCAATTATACGAAAACTGGCGTTTGGGCGGTGGTGTGAAATACGTAGGGGACCGCTACGCAGGTAACAATGAAGCCGTCGCATTAGGTGATTACACCACTGTTGATTTGATGGCAGCGTACACCACGGGTCGTCACAAAGTTCAAGCGAACGCTTATAACGTACTTGGCGAGAAATACATTCTTGGGGCAACCAGTGGTAAGTCGGGTACTAACCAGATTGGTTACGGAGCGCCAGCTGAATTCATGCTCAGCTACGGCTATCAGTTCTAAAAGCGAGTTCAGCTCTAAGAGTCGTTAATTTTTAAGCGTTATTACGTTTCTAAGAGCTAGTACGTGACTAAAAGCTATTTCAACTGAAAAAACTATTGATTTGTTCGCTACGAGTGAGTGAACAGTTGGCCTCATTTTGAGGTCGTTTAGCCCAATGGGTCAAAGCGTTGGCATAACTTAAAAGCACAGCCTTTGACCCTAATTTGCCTACTTAGGAGATTTTCATGCCTTACCAGAATTTGGATGGTAAACCCCACGCGCAACATAAACTGCGCTTGACCGTACTTGCAACGGCCATCGCTTCAGTGACTTCCATGAGTGCATTCGCTGCGTCTGATCCGCAAACGACGACCATGGAAACGGTTGTCGTGACGGGCAGCTTGATCGGTAATTCAGAATTAGAAGATGTGAAAGAGTATCCGGGAGCGCGTACCGTTCTAACTAACGAACAAATTAAAAAGACTGGCGCACTCTCTATTGATTCAGCATTTCAAAGTGTACCGGGCATTAAGGTTCAAGACGAAACGGGCACGGGTGTATTGCCTAACATCTCGGTGCGCGGCTTGAAAGCGAGCCGCAGTGGTCATGCTCAATTTCTAATGGATGGTGTACCACTGACTCTTGCGCCTTATGGTCATACCGGACAATCTATTTTTCCAGCAACGCTATCTATGCTTGACCGAATTGATATCGTACGTGGTGGTGCGGCTGTGCAGTACGGGCCAAATAACGTGGGTGGTGTGATCAACTTGGTGACTAAGCCCATTCCACACGAGTGGCAAACGGAAATCAGTAATCGTTTCACCGTATTTGAAGATGGTAATACACCACTGAATGACTTTTACCTACGTACCGGTGGTTGGTTAACCGATACGCTGGCACTTCAAGTGGAAGGTAACTTCCTAAAAGGTGAAAGCTTCCGTGATCATTCAGATACGGATGTAAAAAACTTCCAAGCGAAGTTGCAATGGTTACTCAGTGATACCCAGGAGCTACAAGCATTCGTTCAGCGTTACGATGCCGACACCCAAATGCCGGGCGCTTTATCGCCAAAAGATTACCAGAAAGATCGTACTCAATCGAAGCGACCATATGACGAATACAAAGGCACATCAACGCGTTGGAGCCTGAAGTATTTGCATGATTTGAATATTGCAGATGGCGCAGAGTTAGAGGTTCTGACATTCGGTCACCACTCTGAGCGTTTCTTCCAATGGGGCTTTAATAGCGCAGGCGGTCACTGGGCTGATCCAGCATTACCATCAACAGATATTCGCACCTCACCACGTGAATTCGCTGTTTATGGTGTGGAACCTAAGTTAGCGATGTACTTTGACGGTAATACGGTGACGCAAAACTTGATTGTAGGTGCTCGCTATGTAAATGAAGATATCGATTACAAGCTAACGCAAACGCCAATTGCTGGCGGAGTAACAAAAGTGCCACGTGATTGGAACTTGAATACCGATGCATTCGCAGGTTACATCAGCAATGAAGTTGGCCTGTTTAACGACGTGCTAAAGGTTACTCCAGGTATTCGTTACGAATCGATTGATATGACCTTTAATGATAAGGGTAAAGCTCAGAGTACAGACAACAAAGTGACGGAGTGGTTGCCGGGCTTAACCGTGGCATACCATTTAACTGAGCAATGGGTTGGGTACACCAATGCGCAGAAATCTTTGCGCGCACCACAAATCGCTTACATCCGAGGCAAGGGTGAAGAGGGCAGTGAGCTAGCATGGAACTACGAGTTGGGTGCTCGTTACAATCAAGATTCAACTAGCTTTAATGTCGCGCTCTACCGCATTGATTTTGAAGACCAACTCCAATGGCAAAGCGGAACGCAGACCTTTGACAATATTGGTAAAACGCTTCATCAAGGTATTGAGCTTTCAGGTCGTTATGTTCCGCAGGCTATGCAAGCTCTGAGTTTAGGCGCGGGTTATAACTATTTGGATGCGACGATAGAGGCAGAAGGTGCAAACAAAGGTAAGCAACTTCCTTACACATCCGAGCATCAGCTTAGCTGGGATGCGACTTACGCCTTTAGCCGGGTAGATACGACCTTATCTGGTTACTATTTCAGTGAGTCTTATTCTGACAATGCCAATACCAGTGCTGAAGATGCAACGGGTGCGAAAGGCAAAGTACCTGCTTACATGGTATGGAACTTAAACCTAGGCTCAGACTTGTATAAAGATGAAAACAGTAAGTTACGCATGAATGTTGCAGTGAACAATTTGTTTGCTGAGGACTACTACTTCCGCGGTATTGATACCAGTCCGGTTGGCCGCTATCCAGCGCCAGGGCGTTCATACACTTTGGATCTGAACTATCAGTTCTAATCGGTAATTGATTAAAAATAATAACGAATATAAGTCGCCAATATTATTGGCGACTTTCACGGTTCTAGTGTTTAAGGAAAAGTAAATATGGAAAACAGCTCTCGACTTTTATTTTCGAATCAATGGCTGCTGCCGAACGGACTGCTGTCATTCAAAAGGCATTTTTTATTCAGCAAGATAGCGATAACCTTAGCTTTGTTGGCTTTAAGCTTGTTCTCATTCTCCAGTACAGCAAAAACGAGGATTATTCAAGACGAGCAAGGTCAGTTTGAGATAGCGACTACCCCGCAACGCGTTGTGGTGTTGGAGTTCTCATTTGTCGATGCGTTAGCTGCGGTAGGCGTGTCTCCGGTTGGTGTTGCCGATGACAATGATGCTTCGCGAGTGATTCCGGCGGTGCGTGAATTAGTGCAACCATGGGAATCGGTTGGGATGCGTTCGCAGCCTAGTCTAGAAGCTATTGCGGTATTAAAGCCCGACCTGATCATTGCCGATGCAGAGCGTCATCGTACGGTTTATCAAGATCTACAGCGAATCGCACCAACTCTGCTGCTCAAAAGCCGTGGAGAGACTTATCAAGAGAACTTGGAATCTGCGCTTAAGGTCGGTATCGCCCTCGATAAGCAATCGGCAATGGAACAAAGAATTCACCAACATCAACAAGCCATGGTGGAATTTAAAAGTCATTTCTCGCTTAAACAAACAGTCCAATTTGCAGTTGTGTCGGAAAAAGGAATGTGGCTACATAGCCCTGCTTCGTATGCCGGAGGTGTACTCACCACATTAGGTATTGCTAGCCCAATAGTGGAACCGACAGACAAGGCGTACTTGCCAACCAGCTTTGAGTTGTTGTTGAAAACAAATCCTGATTGGTTGCTCCTTGGTGCTTACTCAGATCCAAATATCGTTGATGATTGGCAGAAAAACCCACTGTTTAATGTATTAACATCCGCGAAGAATCAACAAGTGGTAGAAGTGTCACCAGCACTATGGTCATTGAATCGAGGCATGTTGGCCGCGGAACAAATGGCGAAAAATCTAGAGCAGATCTTGGATCGTTCATGAGTTCGATGTTGCTCTCTAGAGGTAAGCGACGTTCGCTTATAGTGTCGTGGCTTACGGTATTAGTGTCGTGGCGAGTCACGTTATTTACGGCTTTAGTGTCGTGTTTGACGATGTCTGGTTACTTGGCCTCTATGCTAGGTTGGTCTAATTTCTCCCTAACATTGAGTGACTTAGTTCACTATTGGTTTGCGTTTGATGAGAGCAATATGACTCATCAAATATTGGCGACACTTAGAGCTCCAAGGGCTCACGCTGGGTTATTGATTGGTGCAAGCTTAGCCGTCGCCGGACTGTTGATGCAGGGATTAACACGTAACCCACTTGCGTCTCCATCAATTCTAGGTATTAACGCTGGCGCAGCCTGTTTTATGGCTTTAGCTGCGATAGGCATACCTGTGGTGAGTGATTTAAACCCGATCCTTAATGCCGTTCTTGGTGCATTGCTAGGCGGTGGTGCTGTGATGCTCCTCGGTGGCTTCTTCTCCGAACGTTCTCATCCGTTACGTTTGGTTTTAGCGGGTATCGCCATTACTGCTTTATTGATTGGGTTAACTCGAGCAGCGTTGATTCTAGCTGATGATATGGCTTATAGCGTGCTGCATTGGCTTACCGGTTCATTGTCTAGCGTGGATGAGGGACAGTGGCAACAGCTTTGGCCGCCAGCAGTGATTGGTTTGGTGTTGGCTGTTAGCCTTGCTCGTAACCTCAACTTATTGGCGCTTGGTGAAGAAGTGGCTGTGGGGTTGGGCAGTAATATCCGGCTTACTCGCCTCATGAGTGGATTGGCTATCGTGTTACTTGCGGGGGCCAGTGTCGCTATCGCTGGTCCCATTGGCTTTGTAGGATTGTTGGTTCCTCATTTGGTTCGGCCCATAGTTGGGCACAATTACCATCTACTGATCCCTATCTCCGCAATGGCTGGTGCAGCATTAGTGTCTTGGTCAGATGCGTTGTCACGATCGATTGCTTTCCCGACTGAAACGCCCGTTGGTGTTATTACAGCCCTACTTGGGACACCTTGTTTTATTTTGATTGCGACGAGGAGATCTTAATGCACCATCACACTAAGATAGTTTTGTTATCAGGGATTCTCATATTAGTGGCATCTGCGGGCTTGTTTGTCGGTGCAGCGTCACTTTCTATTCCTCAAGTCATCGAACATTTGGTCGCCTTTTCCAGTGACGACTTTGTTATCCATCAGTATCGACTACCACGTATGTTACTCGCGATAAGCGTGGGCGCAGGGTTGGGGCTATCTGGCGTATTAGTGCAAGGCGTGATACGTAACCCGTTAGCATCGCCTGATCTTATGGGCATTAGCGCCGGGGCAGGGCTTGCTGCGACAGCGAGTTTAGTTTGGTTCCCCAATGCACCAGTCAGTGTGCTTCCTGTCGTAGCGATGTTCGGTGGGGTACTGGCTGCTGGGCTGATTGCGCTATTGGCATGGTGGTCAAGGCCAACACCCGCCAAGTTGGCCTTGATTGGTATTGCAGTGAGTGCGTTTCTGGCGAGTTGCATCGACTTCTTGCTTGTCACTAACCCCATCGAGATCAACACTGCGATGGTATGGCTAACCGGCAGCCTCTGGGGACGAAACTGGCAGCAAGTTCCCTTTATTTGGGGAGCATTGCTCTTGTTGTTGCCAATGGCATTTTGGCTTGCTTGGCGATTGGATGTGATGGGGCTTGGTGAGGAAAGTGCCACCACATTGGGTACTAAGCCAAAACAGATACAAGCTCTTGCACTATTGGCCGCAGTGTTGCTTGCCAGCGTCAGCGTTTCAGTGGCTGGAACGATCAGTTTTGTGGGTTTATTAGCACCTCACTTAGCGCGCTTGTTGTTTGGGCATAATCATAAGTTGTTAATCCCGGCGTCTGCTCTGGTGGGTGCGATTCTGGTTACTTGTGCCGACGGCTTGGCAAGAGGTCTACAACCACCGATTGAATTACCTGCAGGGGTACTTACTTCTGTCATTGGCGCGCCTTATTTCATATTTCTTCTCTATCGTTATCGAGGTTGGTAACCATGCTAAAAACGCAGAATCTTTCCGTCGCGTACGGCAAACAAACGATCATACCGAACCTTTCGGTGTCCATCCCTAAGGGAAAAATTACTGCCTTAATTGGACCCAATGGATGTGGTAAATCTACCTTGTTAAAGACGTTAGTCAGGATCAATAAGCCGGTGACTGGAGAGGTGTTATTTGAAGACAGACCGTTGTCGAGCTATGGCGATAAAGTGCTCGCGCGTTCGTTGTCGCTTCTGCCGCAAATATTGGTCAGCCCCGAAGGCATCTCGGTCAGAAAATTGGTTGAATATGGCCGCTCTCCTTATGTGTCCCATTGGGGAAAGTTAGGGCAAGAAGACCAAGCGATTGTCGAACAAGCAATGCGTGATACTGGCGTACTTGAGTTTGCTGATAAACCGATTGAGTCACTGTCGGGTGGGCAGCGTCAAAGAGCATGGATAGCGATGATAATAGCGCAAGACACAGATGTCGTGATGTTGGATGAACCGACCACTTATCTTGATATGTCTCACCAAGTTGAATTAATGAACTTGATGCAGCAGATGAATGACAAGGGAAAAACGGTGGTGGTTGTGCTCCATGATCTGAACCAAGCGAGCCGTTACTGCGATCATTTGATCGTTTTAGAAAGAGGAGGTTTAGTGGCTGAAGGCACCCCCGATGAGGTGATGACCGAGACATTGCTGAATGATGTTTTTGATCTCAAAGTGAGCGTATTTCGTGACCCTATATCCAATACGCCGATGTGTGTGGCGATTTAAGCAAATAGCCGATGATTAAAGTTGTCAGTATGGCTTGCTGTGCATCTGGTTAAAATAATCAGAGCGAATCAATTTTTGGTGTTGATTGAGATAGTATTTTGCTATAAAACGCGCATAATCTCGCTATACAACACTTAAAGAAGAAATTACCTATGACGACCTTTCAATACTACTTTCACCAACTGCCTTGCTTCGACTGTAAAAAAACGACAGTAAGTACTGATCTTGGTTGGTTAACGCCTGCGATGAAAGATACTGCTCTAGAGCAAGTGACAAAGACACTTGCGGAAGGTGAAGTTACGCCTGATCTTTCAGCAAATGTGGTTTGTACCAAAGACGAAGCTCGCGAGTATCTATTACTGAATTTCTTCGGTTATTCAGAAGAAGAGTTAGCGAGCGGAATTGAAGCTGATGATGAGCAAGAAGTCGCGGATGAAATTGCAGAACTTCTAGAAGAAGGCCAAGATACAATCACCTTCGAACATGAAATTGCTCTTCAGTGCTGTGCTGATTGTGATGTAGAAGAAGAGTCAAACTAAGTACTCGCATTTAAGTATTAGTATTAATGTAGATACATCCATTAATACAGGGTGATGTTCAAATGAAGAAAGGCGTTAGTGGCTTCAAAGTTCACTAACGCCTTTTTTGTATCTCTGCGTCTTATCTCTAAGCAGCATTAGATCCTATGATGCTTTATTTTCTAGAATACCTTGGTCTCCCAATTGAGAAAGGATCTCTGCGGTTTTCTCGCGGAATAAATCTCTTAATAAGCGAACCGTTGGTGTGATGGATTGACGACTAGGGCAGACTAACCACAACTCGGTTGGTGTTGGTTTTAATTCAGGCATAACTTTAACCACTTCGCCCGAAAGCAAATGCTTCGACATATCTAAACAAGACTTTATCGCCACGCCTTTACCGGCAACACACCAACGTCTAACAAGGTCAGCATCGTTCGATGCACGATTCCCTTTCAGCTTCACTTTGTGATCCTGCTTACCATCGTTAAACACCCATTCGTCTTGCAACATATCATGCAGCTGATAAAGCAAACCATTATGTTGAGCTAAGTCACTCGGGTGTTTTGGTGTTCCCATTTCAGCCAAATATTCAGGAGCCGCACACAATATTCTCGGCACATCGCAGATCTTGAAACCATACATATTGGCGTCAGTAGGGGAGCCATAGCGAAGCGCCATATCAACGGAGTCACGGTAAAAATCGATATTACTGTCACTGATGCTCGTTCTAAGTGATGCTTTAGGGTATTCAAGCAAGAACTCATCTAACCAAGGTGTGATGAGGTTGCGGCCTAGATCCGATGAAAGCGCAATGCGGATTTCTCCATCGAGAATACCAAGCTCTTCGCGCATGCTGAGCTTGGCTTGCTCTAATATTTTCAAGGCCTGTTCACACTCAGGTAAATAGCGTTCGCCTGCTGAAGAGAGCCTTAAATGGCGAGTGGTTCTTACAAACAGTTCAGCGCCTAGTGCGGCTTCAACTCGTTTGACGGCAGCACTCGCGGTAGCAGTACGCATGTCTAGGTTGGTGGCTGCTGCGGTGATGCTGCGAAACTCCGCCACTTTCAAAATGACCTGTAAGTCTTCAAGAAGCATCTTATCTACCTGTGTTTGATAATGTTCTAAACATTGTATTGAAATCTTTGCTAATCACAAAGCGGGTTAACCCTTATTTACCTCTTCTAAGCTAACTTTATACGCTTAATTATCAAAATATATTTGAAAATCATTCAAATGTTAGACGGTTTATCTAGAGTGAGAATTGACTAAGATTAACTCGTCTAATTCAAGGAGAAAGCACAATGTCAGTACCATCAAAAATGAAAGCTATTGGATTTACTCAGTCATTTGCGATTACAGAGCAAGACAGTTTATTTGAGTTTGAAACGAGTCTGCCAGAACTAAAAAATAATGACTTGCTGGTAAAAGTGAGCGCGACTTCTATCAACCCTGCTGACGCAAAAATTCGTATTCGTAGTGCTAAGGATAAAACACTCGAACAACCTAAAGTGCTGGGCTATGACGCAGTCGGTGAAGTTGTCGGTAAAGGTACAGACGTTGAAGGTTTTGAATTAGGTGACCGTGTTTACTACGCTGGTGACGTCACTCGCATGGGAGCTAACGCGGAATACCAAGCCGTTGATTACCGTATTGCGGCGAAAGCACCAAAGAGCCTTTCTGATGAAGCTGCTGCTGTGATGCCGCTAGCGACACTCACTGCGTGGGAAGCGTTGTTCGATCGCCTACGTGTTCGTCCTGAAGAGCAAAAGTCGATTCTGATCATTGGTGGCGCTGGTGGCGTAGGTTCAATCACTATTCAATTGGCGAGCCAACTGACTAACCTGACTGTCATTGCGACGGCTTCAAGACCTGAAACCGAGCAGTGGGTAAGGGATATGGGTGCAGACCATGTGGTGAATCACCGTAACTTGGTTGAGTCTGTGCGCGAGCAAGGCATCCAGCATGTCGATTACATTTTTAATGTTGCGGATACCAAAGGGCACTGGGAATCGATGGTGGAGCTGATTGCACCACAAGGCATGATCAGTTCGATTGTGGAGTTCGATGGTGGAATTGATCTGTCGGCGCTTCAAGGTAAGTCTGTAGGTTTTGTGTGGGAGCTGATGTTTACACGTTCACTGTTCAACACAGACGATATCCAGAAGCAACAAGACATCTTATTCCAAGCTGCGAACTTGATTGATGCAGGCCGCATTAAATCGACACTAACGACGACGTTGAATGGTTTTAGTGTTGAGACTCTGAAAGATGCGCACCAACGTATTGAAAGCAGTACGTCGATTGGAAAAACAGCCATTAAATATTAATAGCTAATGATTTAGATCTTTGACGGTTTGAAGCATTGACCTTTTGAACGCTTGAATGGAAGGCCCCTGATATCTATCGCGAATCGGTAAGATATCAGGGGCTTTTGTTCGTCGGTGGTTTATTCAGACTTTACCTTATTCCAACAAAGCGTTACTCCGTTTCTTGCGAGGTTTTGAATTGAATCTGAAGTAAGTTTAGCTCGAAGGGCAGAGGCTGTTTGTCTGCAATCAAAAAGCCGATCTGTTTAATGTCTTGAGCTTTAAGCCCCGGCTCTCCGTTGAGTAACCGACCTCTAAACACCGCTTGAAAGTCGTTTAGTCGGAAAATTTTCTTGAGTTGTTCACCTTTAATTGTCTCAAAGTTGTGCTTGTAGTTGGTCCTGTTTCCATCTATCCACGTTGTGAACCTTAACTGGTAAGTACGACCATCACCCACAAACGTCAACTCTACGCTGTCCGTTTCAGAGCTTAGTGTTTTAACAGAGCGATTGATTGAACTGAAGCCACCATTGTTCTCTAACGATAGTTCGCCCTTAAATTGACTCGTCTCGCCATCATGAATAAGACCGCCTGTTGAGATGCCGCCCATCACATTGTCGTTGGTCGCTGTCCAATTCTTCTGTTCGTTCGCTTGTGTAAAATCAATCATATCTATTCCTGCTACAGATACTTGACACCATAAAAAAGAAAGGCTGAGTATTAGGCACAAAGAAGCGATTCGTTTAGGCAGTAAGTGCGTTTTAAAGTCAGTTTCGTGCATGATTTTCTCCAATAGTTATTAGGGCGTGTTGACCTTTCGTACTTACGGAGAAGGCTCTGTAGCAAGCATAGCCAGACAATGGTTGATGAAGTCTTCATAGTTCGACGCTTGGTCGTATTCGATTTTTAATGAACCGTGGAACATCAGGGTTACCGTAACGTCTCTGTAGCTTAGCCAACAGGTGTAACCGTCGTAATCATGCCAAGCCGTCATTTCGCCTACTTGATATTTATTGTTCAGCTGTTCGCCCGTTGAACGAAGGTAATCGAACACTCTGAGAAATTCTTTGATGGTAATTCTGCTGTCCATGTATCACTCCCGCTACGCAGTCGACTAAAAAATACTAAGTGCTTGTATTTCAATTAACTACGGTTTGGTTCTGCATTGCGATCACTGAGGGGAGGCCTGTATACAGCATCCATTTCATCGGCTCACTTTGTGGAAGGTGTGGTTTGGAGAGAACACCTCCCATAAAGTCACTGGTATTAAGTACAAAGAACATAATACGAGGCAAGAGAGTTACGTTGGACTAAGTCGTCTAAACTTACTGTTTGTATGTAGTCAAAGCAGAGCCATTTGGACTCTAAAGACGTTCTCGAAAATAAACGTAAATTAGTTCTTTACCTCAACTTAACTTGAGGTATTAGGATATGCAACGTTGCTTAAGAGAATACTTTAAGGAGAGAAGAATGATCCAACTTGAACATGTAAATTTAGTGGTTAAAGATATCCCAGAGATGCTGACTTTCTATAAAGCAGCTTTCCCTCACTGGTATGTGCGTGATGAAGGGCAAGGCGAATGGTCTGGCAAGCCACGTAACTGGCTACATTTTGGTGATGAATATCAATACATCGCGTTGAGCGATCACGGCGAAGGAGAAAACAGAGATTTGGCTGGGCATTCTGTCGGTCTCGCGCATTTTGCTTATGTAACCAACAATATCGAGAGCGTGATTGAGCGCCTTATTGATGCGGGTTTCCCTATTGCCAAACCTGGGGCTGAAGAACCTTATCGCAAAAACGTTTACTTTGTTGATCCTGCGGGCTTTGAAATCGAATTTGTAGAGTACTTGAGTGATGATCCCAAGCTGCGCAATGCCACGTAGTAGAACTCGTAATCGAGTTGGTGTACTAGAGCAAGATTGTTCGAAATAAAACGTCTAAGAAAGGGTGCTAGGAAGACTCACAGAAAAGGGCATTGTGGAATATTCCGCAATGCCCTTTTTATATCTATTAGCTGATTGGCTAACTGATCTTTACTCTGTTGGTTGCTTGGTTGCTTGGTTGCTTGGTTGCTTGGTTGCTTGGTCGCTTAGTTGGTTACTTAGCCTTGAATGGCACTAACAACTGTTTGCCAAACACGTTAATGAGTGCGCCCGTGACAATTAGACCACCACCTAGGTAAGTCCAAACGGATGGAGTCTCATTGAAGATCCACACGCCTAACAGCGCTGAGAATACGATTTGAACGTATGAGTAAGCTGAAGCTTTACCGGCAGCTTGAGTTTGCATCGCCTTGGTTAAACCGTATTGGCCTATCTGAGTGAAAATCCCGACCAGAACCAACATAATGGTTAAGAATAAGCTTGGCCATACAAAGTCGTTCCAGATCAGGGCTGTTGAGATTGGAAGAGCAACCAGCGGGAAATAGAAGATGATCACTGAGCTATCTTCAGTTTGGCTAAGCTTTCTCACAATTACATAAGCAATTGAGCTACCAAACGCGCCCAATAACGCCACCATAATGCTGAACATGGGTAACTCGCTGTTTACGCCGCTGTTCATGCTTGGTTGTACCATCACCAGCAATCCCGCGAGGCAGAATGCAATGCAGATCATGGTCGACTTTTGCACGCGCTCTTTTAAGAACAACACGCCAAGCAACGCGGTAAACACGGGATGTACGTATTGTAGAATGGTCGCTTCTGCTAGTGGCAAGGTGGTGACGGCGTAGTAAACACACATTAACGCCGCAGTACCGACAGCACCACGCACAAACAAGAGTGGTTTGTTATTACCCCAGATCGAAATGCCTTTTCGTTTCACATCGATATAGCTGATGATCAAAGAGACCAATGCCCTTGCTGCAACAATTTCAAATACAGGTATACCGTAGTTGCTGATGTATTTCACACAAGCAGACATCAGTGCGAACCCAAAAGCGGAGAGGATCATGAACCTAACCCCAACAGGGATCATTGAAACAGAGAAAGAAGGCATAAAAATATCAATCGGGTGAGGGAAGGGGAATCATAGCTTAATTTAAGAGAGTCGACCAAAGCCTTTGTCTTGCTCTATTACACCAAACCACTGATATTGCTGTGCGAGTGATTTCAGCAACTCGATCTCTTTTGCTGTCTCTTCCCTCAGCCATTCAATAAGGTCATTGATGATAGGTGTGTGTGTACGCTGGTGCATGAAGTAAGTCCAAGCACTGTGCTGAATCTTTGCATCCTTAGGGCAGTACAAGAAGCCCCGTTGTAGATCCTGCAAAACCAACAGCAAATCCGTCACCGTGACGCCTTCACCTGACAAGCAGGCACTGAGTGCCATATCCAAAGACAAGAAGCTGGTATTTCTAACGGGCTTTTTCGGCGGGGACTCGACATCAGCCAGCCACACTTTCCAGTCGTGATGATCTAAGGTTGGGTGGAGCCTTGGTAAGGTTAAGATCGAATCGAGGTCAGTATCTTTGTTCGTTAAAGTAGTCGAACAGACCGGCGCCATAAACTCTTCACGTAAGAAGGTGATGTTAGGTGCCTTGTCATAGCGTTTTTTGAAGCGTGTATGGAAGATCAGTAGGTCATATTCGCTGCTGTTGATCGATTCGTCTTCCTCAATCACAGGCACAATGACGATTTCATAATCTTGATAACGCTCGTTTAATTCCCGGACTTTAGAGATCAATACGCGCGTCGCGAAACTCAAAGTCGCTTTGATCACAATACGTTTCTGCTTTGGCTCGCCCCAAGAAGCAATAACCGCTTCGACATTGGCATAGCTTTCACGTAAAGCCACGTACAAATTGTGACCATGTTCTGTTAATTCAATCGCTCGATGCTTACGAATAACCAATGATGCGTTTAACTCATCTTCAAGCTGTTTAATCTGACGGCTGATCGCACTTTGTGTCACATGCAGCTCATCGGCGGCCAGAGTAAAGCTCATCAGCCTTGCAGCAGCTTCGAAGGCTTTTAAGCCATTATGGGATGATGGCAAGCTAGGATATGGGGTCATAATTCGTTCGCATGAGTTTATGGAATGTTAGAGTCGCAAATTTATCAATTGAACGCCAGCCTCATCGATCGTATTTTGGGCGAAATTACCTGAGGCGCTCATGAAAAAAATACTCACTCTTGCATTCCCTTTGATCATTTCACAGCTGATCTCTATGGCGTTAGTCCTTACTGATGTTTGGATGATGTCGCGTATCAGTGTGTCAGCCCTTGCGGCTGGTGGCTTAGGCGCCTCTATCTACTTTTTCATCTTTATTATTGCGAGCAGCACCGTGGGGTGTGTCGCGAACTTGATTGCGATCGCTTACGGTCAGCGCGTAGCTCGCCCTGAGTTTGGTAATACACAAATCAGATTGGCGGTGAAAGGCGCAACAATGTTGGCATTTGTGTTGAGTGTGACCTTAATGGCCAGCTTTTGGTTTGCTCCGTTGGTATTAGAGGCAGCAAAACAGCCCCAAGAAGTGATTACTTTAGCAATGGAATATGTGCATGCCTTGAAATGGGTGATGCTGCCTTCGCTTATTTTGTTGGTACTGCGTGGATTAACCAGTGCGTTTGGTAATGTGCGCTCTATTCTGGTGATGTCTATCATCACCGTAATTCTGAATGTGCCAGTGAGCTACTTCTTAACTTTCCAATTAGACATGGGTTTAACCGGTTTAGGGCTAGGTACGGCTATCGCGGCCTTTATCGTGATGCTTGGATACACGGTTTGGGTATTCAAGCGTGACGAGTTTAAGCAGTTCGCCCCTTGGTTAAACACAGAAGAGTATTCAATCAAATTAATGAGCCCTTTATTGATGATGGGTTTGCCTATTGGGCTCGCTGCATTGCTTGAACATGGCTTGATATACGGCGGAACTCTGATGGCGGGGACGATCAGTATTGCTTCTCTAGCACTGCACCAAATCCTACTGCAATGCTTAAGCTTTACTTGGAACTTCAATTTCGGTTTCTCACAAGCTGCGGCGATTTTGGTTGGCCGTGATTTCGGTGCGGGCAACTACGAAGGCATCAAAAGAACCTCGATTCTAAGCTTTATATTGGTGTCGGTGTTGAGCGTAGCCTTGTCTGCCGTGTTCATCATCTGGCCGGAAATGATCGCGTCTATCTTCAAGTTAGACGATGGTACGGGCGCAATGACTTCGCTATTGGCCTCTGTTATTTGGGTGGTTGCGTTGTGCTTTATTGTAGACGCTTGGCAGTTATTGGCGATTAACCTGTTGAGAGGGATGAAGATTGTCTCAATGCCAACCGTAATGACAGCCATTGGTTACTGGGTATTTGGTTTGCCAGCGGCTTGGTATTTGATGTCTAAGTTTGAATTGGCAGGGATCTGGGGCGGAATCGGTGTTGGTTTAGGTGTGACAGGTATTCTGCTGCTTATCCAATTGATGCGTGTCATTCAAAAGAACAGTCAGTCTCCGGATCTCTCGACTCATGCTTATTCGTGATCTGCTTGTGATGCTCGCTTTTACCATGAAAGCTTGAACGATAAACTTTGTAATGCTGACCGAGAACTATCAATTACCAGTTATCAATTACCAGTTACCAGTTTCTAATTACCAACAATGGGCTATCAGCTATCAGCTATCAGGTAAAAGCCCTGAATTGCGTACTTCGTAATTTAGACCTTGGTCTTACAGAAACCGTAAGCAAAGGTGGCTAGAATGATTTAAGTCGCTCATCGTTTTATCAAGGAAAATACAAATGGAAGTTGGATTGTTTTGGGCTGAGAAAGGAATGCTAGTACTTGGCGCTCTGTTTGTTTTGACGAGCATGATGCAGTACGGAAGACGCAGTAGTGATTGGAAAGGCGTGATTACTATGTTTTATAAGCGTATCCCAATGAATATTGCGGAATACAAATGGTACCGTCTGGGCATCGCTTTATTGGTGTTTGCTGTGGTTATTCGTTTCGCATTACTGATTCTATGGCCTACATATCAGTTTTAGCCCCTTTGCACTCATTATGTAAAACGGATAAAAACGTCAACCTGATAAACGCGTAGTAGGCGGTCAACACGTATAGGTGTTCAACATGTATGGCTGTTGCGTGAATCGGCAAGTCGAGCCTTAATAGGCTACTTATTAAGGCTGTTATTCTATAAATCATCGCAGTCATTTCATAAAATAGTGCAATTACTTTATAAAATGGCTTGTTACTATCTCTGTAGCATATTGTTTTTCATAAAGAATAATCAGAGATAATCGAATATCCGCTTTTCCCATCAATCTGACTAATAATCTACATATAAATTCATTCACCCCGTACCTGATACGATAATGATCTGTTACACTCCTCGAAATTAGCTTTAATTTGTCGGTGGTGCATTTATGTCGTTCCCAGTTCTTATATGTGATGATTCTGCATTAGCAAGGAAGCAGATGGCTCGATCACTGCCTAGTTCTCTAAATGCAGATATAACTTTTGCTGTTCATGGGCTTAATGCACTTGAAGAGTTAGCTCAAAACCAGTTTAAACTGATGTTCCTCGACTTGACCATGCCTGAGCTAGATGGCTATGGCACATTGGAAGAGATGCAACGCTTAGGTGATAACACACCTGTTGTCGTTGTTTCCGGTGACATCCAGCCAAAAGCGCAGCAGAGGGTCATGGACCTCGGTGCTAAAGCGTTTTTACAAAAACCGATCGATAAAGAAGCGTTAAAAGGCATTTTACGTGAACTTGTTGAGCCGCCAACGCAGCCTCAGGTTGTTACCCCTACCGCTTTAGATCTTCCAATACTACGCAGACGCGATATCTACATGGAAGTGGCGAACGTAGCAATCGGCCGCGCCGCCGATGCACTGGCGCGCCATTTTGATGTATTTGTCCATTTACCACTACCGAACGTGAATATTTTGGAAGTGAGTGAATTGCACATGGCACTTCGCGACTTAGCAGACAACGACCAAGTGTCGGGTGTTTGCCAAGGCTTTAGTGGAGAAGGTATTGCAGGTGAAGCGTTAGTCTTGCTGAGTGATTCCAGTGTGAGCGATCTTAAAAAGCTCATGAAGGTGCCAACAGAAAGCGAACAGTTAGAAGAATTAGAGCTGTTGATGGATGTATCTAATATCCTTGTGGGTTCATTCCTGAATGGGTTAGGTGAGCAGTCAGAAGTTCGTTTCTTCCAGAGCTCTCCGGTGTTGCTGGGTCAACACATCTCAATCGATTCCGTTATTGAAAATACCGGCGGCTCATTCAAGAAAACGATGACTTTCGAAGTCAGCTATAACATAGACGGCACTTCAATCCGTTGTGACCTTCTATTCATGTTTGTTGATGAATCTTTGCCACTTCTAGATAATAAATTGGCCTACCTAATGGAGGAGTTTTAATATGTTGAATCTTCCTGCTGAATTTGAACAGTTCCACTGGATGGTGGACATGGTTCAGAACGTCGACATGGGGCTGGTGGTTATTAATCGCGATTTTGAGGTGCAAGTTTGGAATGGCTTCATGACTCACCATAGCGGTAAGCAATCACATGATGCTATCGGTAAGTCGATCTTTGAGTTATTCCCTGAAATCCCAGAAGAGTGGTTTAGGCTGAAAACCAAGCCAGTCTATGATTTAGGTTGTCGCAG
Source organism: Vibrio sp. 10N.222.54.E6 (assembly GCF_041473955.1). NCBI lineage: Bacteria > Pseudomonadati > Pseudomonadota > Gammaproteobacteria > Vibrionales > Vibrionaceae > Vibrio > Vibrio sp. 10N.222.54.E6. Next base: position 255,547 of record NZ_JBFRTD010000006.1, on the reverse strand, counting down.
CTTTATTACATGGCCACAAAGACCTTACCTGTTCAAGTGCCGTAATGTTCGCCCTGTTACTCAACAAGCTGATTTCATGTACCAGAACGTGACGCTAAACCCGATGCGTTCGCCTACTGGACAAATCACGTCATTGTTCTTGTCGATTCAAGATGCGACTGCAGAAGCGTTAAGCGCTCAAAAGAATTAGCACCTGTCTTAATTCGAGACTCATAGCTTGTAAAGAACAATTCAAAACATCGAATAAAAATGGCTAAGGTTAATTACCTTAGCCATTTTTTTTGTTTTTTATCTTCAAACCTAATCTTCCCCCTAGCTTTTCACGTTAACCAATTCTCTTTTTCCATGCGCTTTACTGAATGTTTTAGGTTAAATCAACGAAAGGGCAGCCACGAAATGTGCTTTCGGCGCGGCAATGCTACGGGTGAATAGAAAGTGGATTTATAAAGTTTGAGTTTGAAAGCTTCATTTAATGGAGTACGAGGGCTGAATTATCAAACCCAAGTGAGTATTGGCCTCTAGATTGAGTTGTTTTCACTCTACTTTTCCAAGTGACCGCAAAACAGAAACGTCACGAGACTGCCCAATTTGGTCAAAAACCGATAAAAATTAGAAAAAAATCGAATTTATTTATGAAAAAAGGCATTTTTTTGTTGGAGAAAAGTGTGGTTTTTATGTGATTTCGAGGCACTTTCCTCACATATTTGCTTTGTGAGGGGGATATTACGTAAAAAAGGGAGGAAAACGATTGCGCAATAAACCAACAGTGTTTGCGTGAATGGTTCGCTAAGTTATTAATTAGTAAGAATTTAGTGGGGAAGTGTCACTAGAGGAGTTTTAGCAGGTATGGAATCTTTGAGAGGATAGCATAAAAAAAAGTGAAATATCAGACTTGCTGTTACTAAATCACGACCTATAATGCTGAAAACCGGAGCGTCTGCCAACGCTCCGGTTTTTTTGTGTCCGAAGAAAAGTAAACTCGTCTGCCAACGGTTTTACTACGCATTTCGCGAGAGGCACATAATTTTATGAATCAAGGAAAACACCATGCGTATCGAACAAGAACTTAAGTTAGGTTTCAAAGATGTACTCTTCCGTCCGAAGCGTTCTACCCTTAAAAGCCGTTCTCAAGTTGAATTAACCCGCGATTTTACATTCAAGCATAGCGGTCGTCAATGGTCTGGTACTCCAGTAATTGCAGCGAACATGGATTCGGTAGCAAGCTTTGAAATGGCAGCTGCTCTAGCAGAGCACGGTGTTATGACTGCAGTACACAAGCACTACACAGTAGAGCAGTGGGCTGAGTTCGCTAAAACAGCAGACAAGAAAACACTGAACAACGTATTTGTATCAACAGGTACATCTGAAGCTGAGTTCGAGAAAGTTAAGAAGATCATGGCTCTTAGCGAAGAGTTTGTATTTATCTGTATCGATATCGCTAACGGCTACTCAGAGCACCTTGTTGAGTTCGTACAGAAAGTACGTGCAGAATTCCCGACTAAAGTTATCTCTGCTGGTAACGTTGTAACGGGTGACATGGTTGAAGAGCTAATTCTAGCTGGCGCAGACATTGTTAAGGTTGGTATCGGCCCTGGTTCTGTTTGTACTACACGTGTTAAAACAGGCGTAGGTTACCCTCAACTTTCTGCAATCATCGAGTGTGGCGACGCAGCACACGGCCTTGGCGGCATGATCATCGGTGACGGTGGCTGTTCATGTGCGGGTGACGTATCTAAAGCGTTCGGCGGCGGTGCTGATTTCGTAATGCTAGGCGGCATGCTAGCTGGTCACTCTGAGTCGGGCGGTGAAGTAGTAGAGCAAGACGGCAAGCAATACATGAAGTTCTACGGCATGTCATCTCAGTCGGCTATGGACAAGCACTCAGGTGGTGTTGCTAAGTACCGTGCTGCAGAAGGTAAAACTGTTTTACTTCCATACCGTGGTTCAGTTCACAACACAATTTCTGACATCCTTGGTGGTGTACGTTCAACTTGTACATACGTAGGCGCAGCAAAGCTTAAAGAGCTAACTAAGCGTACGACTTTTATCCGTGTACAAGAGCAAGAGAACAACGTATTCGGTAAAGAGTAATCTGAACGAATTCGAATAGTTTGAAAATCAAGGGCCGCTTTTTAGCGGCTTTTTTTTGTTTGGGACAAAAAGCTACGATTGTTGTGCTACCAGAGTTGCTGGCAATCGGCAGTATTGTTTGAACTCAGATTTATGTTCGGTCAACCGGATAAGCCCTTTATTCGTTGTCTGCTACCACTTGGTTTCAAGTTACTAGGAATCAAAGAAGGCGAAACCGCTACCAACAGTGCAAAGATGTGTATCAATTGGTGGACCAGAAAGGCAGCTTCGAACGTAAGACAGACCAAGCCGACAAGCTTGAATGCCTCACTCAACAAATCAAAGTGCTAGAAAATCGAATAACAGAGATTGACGACACCCACATCGAAACCGTCAAAGGTAATAGAACCATTAAAGCTAAGAACATCACCGAAGGCGCGGACACCATCAAGTTTAATGGCGAAAAAGGGGTGTGCACCGGTGTGAGCATTTGCCCGTTTATGGGGAAACCGCATGTGGACGTTTCGAAAACCGTTTATGCAGGGAAGTAACAATGGCGATAAGCAAAGCATCATTAAAGCAAAAGATAGAAACAGAACTGAAAGCCAAAGGCTTCGTGCTCGATGGTGAGATGATGGCTGAAGCCATTGCGAACGCTGTGGTCGATGAAATCAATCAAAACGCTAAGGTGATAGTAGAGTCGGGGAGTTCAGCGGGAAGTTATTCTGCTAACTGACTCGATAGATAGTAGGCTAAAGTTGCTCTTTAAAAGGTATGTGGACAGAATAAATGAAATACTTTCAATTACGTTCATATGTTAATAATCGCCCTAAAACTCGTACCATTATGCCGCTTCTTACGAACAGCTATTGTTATTGCTTTGGGGGGAGAGCCTAAAAAATGGCATTCTGATGAAGAGTTAGAGGAGTACATCACAAGTGTAGATAAGCGGATAGTTCCGTTACTTCACGACCTAATTGTGATGCTAGATTATCTGTATGCGTTAAAGCAAGCTAATGAAGCCCTAGATACTCAAGAAAGAGATGTGCTAGAAGATGCGTATAGGTTGGTTGTTGAGATTAAGGCTATTGCCGCATAAAAAACAGCTCACGCAATAGGGGATTACGCAGAGTAGTGTTTTAAGCTTGTTTTATTTGGGTCTATTAAATAACAGTCTAGTAGACTAAACATAGACCGCTATGTTGTGCTTATCTTGAAGCATCTGTGCCATCGGCGTTAAATCAGTACGCCTAATACGCTTAGGTGTTTGTTTTTTGTTTTTGTCTTTGTTTCGCTTTTTTACCGAACTAGGGTTTAAGTTGTCGTCTGCTGTTGGTTTTAAGAAGCTAACCAATTTGCCGTTATGCATTCTGAATTTTGTGTTCTTTTGCATGATTGATTTAGCTAGGGCTTTGCGCTCTTCAGGAAGAAGCCTGTAGTGTAAGTATTCTAAGATGACAGAAAGCGGGCAACTGTATAGTTCTCGGCAGTAACCTTTTTTTCCACCAAAGGGACGATGGATATTGAACTGCTTCAGTGACGTAGCGGTTTGGGATTCAATTATACCTGTAATTTTGGGACCTATTTTCACATATCCCACATACTTCCAATCACCGCTATCATCAGGTCGATGCGAGTTTAAGTTACGTAAGCGATCTTGGGTGTTTTTTGTGATGCCCATTTTAAACAGATGAGATCTGTTTGAGTATGCGATATAGAGATATGTTGCTTCTTTATATGCCTTTGCAAAACCTTCATGCCTATTTTTTGCCACAATAAGTATCCAACAACGCGTGATTTTATCAGTATGAAATGTTGGACGTGTGCAATGTCAGCGCATTAACTAGTTAATGTAAATTCCGAGTTAGAATTGATTGATATGTAAGCGGACTCCTCAAATGTTCCTCCACCATACAGGCAAGTTAAAAGTGGCGGCAAAAATGGCGGCATTCATTGTAAAACAGCGTTATTTATGGGTATAAATCGCCACTTATTACTGTTTTTATATACATTTAAATTAACTTAAGTTATTGATTTAAATGTAGTGTTGATTGTTTTTGTTAAGTTCTACGGCATGTCATCTCAGTCGGCTATGGACAAGCACTCAGGTGGTGTTGCTAAGTACCGTGCTGCAGAAGGTAAAACTGTTTTACTTCCATACCGTGGTTCTGTTCATTACACGATTTCTGACACCCTTGGTGGTGTACGTTCAACTTGTACATACGTAGGCGCAGCAAAGCTTAAAGAGCTAACTAAGCGTACGACTTTCATCCGTGTGCAAGAGCAAGAGAACAACGTATTCGGTAAAGAGTAATCTGAACGAGTTCGAATAGTTTGAAGATCAAGAGCCGCTTTTTAGCGGCTCTTTTTTGTGGAAGTTGATTAAGAAAAATTAGAGTGTTGTGGCTAAGTTAATTTAGGGTAGGGCTTAGCCTACGAAATACACATCGACAATGTAATCGTCGTTTTTCGTGTTTCCCCATAACAATACAATTGGTTTCGTTTAATAACCTAGTGTCACTGTGATAGATTGAATATAATGTGCCAAAATATCAACTCTAAAGGTCTAGCGTGACGTTCCAAATTCGTAAAGTAACTATTGAAGGTAAAGAGTTTGAGTTGTCAAAATATTCAAATTCTGGGAAGAACTTAATTAGTGTTATGACTGGAAAAAATGGTGCCGGTAAAAGTCGGATTTTGGAATTTTTAGCATCAAACTTTTACGTTAGTGATAATTTCTTGATAGAAAATCCTAATAACTGGGATGAAAGGTTTAATGCAGTTACATCTGACTATAGCCAGAATCAGGTAAATTATTTGAGCAATGGGTTGGAATGTACTATGCAAAGAATTAGTTCTCAAGTTGCTAGTGTTTTCAAGCTTGTTTCACATGTTGATGATAGATATCGTGTTTTTCCTCAGCGCATGATTTGCTTATCTACAAGCCCATTTGATCGCTTTCCTTTGAATGTATCTAAATCACTTTCAAATGAAAGCATATATTCATACATTGGAATGAAGAATAGCAAACGTAGTAGCTCAATAGTTTCTTTAATTTCTAACGTTTTAGATAGCATGTTTAAAAAACCAGAAAAAATTGAGACAAACTTTGAAGTAATAAAGAAGACCTTAGAATACCTAGGATATGGTAATCGTATTCTTGTCTCGTATCGTTCAAATGTGAAGCTTGATGAAAATGATCTATCTAGGCGTAAAGTTTCTAAGTTACTAACCACATTTGATAATCCTATTTTTAATGAAAATCATATAGGAGGATTCGAGTGGGATAATAAAGTGGATGTTATTTATAATAGTATTCGAGTATTGCTTGATTCCAACAACGGAAAATGGAAAAAGATATTTAGTATTCCAATTAATTTTTCAAAAAACAATATTCTTGAAGATGATTATGTAAAAGCTATTCAAGTATTATCAAAAAGTGGGGTATTTTCTGTATCAAGTTTAAAACTATCTCAAGCCAATGATAACCGGAAGTTTGTTGATTTTATTGATGCTAGTTCAGGAGAGCAGTGTTTGGCTATGATGTTACTTGGCATTGCGAGTCAAATAGAAAACAACTCATTAATATGTATAGATGAACCAGAAATAAGCCTACATCCAGAGTGGCAAGAAGAATTTATTCCATTAATTAATGATCTATTTTCATTGTATTCTGGTTGTCATTTTGTGATCGCAACACACTCACCCCTTTTAGTTTCAAAACTATCTAGTGATAACTGCTTTATATTAAATTTGGATGAAAATATGTTGATTGATTCTTCAAAGTCAACAAGTTATTCATCAGACTATCAATTAGCAACTCTATTTAAATCACCGGGATTTAAGAATGAATATTTGGTTAGTGAGAGTCTTGATATTCTTAATACTCTTTCTAAATTTACGCCACTAAATTTTGAGCTTTTTGAAAGAATTAAATTGATTACATCTTTAAAGTCTCAAGTTTCATGCGAAGACCCTGTTCATTCTCTTATTACAACAATTGAAAGAGTTATGGAGGAGATTAATGAAGATTGATAACCCAGTAACATACACGAAAGGTGAGTTAGAGTTAGTTGATAATTTTATTAAGCGTGATAAAAAAAACGGAACTGACTGGGGGGATGATGAATTTAAAGACATTAAATTGTCCATAAAAAATCATTACAAGGTTGAACAGAACTATGTGTGCCCATACTGTGCAATTACATATCCTGTTGGTCATGGGATGGCATGGGATATTGAGCATATAGTTCCAAAAGATAAAAAGGTTCAATTTATGTTTGAACCTGAAAATCTCTGTGTTGCATGTAAAGATTGTAATGGAGCTAAGAGTTCAAAGGAAGTTCTTGTTAACCCCGATCGCCGCCGTTTTCCTAATTCTTCTCAAGACTATAAAATTATTCACCCTCATTTTGATTTCTACCACGAGCATATAAATGCAATTTCTCCTGGAGATTTTTATAGACCATTGAGTGAAAAGGGTGAGTTTACCATTGTAACTTGCCGCTTGTTACGGTTTTACGGTGTTGTGAAAAGAGAGCAACCTGAACAAGATATCAATGATCTTGCAAAAGCTTTGATTGATGCCGATGGAGTCGCACGAAAAATTCTCGAAGATGAGCTAGTTAAGCGAATTGTAAATAAAAGAAACATGGACTAATTGGGCTTTCGTTGTGTCCATTGAGTATGATGTTGGATTGGCGACTACAATAAAATTCATCGTTGAAAGTAATTGTATATTAGCTCAATGGTTGATGTCTTTCAGAAATAGCTGTCAGCAATTCAGTAACAATTGGGGGTAAAGGCTCAGTAGAACACTACCGAGCCTCATCATTAGACTTTACTTCTACTTTGCATAATTCGAAGGAAACAGTGCTCGTTTCGCTTCTTCATCACGTTCGGTTTTAAATTCAACGTCTTTGCCGATTTCGCGAGCACGCAGTGCCGCTGGGCGAGTGTTGATTGCGTTAAACCAGCGCTTCAAATTCGGGTAAGGTTCTAGGCCTTCTTCACCAAGCACGAAAGGTGCTTTATCAATCCAACCCCATGCAGCGACATCGACAATGGTGTACTCATTTCCGACGATAAATTCACGACCTTCCATATGCTTTTCTAACACTTCGTAATGACGTTGTGCTTCACGTAGGTAACGGTTCACAGCGTAGTCTAGGCCTGCTGGCGCTGCATGACGGAAGTGTACCGATTGGCCAGAGTATGGACCAAGGCCGCTCGCGATAAACATCATCCAAGAGAGCAGTTCTGCTCTGTCTTCTGGCTGACCAGCTAGCTTGCCTGTTTTCTCAGATAGGTACAGCAGGATGGCGTTAGAGTCGAATACACGTTGTCCTTCGTCTTCAATCGCGGGCGTTTTGCCGTTTGGATTGATCAAACGATATTCCGGTGTGTGTTGCTCGCCTTTTAAGGTATCGACAGGAACAAGTTCAAAATCTAGGCCTGTCTCTTCTAGAAACAGAGCGATCTTCATTGGGTTGGGTGTTTGGTGAAAATAGAACTTAAGCATGGGGTAACTCCTTGTATTGGTGATTCATTAAAGCATCACTTGAACGATCGTTCAATAAATGATTTTTGAATTTTCTGTGAATTGACTGATTTGATATCACACTCTGTACCTTTTGAACTTGGCTGTGTAAACGTGAATTAGCGTCGACTTGTAGAGAGATAGCATTTTAAGCTGCTGAAATAATGAACATAAAATGCACATTTAAGTTTGATGTTGAGCTTCGAAACTTACGAATTTAGATGGAATAGGCAGGTGGGATTCGAAGTTAAATATTCCAAAGTAATTAAAGGAGCTCCTCATAACTCGAAGCTATCTGGATATTTGAGCTTACTCTGGCACATAAAATCGTGATCTGCAGCCACACCTTATGCAACAAATGAATATTAACCTCGGAGATTCTGGTGTGGTTCACGGTTTTTTAATCTTAGGGACTTACATTGGTGAACAAATCTGATGTGAACACTTAACGACACAGGATCTTTCCATGAAAAAGAACATTATCGCCCTCGCTCTTGGTGGCATGCTAGCCTTTGGCGCAACACCTTATTCTTTTGCTGCTAACGATGGTGCTGTACAGGCTTCTGCGGACTACGCGCAGTTGGTGACTAAGCGACAAGTTGTCGACCAACTACTTCTTGATGCGTTGCAGGCATTTAAGTCTCCGGCAAGAATTTCTCACGCGGGCTTCACGGCTAAAATGCCAAGCAACATGGAAATTGTGACCAACCGATTGTTAGAAGCGTACCAGTTAGAACCTTACCGTACTGACCTGCTGATCTCGGCAGCGAACGCTCAGATCTACAACAAGAATGCAGAGCGAGCAATTGAGTTGTTTGAGCAAGCATTGACGGTTGCGCCAGACGATGTCGACTTGCATGCGTATCTTGCGGTTTGGCAAAGATTTGAAGGCAATGACAGTGAATCCAACAAGCACATGGAGAAACTGGAAAGCCTGAACAAGGGCAAAGCAGAAGACATCAAACGTATTTTTGCAACGGTCGACCGCGTGTTAGAAACACCGTTGAAAGAGTCGGCGGAGAAAGGTTTATTGGATGAGCACGGTGCCATCGTCACTTTGGGTTACGCGCTTAACCCTGATGGTTCTATGCATGAAATCTTGATTGAACGTCTTGAAACGACATTAGCAATGTCGAAAGCGAACCCAGACGCGATGATCGTGTTAACCGGCGGCGTGCCTAAGAACCATAAGACAGAAGGCAAGTTAATGGCGGATTGGCTTATCTCAAAAGGGGTAAGCAAAGACCGCATCGTTGAAGAGAACTACGCGACCAGCACGGTAGGTAATGCCATGTTCAGTAGCTATGCGCTTGCTCGTCATGATATTAAACATGCGACCATTATTAGCTCAGCGAGCCATGTTCGTCGTGGTCAAACTCTGTTTGAGATCGCTAGCTGGCAAACGGGTCCTCAGGGCATTACCTTCGATACGGTTTCTTACCCAGACAAGCCGCTAGAAGATCTTAAGAAAGCGAGCAGTGGTGAGCTATTAGGTATCTACCGTGATGCTCTAAGAACTTATGGCATGTGGAGCTACCGTTCTTACCCATTGGAATCTCGTTAAGCCCAAGCATTATTTGCGTTTGGGAAAAGCACAGTTCGCGTTAAACCAAAGCTTCACTTGTTAGTACAATCGAGCACAGCTAGATGGTATGCTGTGCTCCTACTTAATTTAGTGTTTCAAAGGCAAAAAAATGAACCCGATTTTAGCAATGTTGAAAGAGAACAATATTAGCGACGAGCAGATCAGCGAGATATTCAAGACGTTGACAGAGAACCCTCTTGCAGCAATGGCGACAATCAGCCAACTTGGTTTACCTCAAGACAAACTTCAAATGCTGATGGGTCAGGTAATGCAAAACCCTGCGCTAATCAAAGAAGCAGTTGAAGAGCTTGGCCTAGATTTTTCTAAGGTTGAAGCGGCTAAAGAGCAACTTCAAAAATAATCTAGTGTGATATGGCGATTGAGCTCATGAGCGATAGCCGGTTTGGCTAACGGCTCTTGGCAGCGCTAATTAGACTCTAATAAAAAGCCGTTTGAGCATTGTGATTGATGCTTGAGCGGCTTTTTTGATCGCCATTAGAATAGGTTAGGGTACTAACAAATGCCAACCCGAAGTGACTCATTTGTTCAAATCATGTAGTTTCGTGTTTTAACTCGTTCTGAACCGATCTACTCCGGCGTTGATTATGAAATCTAGCTTAAGCATTCGATCTTACACCAAGCAATTTAATACCCATGCCCATGATGACCATCATCAATTAGTATTGCCGATCCAAGGCAGTATTAATATCGAAATGGTGGGGTATGTCGGCAAAGTGGCCGTGGGCGAATGTGTGGTAATTCCGGTAACCACTGCGCATGCGTTTAAAGCGGATGAAGCCGCACGGTTTATTGTCGCGGATATGGCGGAGTTGCCGCAGCACTTGTTAGAGCATGAGCTCTCGGTTTTCACGATAACGCCACCTTTGATGAGCTTCTTGCTGTTTGTTGAGAAGCAGCTGGAATATCAGGTCGATAGTGGCCTTGAATCATCAGTTTTAGATGTGTTTTCACTGCTGTTAGAGCAACAACAAGTTAGCAAGAGCATCGACCCAAGAATCCGTGCGGTACAAAGATTGATAGCGGATAATTACGCCCAACCTCTCTCTATTCCACAACTTGCAGAAACGGCCTGTTTGAGTCCCACTCAATTCAAAAAACGCTTCAAAGAGTGCTTGGGTATCAGTGCGCTTAAATACATCACTCGCTATCGTATGGAGAAAGCTCAAGCCCTGTTAACCCATACCGATTTACCGGTTCAATTGATTGCTGAAAACGTGGGTTATAGTGATGTTTCTGCTTTCAGTCGTCGCTTCTCTCAGCACTTTGGGATGTCTCCAAGGGCGTTTCTAGGCTCAATGAAAGAGAGTCTTTAGAAACAACAATAGCGTCCTTTTAGCAAACTAACTTATATCAATCTTCACTATTATCTATTTCAGAACTGAAAATTGGATAATAGAAATGAATCTTGCCATCAATCGCGTTAACGAATTCCAAATGGGCACTTTGGTCATCTTGTTTGCTTCTATTTTATGGGGCACGACAGGCACCGCCGCAAGTTTTGCACCTGATCTAAGCCCATTAGCGATTGGTGCTTTCTCTATGGGCGTCGGTGGTCTAATGCAAGCGGGTTTGGCGTATCGAAAGATACTATTCGCTTTCGACAAACTTTTGCAGAACAAGAAGCTGTTGACAGTGAGTGCTTTGGCTTTAGCGGTCTATCCTTTAGCTTTCTATTCTTCAATGAAATTATCAGGCGTGGCGATCGGTACCGTGGTTTCGATTGCTACCGCACCTTTCTTTTCTGCACTGTTAGAGTGTCTTATTAGCAAAAAGAATAATATCAACAAACGTTGGCTTACTAGCTTTGCGATTGGTGTGGTAGGTATTGGGCTGTTGGTGTTTTCAGAATCTTCATCGGCGAATGAATCCGGTGATGATCTCAAGCTGTTAGGTATTGGCTTAGGTCTGGTCGCTGGGTTGTGTTACGCCATTTATTCTTGGGCGACCAAAGCACTGATTGATAAAGGGATTAAGTCACAAGCGGCGATGGGCAGTATTTTTGGCCTCGGTGCAATGCTGTTGCTGCCAACGCTCTGGTTTACTGGTAATAACCTGTTTTCCTCACAGACCAACGTATTCGTCATCAGTTATCTGACGTTAATTCCACAATGCTTGGGCTATATCGCGTTCAGTTTTGGTTTACGCCACGTGACCGCGAGCAGTGCCAATCTGCTGACCTTGTTTGAACCAGTAGTCGCAGCGGTGCTTGCCGTCTGTGTTGTCGGTGAGCTGATTCCTTTTACAGGCTGGTTAGGTATGTCTCTGATTGTGCTGTGCTTGTTTGTACAGTCGAAGCCATCTAAAGGAACGTTATAAGTATTTGTTTTGTTTTGCCTAATTGAAATTTATTCATGCGTAATTAGTATAATTGAATAAAATGAGTATCTCAGTTGTGAGAGTGCTGTTACTATCGCTATCAATAGTCGGGGGGCACATACCTTATTTGGTGTTTGCTGAGATCGTTAGTCGAGACCCGTTGAACCTGATTCAGTTAACACTGGCGTAGGGAACTATAAGCACTCGATCTACGTCTGCACCCATGAAAGCTTTCATGAGCCTAATGCGACTTCTCCTTCGATCGGTGTTCGTTCTCCTACGTCTTGTAAGATAGTAGGAGCGACAATGACACACAGTTCTATTTCAAAAGATTTAACGCCAAAAGCCTCAACACCAAAATCCTCAACACAGCAGCACTCTGCTGAAGACACGATTCGCACGAATACTCCGATTGTTTTAACCATCGCGGGTTCTGACAGTGGCGGCGGTGCAGGTATCCAAGCTGATATTAAAGCCATGTCTGCCACCGGTAGTTTTGCTTGTTCTGTGATTACCGCTATCACTTCCCAGAACACTCAAGGCGTGTCAGCTATTTTTCCTGTTCCACTCGACCATGTCGCTAGCCAGTTAGATGCGGTTTTTACTGATCTCAATATCGTGGCAGTGAAAGTCGGCATGTTGGCTGATTCGCAAATCATCAAAGTCGTTGCAGACAAAATTAAGCAGTACCGACCTAAACACTTAGTGATTGACCCTGTCATGGTCGCGACAAGTGGTGATCTGCTGTTAGAAAACTCGGCTATCACCACGCTGAAACAAGAGCTGATTCCGCTGGCAGATATCATTACTCCTAACTTACCAGAAGGTGCTGCATTAACAGGCAAGCCAGTACCTGAAAGCGAAGCTGAAATGCAGGGCATGATTGAAGACTTACGCGCACTGGGTGCTAAAGCCGTTCTCTTGAAAGGTGGCCACCTGGAGAAAGATGAGAACAGTAACGATTTACTGATTCTGCCAACCACATCTGCTCTGATTAGCGCGAAGCGTTTTCCTACTAAAAATACCCACGGCACGGGTTGTACGCTCTCATCTGCCATTGCTTCTTTCTTGGCTCAAGGCAACACGCTTTCAGAGGCTGTTGACCTAGGAAAACAATACATTTCGCGCGCAATTGCTCACGCTGATGAGTTGCAAGTCGGTCAAGGCCATGGCCCTGTAAATCACTTCTTCGCTGGGCACGGTAATGTCCGTTAATACGATTGGCGTTCAACTCAGCAATGCCTCTTTACGTTATAACGACAGTGAGCACGCGACCTTGTCTGGGTTGTCGCTTAGCTTAAACGCAGGTAAGTGGACGGTATTGTTGGGTAGAAGTGGCTGCGGGAAAACCACGGTATTGCGTTATCTGGCGGGCTTGTTGGACGACAAGGTAGAGTGGCAGGGCACATTGGTAACCTCTGATGAACTGCCTTTAACGGATCGCATCGCTTACATGGCGCAGCAGGACTTGTTACTGCCGTGGTTGTCGGTTATCGACAATGTATGTCTGAGTCATCGCTTTCAAAATCCAGCTTTTGATAAAGCACAGCAAACCAATCAAGCACTAGAGTTGCTCGCTGCTGTTGGTTTGGCTGATCACGCGTCTACTATGCCGGATCAGTTGTCTGGTGGTATGCGCCAGCGTGTTGCTTTGGCTCGCACCTTAATGCAAGACAAACCTGTTGTGCTGATGGACGAACCTTTCTCTGCGCTGGATGCGGTAACAAGACATAAGTTACAGAGCTTAGCTTGTGAACTGTTAAGAGATAAAACCGTTGTGTTGATTACTCATGATCCACAAGAAGCGGTGCGTTTGGCGGATAACTTGTATGTGTTGCAAGGCACTCCGGCGAGTGCACAGTCACTGTCTGTGCCTAATACAGCGACACCAAGAGTGTTAGACGGTGAATGTGCTGAGTTACAACAAGCGATCTTAGATCAGTTGGAGCGTGATTATGAATGATCTAACGCGAAGCGAAGCTGTGGCGCGTTCAACTAACACACAGATCACGACTAAGCGCCCTCGTCAGATGAATCCCGTTATGCGTTTGCTTATCAGCAGTGCTGTGATTCTCGGTTTATGGCAAATGGTGGTGGTTATCTTTGAGATGCCTAGCTTCATTCTGCCAGCGCCTGCAGAAGTCTTTTTAAAACTTATTGAACGTTACGATGTGCTACTCAAACACACTTGGGTGACTGCGCAGGAGATCTTACTTGGTCTATTGCTCGGTTTGTCGATGGGGCTGTTTTTCGCCCTACAGATGTTGATGTTCGAACCGCTGAAACGCTGGTTGTTGCCTATCTTAATTGCTAGCCAAGCCATCCCTGTGTTTGCGATTGCGCCAGTATTGATGCTGTGGCTGGGTTATGGCATCGCATCAAAGGTCGTCATGGCGGCGATCATTATCTTCTTCCCCGTGACCACTTGTTGTTACGACGGTCTGCGAAATACACCGACTGGTTATCTTGATCTTGCCAAAACGATGGGCGCATCGAAATGGCAATTGCTGCGTTATATCCAACTGCCTGCTGCGCTGCCAACATTAGCGTCTGGCATTCGTGTGGCGGTGGTTATTACCCCAATTGGCGCGGTCGTCGGGGAGTGGGTGGGTTCGAGTGAAGGGCTGGGTTACCTAATGCTGCAAGCGAACGCACGCATGATCATTGATGAGATGTTTGCAGCCTTGTTCATCTTGGCGGTGCTGTCTATCTCGCTCTACTTCATCACAGACAAATTACTCAAAAAAGCTATCCCTTGGGAGAACCAGTGATGGTTCGCTCAATAACACTTGTTTAATAAAGCTTCGCTCACGCTATTTATCTAAACAAAACTTCGTTAAAAATTAGCTCGATACACACAATAATAATATTCAAAAGGAAAGGTTAACTATGAAAAATACCAAATTGGTAGGTGCAGTGGCACTGCTTGCTTCGCTAGTTTCAGGTCATGCATTGGCGGATTCTGAACAAAAGAAACTGACATTGATGTTGGATTGGTTTGTGAACCCGAACCACGGCCCAATTGTGATTGCTCAAGAGCGCGGTTACTTTGCTGACCAAGGCCTAGAGGTTGAAATCCAAGAGCCGGCTGACCCAAGCACGCCAGCAAAATTGGTCGCAGCAGGTAAAGTCGATCTAGCGGTAACTTACCAACCAAGTTTAACCATGGATGTAGCAGCGGGTCTTCCTTTGGTTCGTGCATCAACCCTTATCGCGACGCCACTGAATACGTTGATGGTTTTAGATAATGGCAAGAACGATTCACTAGCGGATCTGAAAGGCAAAAAGATCGGTATTGCGATTGCGGGTAACGAAGAAGCGACCATCGGCACCATGCTAGCTCAAGAAAATGTTGCATTTACCGACGTGCAAACCATCAATGTCGGTTGGGCACTTTCATCTTCATTGGCATCGGGCAAGGTAGATGCAATTTGGGGTGGCTTACGTAACTTCGAAACCAACCAACTAGCTCTTGAAGGCTTTAAAGCGAAAGCGTTCTTCCCAGAAGAGCACGGCGTGCCCGCTTACGACGAGCTGATCTTTGTGGCGAACGCAAAGAAACACGACGACGAAGCAATCAAAGCGTTCAACAAAGCACTTGAGCAAGCAACCACTTACATTGTGAACCACCCGCAAGAATCATGGAGTGAGTTTGTGGCGTATTCACCAGATACGTTGAATAACGAGCTTAACCAACGCGCATGGAACGACACACTGACTCGTTTTGCACTTCGCCCTTCTGCAGTGGATATGAAGCGTTACGATGATTACGCACAGTTCATGTTCGACAAAGGCATCATCAAATCACTACCAAAAGCCGCTGATTACGTACCGACTTTTGACTAAGGAATCTCATGAAATACCAAGACTTAATCCAAGCCTGTCAGCAAGATTGGCAAGACTACACCGAGCATGATTTTGTTAAAACGCTAGCAAACGGCACACTTGCTCAGCCGTGTTTTCTGCATTACTTGAAGCAAGATTTTCTGTTTTTAAAGCAGTATGCCCGTGCTTATGCATTGGCAATTTATAAGGCAAAGACACTGGCTGATATGCGCCGTGCACTGCCAAGTGTTCATGCTCTGCTAGATTCTGAAATCTCTCACCACGTGACTTACTGTGGTCAGTGGGGTTTAACCGAATCGGATTTAGAAAACGAATCTGAAGATTTCGGCACAGTTGCTTACACACGCTACGTTCTGGATGCAGGCATGACGGGTGATCTTGTCGACTTATATACGGCATTGGCTCCGTGTTCACTTGGTTATGCCGTGATTGGTAAAGCGCTGTTAGAAAGCAGTGATACCGTATTAGAAGGCAACCCATACGCGAGCTGGCTACAACTTTATGGCGGTGAAGAGTTCCAGTCGGGCGTGGCAACGGGGGCGGAATACTTCAATCAACTGCTTGCTGAAATTGATATCAACAGCGAGCGTGGTCAGAACATCGTTCATATCTTCAAAACCGCAACGCGTATGGAAGTGGCTTTTTGGCAACAAGGTCTGAATGCACTTAATGACTCAACCGCGGCTTAAAAGCGACTTTCACGAATAAGGATTAATCCATGCTAACTGAACAAATTATCCAATCGTTGCGCGCAGTACGAGAGCAAAAACCGTTGGTTGTGAACATCACCAACTACGTCGTGATGAACAATACGGCCAATGCGTTATTGGCGATTGGCGCTTCGCCTATTATGGCGCACTCACAGCAAGAGCTGGCAGAGATGATGTCTTTCTCTGGCGCGCTTGTGATCAACATTGGCACGCTCGACAGTGTTTGGACGCCAAGAATGTGTTTTGCTGTTGAACAAGCGAATGCGAACAACAAAGTCGTGGTTCTTGACCCTGTGGGTTGTGGCGCAAGTACGCTGCGTACCGAGACTTCTCGTGAAATTGCACGCTTAGCTGACAAGTTGATCATTCGTGGTAACGCGTCTGAGATTATCGCGTTAGCGGGCGAGCAAGCGCAGAGCAAAGGCGTTGATGCGCTAGATAGCAGTGATGCAGCATTAGGCGCAGCGCAATGTTTGGTCGCTGAATACGGTGCGAATGTGGTGATTTCTGGCGAGACAGATTACGTTGTCACTAAAGACAGCGTTGTGACGTTAAACAACGGGCACCCAATGATGCCGTACGTGACGGGCATGGGTTGTACCTTAACGGCATTGACTGGCGCATTTGCTGCTGTTGGTGATGAAAGTGGTTTGGCAGCCGCAGCGGTATTGGGCGTGGTTGGCGAAATCGCAGCTGAAAACTCACGTGGCCCAGGTAGCTTGCAGATGAACTTACTCGATGAGCTGTATCAACTAGATGAAGAGACACTGATTCAACGTTTAAAGGTTCAGTAGGCTTAATCTAGTTCTAAACTCAAAACTGATCGTTCTAAGTTAATAGCTTTTAACTTAAAGCTCTTAACTAAAAGAAAGCCCCCGACACTTATGTGTCGGGGGCTTTTTATTCTTGGTTCGGAACCGTGTCAGCTGTGTTAAAGGCTGGTTTCGTTAGGTTCTAAATCGATTTACTTGGTTTTCTAGGTGATGAGCAACTTCGGTTAAGTCACTCGCGGCACCAGAAATGCTGCTGACCGACTCTTGGTTGCTTTGTGCGATGGTGTTTGCACCTTGCGCGTTTTCACCCAACGACTTGGTTAAGCAATCTTGTTCGTCAACAGATACTGCGATCTGGCTGTTGGCTTGATTCAAATCTTGGATGTGTTGGTTAATCACATGCAGGTTCTGAGAGGCTTGTTGTGCCTGAGTCGAAGCATCTGAAACCGTGCTGTGGCTCTCTTTGATTGACTCTAACGCATCTTTAGCACCACGCTGTAACGAGGTGATGAGTTCGTCAATCTGGCTTGCAGAATCTTGAGTACGCTTAGCGAGCGTTCTCACTTCATCGGCTACCACGGCAAATCCACGACCTTGTTCACCTGCGCGAGCGGCTTCGATAGCCGCATTCAATGCCAACAGGTTGGTTTGCTCAGAAACGCCTTTGATTACTTCAAGAATGGCGCCAATGTTCATCGACTCTTTGTGTAGGTCCGTCACTTTCTGGCTGCTGACCTGCATGCTTTCATCGGCGCTGCCAATTTCATGCAGTGTTTTGTCTACTTCTTTGAGTCCCATCGCGACATTCTCGGTTGCTTGGTTTGCAACTTGAGACGCGTGGTTAGCACTTGCCGCAATTTCTGATGTGCTCGAAGCCAATTGATCAACGGCAGAAGAGATATTGATCATCTCACTGTTCAATTGTGTTGCGTTGGTCGAGCTGTTATTGGTCACTTGATTGAGTGACTCCGACATCTCACCAATACGCACACTAGAACGGTTCACTTGACCAACAATATCGCGCAGCGATTCGATGGTGATCTCCATGTTGGTTAGCAGTTCACCAATTTCGTTTTTGCTCTCAATGTTCACTTCAACATTTAAATTGCCTTGAGAAAGCTCATTGGTGATCTGTTTAACCTGTGCGATGCCTTTGGTAATAGAACGAGTCACCAACACAGCGCTTGTCATGCCAATCACCAAAGCCACACCTGTTAGCAAGAAGATGATTTGAACTGAACGTTTTTCACTGGCTTGCAGTTCTGGCGTTAATACTTGTTTCTGTTGCTCTAGAATACTTTGAGCATCCGCGACCGCAATAGCCAAGCTGTCACCAATCGAGGCAAGAGTCGCAGTTCTTTGCGTGTTCTCAATCATCTGCTGATGAACTTGTTCAAAGCCTTTTGCATACGCTTCGCGCTGGTTAGAGAAATCTTCAATCAACTCGCTTTGGTAAGGGGATGATTTGAGAGACTCAATGTCGCCTTCAATACCCGGCAACGCGTATTCAAAGATATCTTTACCCGCTTCATAGGTTTTTAGGTCGTTGTTGTTTGAGTAACTCAGTACAGTGATCTTGGCTGCGAGGAAGTTCTCCATCAACATACCCGCGTATAAGCTCGCGTTTGGATCGTTGTTGTTGTACGACTCATACAACAAGCTTTGCGCGGCTTTGAGGGCGTTGGTTTCTCGTTTGACCATCTCGACATTCACCAATTGGTCGATGAGCAGCTGGCTCTGTTTCATTGAGCCATAAGCCGTGTCAAATGCCGCTACGCTGTCTTGCACTAATTGCAGGCTAGCTAGGCTATCGTTTTTGGTGGTGGTTTGGATTAAGTTGTTGAGCAGTTCATCAATCGCGAGTTTGCTTGATTGATAATTTACTTCGTATTGCTCATCCAATGACTTTAAATAACGTTCAGAGGCTAAGCGCATCTGCAGAAAATGCACTTGAATGTTGCCTGACAGTGTCGCTTTCTGGCTAAGTACACTGTATTGGCTAAAGCCGTTCGACAAGGTTTGGATACCTTTGTAACTCACAAAGCCTGAAATGACGAAAAAGAGCAAGCAGATGGCATAACCTAGCTTGATCTTAAATGCTATAGAAAGGTGGCGCATTACTATCCCTATATTTACCTGATTCCTTCACTGCGAAGTATTCCATAAAACAGGGTTCTGGGCAGGCTTAAGTGAATAGTTTGTGTAATAAGTAACGCTTTCGTTAAAAAATTCGGTTTTTTAGTATCGTTTCAATGGGTTGCATATTTGTTGGAGCATGCTTAATTGAGCTAATTGTTTATTAACTTCCATGCACATGATGCAAATTGTCGGTAAAATAGTAGAAACGCAATTTAGACTCCGACTCCAAAGGCACGATATGAACCCTTATAAGCTCTACTTGGTTACTGATGACCAGCAAGATCTAGAAACGCTTAAGTTTGTCGTTGAACAAGCAATCGCTGGTGGTGTCACTATGGTTCAAGTAAGAGAGAAGCATGGAGATGTCAGAGCTTTTATTGAACGTGCGCAGGCCGTTAAGTCGATTTTGGCTGGCTCTGGTGTCCCGTTGATCATTAATGACCGAATGGACGTTGCGTTGGCTGTGGATGCTGACGGCTTGCATTTAGGTCAATCAGATATGCCTGCTGAGTTAGCCCGTCAGTTGATTGGTCCAGATAAGATTCTTGGTTTGTCGATTGAAACTGAACAACAGCTTCGAGAAGCCGATAGTTTGCCGATCGATTACATTGGCCTCAGTGCGCTTTTTGCCACACCGACTAAGACAAACCTTAAGAAACATTGGGGTTATGACGGCATTAAAATGGCGTTGGAGACAACGAAGTTACCGATTGTCGGTATTGGTGGAATTAACGAATCGAACATCCCGCAGTTAGTTGAGAGCGGCATTCATGGGTTAGCACTGGTATCTGCGATATGTCACGCTGAAGATCCAAAACAAGCGACGCAGGATCTGTTGTCTCTAATGGGAGAGTGAAGGGGTTATAGGCTAGAAAACAAATGAGGTTAACCATTTGTTTTCTAGTTAAAGAACAAGCTTATACAAAGGCTAAATTGGCCTATCGATTGAGCTTCTAAGACAATTTATTGAATACACAGTTTGGTTTACTGAGCGCATAGAGCAACAGTAGCGATGATCATAAGAACGATCGCGGCATACCAACCGTATTGTGCGGTCCTATTAGCAACAAACACCTTAATGTAGTTGAGTTCTTCATGCGCCATTGCAATGAAGTCCGTGTAGTTAATCGATAACTCGCGGCTGGCTTCTTTCAAATCTTGCTGAAGTTTGTTGAAAGCCTCATCGATGAAGCCTTTTGTTTCTGAAACAGACGGAGTCGCAACCAAAGTTAAGCTATTCCATACTGCCATACGCGATTCATATTCGCTTTCACTGACACAATTAAGTACGCGTAAATCATACTCTCGTTTGTTACGCTCTTTACCCATTTTCTCAGGGCAAATATTTCTTAAAACGTTCACGACAAATTTTCCAAAAGGTTCATTTAGATATAAAAAAGCACTCGAAGAGCGCTCATAAACTGGGTGCGAATCAATATTCAAAAGTGATCTATTTGAAACCGGCATAAGCAACTGTAAGACAGAGCGTTTATCTGGGAGATTTGAAGTTGGGTCAGTGGTGTTAAAGAGCGATTTGGGTTTGTCGATATCAGTTTGATAAGACAAACCCTTTGGGATCGCATACTAGTTATGTCACTTTGGGACATCAACTAGGGTGTTTTATCCACACGACAAAGAAAATTATCGGCACGAAAAGCGGAAATGAGGTAGTGCTGGAGAAAACACCACCGTCATTGACTTAGGATTCAGTTGCTAAAATAGGCTGAACTCAAGAATTGGGGGGAGATTAGTTGGCTTGCCATTGATTGTTCTCTAATGAGTGGCCTTTTAGTTTTTCAAGTAAACTTGTTAACACTGGGCCATTGATATGGCTGCGAGACACTAAGCAACCCACTGGAGTAATCCAACCACCATGCTCGTGTGAGACAGGTAACGCCACAAGTTCGCCTTTTTGAATGCCTTCCATCACCATCATTTCAGGCACATTTGCCCAGCCAACGTTCTGTTCAACGAGATCGATGATCGTTTTGTGGTTGTTGGCATACCAAAGCATCGAGCTAATACCGTAGGTGAACCACAGTTCGCGCTGCTTTGAACTGCGATGCACACATTGGCGGTAGCGCTTTAGGTCTGAGTCTTGAACGACGGGCATTTGGCTCAGTTCGTGAGTGGCGGAGCTAACCGTAAGAAAACGTGCTTGGCCCAGTAAGAAGAAGTCCATATCCACTTTAAGTTCACCATCCGCATAGATGATGCCTATCTGCGCTTTGCCACGTCTCACTAAGTCTTCAACATCGAAGGTTGAAGTGGTAATAATATCGAAGTGTGTGATTGGAAACTGATCGGCTAGTGAGCTGATTATCTTAATGAAGTTCTTGTCTATGATGCTCTCATCAATGGCAATGATCAGTTCGTGTTCATCTTCTTGTGTCAGCGATTCTACTTTTTGGTCGAAGTACTTTTGTTGGTCGAGAATCGACTTAGCGACAGGCAATAAGGCTTTACCTGTGTTGGTCAAAACAGGGATGTTTTTCTCGCGGTTAAACAGCTCTTGGTCGATAGCTATTTCTAGGTTGGCGATCGATTGGCTGACACCAGACTGAGCGCGTTTCAGCTTGCGTGCTGCAGCAGAAAAAGAGCCACTTTCACACACGGTGACGAAGACTTTTAATTGCTCAAAACTGTACATGTTACCTCTCGCTCAATACCAAATGGGATGATAATGCTCAGACTATCACTAATCGTGATGGCTGTTAACTTTCTCTTATTATTTTCGATGACATAATCGAGCTAATCCAACACATACTAGATTATTTAGAGGAATGTATGAGTACGTTAGAAAGAGTGTTCCACTCAGTGTTATTCGAAGTTTTGGCCGTCACGCTTTCAATTATGGGGTTGGCGATATTTACCGATCATGATGTGAATGCCTTATCAGGAACTATGATAGTTGTTGCGACCATCGCTATGATTTGGAATTACTGTTTTAACCGCATTTTTGATCGCTACTTTACGGGTGAAAAATCTCAGCGTTCACTTAAGCTGAGAATATTCCATGTGGTTTTGTTTGAAGCAGGCTTGTTGATAGCGACGATCCCAGTGATGGCTTTCTTGCTTAATGTGGGGATTTGGCAGGCATTCTTAATGGATATCGGCGTGACCATTTTTATTACCATTTACGCGTTTGTGTTTAATCTGATTTACGATCACGTGAGAGCCTTCTTGGTGCACAGATCTTTCGCGGTTAAATTTAGAGCGAGCTAAAAATGGTCTTAATCGTGGCGAGGGAGAAGTAACCTCGTCATTCTAAGCTCATCTCCGTCAACACTCCCTCAAAAAAGCGCAAAACGCTTTTAACCGATCCTTCGGGAAGCGTTTTGCTTTTTAGTGATGCAACGTTATCGGCTTCCCGAGTAGCCCACTTATTGTTGGCAGTTCACTTGAAAATTGATAGAGCAGTTAGGCTTTTTCGGTTTTCTGCGTGTCATCCAATGCAAAGTAGATTTTAGAAACAATCACTTCGGCAACCAGAATGGTAAATACCACTGCAAAGAAGGCGACGACACCGTTCCAAGGCCCCGTAAAATCCACTTTGTCACCAAATAAGATATTGATGGCTTCTAGCATCACGAATTTTGAACCGACGAGAATCACATAGCTCGACAGGCCTCTGTAGATCTTAGGGGCAGTGCCGGGTTTCGACTTGAAGTAATCCGCGAGCTTATGTTCTAAGCCGATGGATAACTTGAGCAACAGCTGTAGCAAAATCGCAGCAGCAAATGAGATGGTGAAAGACTCGATATTGACGAAATCCCAATATTCATCAAAAAAATTGAGAACGGTTAAATCAACGAGTACGGCGAGTGTGTAACCGACAAAGAGCCGTTGGGGCGTATTAAATCCATATACTTTTTCTATATTGCTCATCTACATCTTCTTGAGTAAAGGGTTATAAAAAACTTAGGAGATAAACTTATAACTTTCAAACGCTTATTGTTTTATATGCGAAACAGCTCTTAAAGTGGGTGTGGCGCATTATGGTAAGTATCTCTGTCGAGATTGATCCAAGATGGTACTTCGACTTAAAGAGGAGTAAGTATGATTATTTATTTTAGGGTACAAGACGTAGAGGAGCTTTGGGGCGCGATAGATCTAGCGACACTCTTACAAATGGAACTGAGAGGGAGGCCAGATTGTACTTAGCCCAAAATTGTATTCAGTCCAAAACTACACTTAGTCCAAAATTGAACGTTGGTAAATCTTCGGCGTAAGACCAGACACACGCTTAAACGCCCGAGAAAAGTGAGAGATGTTGGTGTAGCCGAGTTGGCTAGAGATGTAGGTCAGCGTGTGTCCTTCTTCCATCAGCTCACATGCGACTGAAAACATTAGGTTTTCTTTGATTTTTCGATAGGTCGTATTTTCATTTTTGAGTTTGCGTTGAAACGTTCGCACAGAAAAATTGAGCAGTTCAGCCGCTTCTTCAAATGAGAGATCTTGTTCTTTCATGTAGGGCTTGAGTAGCTCATAAACGCTATCGGTAAAGCTGGTGTGCCACTCAATAAGAGTCGGTTTAGCACTGAGTTCTTTAGAGGTTAGGCGAATTGGGAGTTGTAAGATTTCTTCAGGGATCAGCACAGCCGTCGACGACTGTTCAACAAACAATTGGCAGCTACTTGGCACCAGTGTTTTGACGACATCGATGTCATGTCCTTGCAGACGCACCTTACTAGGCAACCATGGGGATTTGGATAAAATGGTTATTAACTCAATGATATATGTAATTGCAAAAGCTTCTCCCCATTGAAACGTAGGGGAATTGTCTTCGGGTGCAGTTCGGCAAAACCAACTTTGGCCGTGTTCTTGAATAAGCTCGACTTTGCTGCCTGGAGAGTCGTAGGCAAAGATTGAATTTAGGTGTTTCAGCGAATCACCAATGGTTTTAAATTCGGTGAATTGATGCAAGACATTTGGGATGATTCGACGTCGAAATGCGAGTCCTAGAATATCGGTGAACCGAGATACGCCAAGTTGCGCCGATGTGAGGTAAATCAAACGCTTAATGGATTCCGATGGCACAAAATCACTTTCTGATTCGATAAGGTCAGGTGGTAAACCGGAATCTTTAAGCAACATATGTAAATCAAGACCATAGTCAGAAAAAACCTGAACCAGAATTTTAGCGTAGTTCGTCTGAATTACTGGGACTTGGTAGTGACTAGAGGTCATGAGAATACAATCCTGTATATATTGTTGCATTATTAGACGTGCATATCATTTGCAACGTTTTGTTTACTAAATCTAACCCTATTTACTTGAGTTTTCCATTGCTGGGTTTATTTTTAAAGTATTAATTTTGTTGATCTTAGTTATCTAGAAGGGAGCCCCATGTCAGAAGCCAAAGGGAATAAGCAAGAAGCCAATGAAGAAGTTGGCCAGCAAGAAAACGGAAAAGACAAAGTAAGAAAGGTTACAAACTACCTATTGTTGTTTGTTGCATTCATGTTGCTCTTCAGTGTCATTTCAGACCGCATCATCCCTATTACTGATAATGCTCGTGTAAAAGGTTATATCGTTCCAATCAAGCCTGAGGTGTCGGGTAAAGTGCTCGATATACTGGTTCAACCAAACCAACTGGTTAATCAAGGTGACAAGTTAGCTATTTTAGATGAGTCTGATTACAAAATTGCAGTACAACAAGCCGAGCAAAATTTAGAGATTGCAGGCCAAAATGTCGGTGCTCAAACCGCGAGTATTGCTTCAGCGCAAGCGAAACTCACTTCAGCGATTGTTGAAAGACAAAACACCAAGCTACAAGCCAAGCGTGTTTTAGAGATGGCTGATAAAGGTGTGGTTTCTAAATCAGATGCAGATAAAGCGAGAGCCGCATTAGCAACGTCTCGAGCGGCGGTTGTCAATGCAGAAGCTGACCTTGACCGTGCTAAGAAACAAATGGGTAAAGAAGGTCAGGAAAACAGCCAAGTGAAAGCGGCGTTGTTAGCACTTGAACAGGCACAGTTGAACCTAGAGCGCACCGTGATTACAGCACCGACACAAGGTGGCGTTTCTAACTTTAGCCTTTCTGAGGGTTTTTACGCATCAGCAGGTCAACCGATCATGACTTTTGTTTCGACGGAAGATATCTGGATTGAAGCTTATTATCGTGAAAATAGCCTTGGTAACGTAACCGTCGGTGATGAAGTGGAAGTGGCATTGGATTTCGCTCCAGGACAAATCGTGAAAGGGCGAGTGAGTAGCATCGATTGGGGTGTTGATTGGGGACAAAATGATCAAGCAGGTAAGCTTGCTCAAGCTAGCCAACAAACGGGTTGGTTGCGTCAAACACAGATGCTTCCTATCACTATCGAATTTGAACGAGATGAGATGCAAGGCATGCTTCGAGTGGGCGGCCAAGCGGATGTGATTGTTTATAGCGGCGACAACTTTGTGTTCAACGCGATAGGCAAAGTATGGATTCGTCTGATTAGCGTATTGTCTTATGTCCGATAAGCCGATTCCTGACCAACAAACACAGCAACGGATCCTGCGATTTACCGTAGGGGTCACGTTGGCTGTTTTCTTGGCGGCATGGATAAACTGGCCACTTGCGTTTGTGGCGCCAGTGTTCACTGCTAAGTTCTTAATTGATAAACCAAACCTCCATAAGGAAACGGTCTACGAATTGTTATTGGCTGTTGTTGTCACCATGGGGTTAGGTTTATTGCTGTCGCGAGGAATTACCCATTACCCGATCCCATTGCTGATTTTAGTGGGGCTAATGATGCTTTGGGGTTACTACTTGTTTGTAGACCCTAAATGGAACCTTTTCGCCACCATATTGTTGATTGCTGTCTTGATGCTGCCTTTTATGGCGATTGATAACCCCGGAGTCTCTGTATTGTTGGCATCAGGTTTAGCGACTTCTGGTGTAGTGTCGGTGACTATTTTTGCGCTGGTTCATGTCTTCTTCCCTGAACCTAAGTCGGAGTTCTCTGGCTTTGCGTCGGTACCTTTCAATAAGACAGAGCGCTGGTATGCGGCTTTCCGTGCGATGATTATCTCTTATCCCGTTGTGTGCTTTTTCTTTATTTTTCAGATATCTGAAGCATTGTTAACCATGATGTTTATTGCGTTGTTATCGTTAATGATCACTTCAGAAAAATCAGTCAAATTAAGTGCATTTCTGGTGATCAGTAATGGCATTGGTGGCTTGCTAGCGATAGCTGCTTTTTCAATCCTTTCGATTGTTCCGAATATTATCTTCTACTCTTTATTCATAGGCTTGGTCGCTATTGTGATTGCTAAGAAGATCTACACGGTTCCCGAAAAAGCACCGATTTTCGCCACTGCATTTAGTACCTTGCTCGTACTTGTTGGTAGCACATTGATGAGCTCCGGTGATATCGATAGCAACACCCTTATACGCATATTCCAATTAGTGTTAATTGGAATATATATGATTTTGGCTTCTCTATTCCTAGAAACACGGAATTGGAAGTTCCTACAAAATCAGCCTTAATCTTGTCTAACAAGGACGTTTCATGAAGTTAACCGATGATTTTTCAAAACAGGCGATAGACGCTGCCATCAAAATTGCAGCGATTGCTATGCTCGTCTACTGGTGTTTTGCGATTTTACGCCCATTCATTCTATTGGTTATTTGGGGGGCGATCATTGCGACTGCGCTCTATCCAGTTGCTGTCGCGATTTCAAATAAGACGGGAATGTCGAAAGGAAAAGCCAGCGCATTACTGAGCTTTATCGGAGTACTGTTACTGCTCATTCCTTTAGTTGCGCTCTCTTCCGGTATTTACACCAGTGCTTCGGACCTAATGACAGGGCTACAGGACGGAACCCTGTCTCTGCCGAAACCCAAAGAGTCTTTACAAGATATTCCATTCATTGGGGAGAAGGTATATTCAACCTTGGTAGCTGCCTCCAATAATATTGAAGGTACGTTCATAAAGTATGCTGACGAACTGAAACAGTTTGCGACGAAAGCTGCTTCTGTTTTAGGCTCTCTCGGCGGTGGGTTTATTCAGTTTATTATTTCTACCATCATTGCTGGCGCATTTATGAGTAACGCCGATAAGTGCCAAACGGGGGTCACTCACTTAGTGGCTCGCCTAACCGATGGTAAAGGTGAAGAGTTGGTACAGTTATCTAAATCAACGGTACGTAGTGTCGTGCAGGGTGTGATAGGTGTTGCTGTGATTCAATCCATTATGTCAGCAATTGGTTTAGTGATTGCTGGCGTTCCTGCGGCTGCGTTTTGGGCATTAGCTGTTCTGCTCATTGCTATTATCCAACTTCCGCCGATTCTTGCTTTATTGCCTGCAATTATTTACATGTTCAGTGTTGAATCGACGCTAGCGGCGAGCCTGTTCTTAGTGTGGTGTATTTTGGTCAGTGGCAGTGACGCTATTTTGAAACCGATGCTATTGAGCCGCGGCTCTCATATCCCAATGTTGGTTATTCTACTGGGTGCATTGGGCGGAATGGCGATGTCAGGAATCGTTGGTCTGTTTGTTGGTGCAGTTATACTGAGTTTAAGCTATGAGCTGATGATGGCATGGCTTGGACTTGAAGAGAAAAACCAAGAAGAAACTGAGAAAAAACCAGCAGAGGCAGAGGAAAAATAGATGAAGCCAGTCTCTAAAGACGACAACTTCTACTTCTTATTCTATGCACTGTTGGTGTTGTTTTTTGGTTGCGCGGTGATGCAGCAGTTTTATCCGCAAGGTCAAAAGACCATTCTGTTTTTGATCATTATTACTTTGGCTGTTTCGATAGTGGGAATACATAAAGAGCGAGCCTTGTATCGCTCTTGGTATGGTCTGTTATTGATAACCGCTACGGTGTCGGGGGTATTCTCGTTTTTGGAGGACTATAACCTTTCGATAGTGACGTTAACGGCATTGGCGGTGTTTCTGTTCTCACATATTTATTCCGCTCTCAAACAGGTAATGAAAGCAAAGACGGTGACGCCCAATCACATTATTGGTTCTATCTGTATTTACTTGTTGTTAGGGTTCGCTTGGTCGACTATCTACTTGTTGATTTTAGAAATCTTCCCTAATGCATTTAACGGGTTAGAAGAGCAAACCTGGCTGACCAACTTGTTCAATGCGATGTACTTTAGCTTTATCACCTTGACCACGGTTGGCTATGGCGACATATCACCGGCTTTGCCTATTGCTCAATTCTTTGTGTTCATGGAGTCCATTATCGGCAGTTTCTATTTAGCCATCATGGTCGCGAGCTTGGTGAGCATTCGACTTGCACAGTCTCAATCTTAAGTGCAATCTTTTTCATTTAAGTACCTGTATAAGTTAGAAGTCTGTTTTGTTGGAACAGGTGCAGTATGGGTTTTAATCGATGACCAGTTTTACCATTTAACGCCATGTGGATTAATAAGTAGCCAAAAGATAACGTATTGAGAGAATTTAAGTACGCACCTAGATATAACCTATCAAGTTACCGAAAAAACGAGGTTATATAGTGGTATGATCGCGGGCTCAGCACCATAAGTGATAAAGAATAGGAAACAGAATGACTCACCTTACAGAGCAGCAAGAAGCTGCAATGGCGACGTTTAAGGAAAACTTACACCTTCCAAACGGTGGTTTTCATAAACTGATTATCGAGCTAAGTAAGGAATATCAGCTGCCTTTCCAAAAGGTGCGTGCGGTTTTAAAGAAAGCTCAAAAAGATGTTGAACGACAGATACGAGAAGACTTTAACAGTGTTGATGACACAGTTCTGAGCCAAGAGAATTGGGTAAATATCATTAAGTCGAAGCTTGTTGAGTTAGCGGAAGAAAACCAAACGGTGATGGATAAGCTGCAACAAAACCTGAAGTATCAAAAAGTGTTGTCGGCAACCAATGGTTCAATCGCAAGTGAAAACGAGCGTGACGAGTTGATTGAAGAGTTGATTCAAGCTTATGAGAAAGAGGTGTTCAAACCTTTACTGGCGATGCTGCATACAACAAAGCTGTATTGGAAGTTAATGCTGGTGGATGAGACATGTAAGATGAATGAGGAGAATCGTGAGAAATTCAGCGATTACCCTCAACACATGCAAGCTGCAGAACACTTATATACTCTTGATCAAAAGTTAAGGTCGATGCCGTTAACTTATTAGTCCATGAATGCAATGACAATGACTCATTGGTGATTCAGAGTTTGATATAAGTTGGTTTCAATAGAAGCACGATAACCTAGCTAGCGTTAGCCGCGTGTGAAATGCAAAAAGGGCTAGGTTTCTGATCTGTTTTACTTCTACTCTATTTTGTTCTGCTAGAGCGAATTGAGGGTGACATCTTTTACATCTTTGGGACTAGGTGGTGTTTCTTTTGTAGCTTATGGGAAATGCTATAGGAGTGTGAAATGTCCTAGGGTGTTTCCGTTGCCTGAAACGATAGTTCCGATGCTTTCTCGTTCATTAAATTCAAAGTCGATGAGATAACTGTGATGTTGTAGCTTGGGCAATATGTGGCGGTGGAGTATATCGCTATTGAGCTGTCGAATCTCGGTGACCCATGAAATCTCTTCTTTGTGTAAGTCTATTTTAATCTTGAGCATTTATTACCTTTTAGTTTATTGACTGTTTTTTCGCGTGATAGTTGGTACCAATGGGTTTGTCGTGTTGTTCTGCGTGACATAACTGTGCCTTGTGTTTATTACATTTGTATTTAAGTGATCGATCTATTCTGACTTCGCTGATAAAAGAGCGAATGACGAGAGATCGGTAGTAGGATCGAATTTAAAAGCTATTGAATGACTATCTGGGTGAAAGCTGACGCAGAGATGGTGTAACGAGGGAATCGAGAACTGTCTATGTGGAACTTGGACTTACTTTAGCATTAACAGCTCTATAGATTAGAGCCAGGTGGCGAACTATACGCCTAGTTTTTTAAATTACAACCCTATTTCTAATTAAATTTAAAAATATTTTTGAATGATTTGCCGTCGCTTATTGATAGTTAAATGAACGAAGGACAGGGGATTGACCAAGGTATCTGACTGAGGCTCTGTTTTGCACCGCTTCGTATTCTTTGTCATTGGTGGTTTTAATTGAGGTATTAATTTAGTGGTGGTTAAGTGTCTGTTATACTTGGTCTTTACATTGTAAATTACAATTTGTGACTCTGAGGTTTAGCGTTGTAATTATGAGGTTTAGCGTTGTAATTACAGGGTTTTCGGACATTTTCCCCCATCAGGTTTTTTCTTCAGATTGATGATCATTTTCCTCTTCGCACTTTTTGCTATTTTTGATTCCTAATATATCTCCCGACTACGCAAAACATGAATACTCACTTTTACATTTCTGAATAATAAAGTTGTTGTGTCGCTAATTTAACGCAAATATAATTGATAATAGTTCTCACTTGCGTTACAAGTTTGTTGTCAAAGCAATGACAGACTTTAAATTATCGTTATTTAGCCGTTGTGTACGCCCCATGCTCATCTATGAGTAATGTGACTTTTATTGTCATGAGTGGTGGTTTGTATCCTTGGCAAAGGAAGACACATGAAGAAAACAATCAATTCAGTTCGTCAGTTATTGGGTGGGCTTGCTATCGCTCTTGCATCATCATTGATAATGACCGCTCAAGCGGAAACAATCACTATTGAACACGTAAAGGGCACGGTGCAGTTTACCGAAGTACCACAGCGCGTTGTAGTACTTGGCTTTGGTAGCTTAGATGTGCTTGATCAGATTGGTATACAGCCAGTTGGCGCGCCTCACAGCCTAATGCCTGACTATCTAGCTTCGTACAAAGATACGACGGCAAATACGGGCTCATTGAGTGAACCTGATTTTGAAGCTATCTACATGCTGAAGCCTGACATCATCATTGCCGAAAACCGTATGCTTAAGGTTTACGATCAACTAGCAAAAATAGCTCCGACCATCATGTTCTCTATTGAAGGTGACAAATACTGGGCTGATGCTCAGCAAAACTGGCGCGCGTTAGGCAAGCTCTTCGGTAAGCAAGCTAAAGTAGAAGCGCTCATTAAAGAGACTCAAGCGTCTATCACGGCGGTTAACGACAAAGTCGCGTCTGACGAAACGTCAGCAATGATGCTAATGAACAACGGCAACAACATTGCGATGTTCAATAAGGGCAGTCGCTTCTCAATCATCTTTGATGACTTTGGCTTTGTGGAGTCAAAGAGTGCGACAGTGGCTCCGATTAAAGGGAATCACGGCAATCTAATCTCGTTTGAATATATTGCTGACGCAAAACCTGAAGTGCTTTACGTGCTTGACCGCGAAAAAGCGATCGGTAAGTCAGAAGGGCGCGCACAACAGCTGTTTGACAACCCACTGGTTGCAGCAACACCTGCAGCGCAGCAAGGCAACATCGTTTACCTTGATTCAAGTGCTTGGTATCTGGTAGGTGGCGGCGTAACAGCGATTCACAGAATGTTGGGTGACATTGAACGTACGATTCAATAGTTACTAGTCATCAGATTCTCGGGCTTATAAGAGTGTTCTTATAAGCCCTTTTTCACTTTTTTATACGGTCTCCCCGATCCTACCTTTAGTATTACTTCTATGTTAAAACCCATTGCAGCTGCTGTATTTCTTGTTGTGTTATGCGTTGCGTCATTAATGATTGGAGTCGCTGAGATCAGTTTTAGCGATTTTTTCAATGGCAACCAACACGCCAACTCTATTTATGTTGTT
This sequence comes from Vibrio sp. 10N.222.54.E6, assembly GCF_041473955.1. Classification (NCBI taxonomy): domain Bacteria; kingdom Pseudomonadati; phylum Pseudomonadota; class Gammaproteobacteria; order Vibrionales; family Vibrionaceae; genus Vibrio; species Vibrio sp. 10N.222.54.E6. The sequence continues at coordinate 223,888 of NZ_JBFRTD010000006.1, read as the reverse complement.
AGTCGGATCCCTCGACTGTTCGCGATTGTGCTTGCCGGTGCTGGCTTGAGTGTTGCTGGCTTGATAATGCAACAGATTGTTCAGAATAAGTTTGCTGCACCTTCTACGATGGGCACGATTGATTGCGCCATGTTGGGGTACATCGTCGGTATTCTGGTGCTGGGTAATGCCGCTCAATGGAGCTACTTAGGCTTTATCTTTGCGTTTGCGGTGTTAGGCACCATGCTATTGGTCCGCTTTCTACAACACTTGAAGTTCAAGAATGCGGTGTTGGTACCTTTGATTGGCATCATGTATGGCAACGTTATTTCCTCTCTAACAACCTTTATCGCTTACAAATACGATTTAGTACAAACCATGTCAGCTTGGACGATGGCGAACTTTGCGAGTGTATTGCAAGGCAGCTATGAAATCCTTTACCTCGCGGTTCCTGCATGTGTGTTGGCTTATTACTTTGCGAGTCAGTTCAGTGCGGCAAGTATTGGTGAAAGCTTCGCAAAAAACATTGGCCTCAATTATCAGAAGATCGTCTTCATTGGTGTGGCATTGGTTGCTATCTGCGCCTCTTCTGTAGTGATGATCGTCGGTGTTATCCCATTCCTTGGCCTTATCGTGCCGAATATCGTGTCGCTGATGATGGGCGATAACATGAAGAAGATTCTGCCTTGGACAGCCTATTGGGGCGTGATCTTGGTATTGGTTTGTGACTTGTTAGCTCGAATCGTCATCTTCCCTTATGAGATACCAATCTCGATGGTAATCAGCATCTTTGGTGGCTTGATTTTTATCTACCTAATCATGAGAGACAAGTCGAATGCGTGATTCAGTAAAAATTGCGATTCTGGCTATCGCGTCTTTGGGGATGGCGGCAGTATTTGTGGGGCAAGGACTTACGTGGGATAACTACGAGTTCTTCTTATCTTTGCGACTACCAAAACTGCTGTCGATTGTGTTGGCGGCGGTGGCGATCTCTGCATCGTCATTGGTGTTCCAAACCATCACTAATAATCGAATTCTAACCCCATCCATCTTGGGCTTTGACAGTCTGTATATGCTGGTTCAAACGGTGCTTCTGTTTGTGTTTGGCAGTACCAGTTTCTGGGTGATTGATTCAATCGCAAACTTTTCATTGTCTGTGACTGTGATGATCTTGTTCTCGTTTGCGCTGTTCCATTTTTACTTCAAGAGCAAGCGAAACAACGTATTTACACTGTTGTTGATTGGTATTGTGTGCGGCAGCGTATTCTCAAGCTTGGCTAACTTCCTTGCGATGTTGATTGACCCGAACGAGTTTGCCGTGCTGCAAAATGTGATGTTCGCGAGCTTCAATAACGTGAAAGGTGAACTGGTTTACCTCAGCCTTATTCCACTGGGTTTGAGCTTGCTTGGCCTGTGGTTGTTGGCTCCCAAGCTTGATGTGCTTTGGCTTGGTGTTGATAACGCGACAAGCTTGGGCGTTAACACCAAGCGATTGACTCAGATTACCTTAGTGATTGTGTCAGTGATGGTCGCAGTATCGACGGCTTTGGTTGGCCCTGTGCTGTTCTTTGGTTTAATCACCGTGAGCTTAGCTCGTCAGATATTCAAATCTTATCAACATCGTGTGCTTATCATCGCGAGCAGTTTGTTAGCGGTCGTTCTATTGGTTTCAGGCCAATGGTTCATTGAAAAAGTAATGGCGTTTGAAACCACTGTGAGCGTGATCATTAACTTGGTCGGCGGTTTGTATTTTATGTTCTTGTTGTTACGCACCAGAATTCAGTAAAGGTAATAAGTAGTGATTAAATTAACAGGTTTGAGTAAGAAGTATGGCAAGACACTTGTGGTGGATGATGCCAGTGCCATGTTCCCTAAAGGGGAAGTGACTTCTATCATTGGCCCAAATGGTGCGGGTAAAAGTACTCTGCTTTCTATGGCGAGTCGCTTAACCGAAAGTGATGCGGGCGAGGTCGTTATTGGCGATAAATTACTGGCTGAATGGGATACCAAAGAGCTTGCGAAGCACCTTGCTGTGTTAAGACAATCAAACAACATCAATATGCGATTTACGATTCGTGAGTTGGTCTGTTTTGGGCGTTTCCCACATTCTCAAGGTCGCTTGAAAGACGAAGATCATAAGATCGTCGATACGGCACTAGAGCACCTTGGCATTACCGATATCCAAAACAGATACCTTGATGAATTGAGTGGTGGTCAGCGTCAAATGGCGTTTATCGCGATGGTTGTGGCGCAAGATACGGATTATGTGTTCTTGGATGAGCCACTAAACAACCTAGATATTAAACACTCGGTTGAAATCATGCAGACGCTACGTCGCCTAGCGCATGAGTTTAATAAGGCGGTCGTTATCGTGATTCACGACATCAACTTTGCTTCTTGTTACTCAGATAACATTGTCGCGATGAAGAGGGGCCAAGTGGTTAAGTCGGGCAAGGTCTCTGAAGTGGTTGAAAAGTCAGTGATGGAGTCGATCTACGAGATCCCATTTGAGATTCGTGAGTTCGATGGTGTTCGAATCTGTATGTATTATTCAGGTCGTTAGGTTGCTGGTTCGCTAGGCTATTTGATTCTCTAATGACTTAAGTGAAAAGAGCTCCCGAGTGAGGAGTTCTTTTTGTCTTTGCCAGTTTGTATTTTGTTAATAAAAGGTCTGGATTCAAAAGTAATCTGTATAATTTCCTTTGTATTATAATGACTTAATCGACGTAATATTGACTGGTCATACTTCGACAAACGTTGGTTTGATGTCACTCGAAGATCTACTCTTCATTTTCAATAAACAATTGCTATTTTTTCTGATTAACCTCTAAAAATCGTTCTACACTATATTTATAACTGTTTGATTTTTATACGAGGTATCAATGAGTCGTAAACCCATAGTGTTAGTCGTAGATGACACCCCAAGCAATTTGGATGTGTTGACTGCAATACTTAAAGATACCTATCAAGTCAAAGTAGCAATTAACGGTACCATTGGCATCAAGATAGCCAAGATGGTGCCTCAGCCAGACCTCATTCTCCTCGATATCATGATGCCTGATATTGACGGTTATAAAGTTTGCAGACAGCTCAAAGAACAGCCCAACACCGCGCATATCCCCATTATCTTCGTTACTGCCAAAATTGGACCTGAAGCCGAAGTAAAAGGGCTCTCCTTGGGGGCTGTAGATTACCTAACCAAACCGATAACCCCTGCTATTGCACTCCAGCGTGTGAAAACGCATATCGCACTTTATGACCAACAACGCGCGTTGTTTAGTCAGGTAAAAGAGAAAACTCAAGAGATCAATCTCGGTAAGCTAGAAACACTGAACATACTGGGTAGAGCTGCTGAATTTAAAGACAATGAAACAGGCATGCACGTTAAGCGTATGAGTCACTACTGTGAAGTGCTAGCTAAAGCCTTGGGAATGACTGACGAAGATGCCGAGACGTTGCGTGATGCAGCACCAATGCATGATATTGGCAAGATTGGCATTCCCGATAGTGTGCTGCTAAAGCCTGGTAAGTTGGATGCCGGTGAGTGGAATACCATGCAGAAACACGTCGAGTACGGTGTTGAAATTCTTGGTAGGCAGAGTGATTCCAAACTGATGCGTATGGCGATTCAGGTGGCGCAATATCATCATGAGAAATGGGATGGCAGCGGTTACCCAAACCAGATCGCGGGTGAAGAAATTCCTTTGGTAGGAAGAATCGCTGCGGTGGCTGATGTGTTTGATGCCCTGACAGCAGAGCGTCCTTATAAGAAGGCTTGGAGTGTCGATGAGGCACTGAGCTTGTTTGAAGAACAGAAAGGCAAACATTTTGATCCAACTATCGTTGATCTGTTCTTTCTTAAGTTGCCCGAGATTCTTGCGATTAAAGAGAAGTTTAGCGATGAGTGATGGCTTGATGTTGTCACTAAATCGTTTTGTATTATCTCTTATCATTGGCTTATTGGTGTGGTCACTAGTCATTCGCAGTGTAAACGCGGCTGAAGTGACCGATGCTAAGTTAAACCAGTGGTTGGAAAACCAACCGACCATCACATTTATTGCGCTTTCCGACCATTACCCGTACTCATTCATCGATGACGACGGGCTGGTTTCTGGGATCATCAAAGATTGGACATTGGATCTTGAACAGCGTTTTGGTGTCCATGTTCGGTTTATCACAGTTAACTCGCGCGTCGAGGCCAAAGCGGCGTTAGTCGATGGGCGAGGCGACGTGTTCCCATTCCAACAGTTCGACCCAAGTGAAGGTGGACGTTTTCTTGCAAGTGATCCCTATATTCCTTATCAGGTGGCTGTGATAGTCCCTATCGACAAAAAACTCGATGGAAATCTAGATCAAAATAATAAACGCCGCATTGCGATGGTAAATGAAAACATAGACTTGGAGCGTGCAGGAGTGAGGTTGAGCTCTATCGAAAGAGTCGATTTTGAGAATGTTATTGATGCGGTGCGTGCGTTAGGGTCTGGTGATGTTGAAGGCATGGTCGGTGAACCTATCACCACTATGGATCTTGCGAAAAAGATTGGCGTTCATGATCTAGCGGTCAACTATGTTTTGGAGCATTGGAAAAAGTTAGAAGCGTCGATGGTGATTCGAAATGACGAACCAGAGCTACTGACGCTAATCAACAAACAAATTGAAACTTTTGACGTTGCAAATAAGAACCAGATTTTATCAAAGTGGCTAGATACCTCTCCTTATCGAGTGCCACTAAAAGGCGTATTTGGCTTTGGCAACCCTCCGTATATGTATCCAGACAGCACCGCGGTCGGGCTAGAACACGACATTATTCAACGTGCCCTTAATGATATGGGGTATAAGCTGGGTGACGTTGTCACTCTCCCTCCTAGTGCCGCTAGAAAGGCCATCGACAACAATAATTCTATTGCCTTTGTTTCTGGCGTTCAGTTTGATGATCCTAATGCTCATTTCCTAAGTGATAAAGTTCTTAATGTTGAGTTTGTTCCTGTTTCACTGACTCGCCGCAAGCTCAAACTTGAGTCTCAGAACGACCTATCACTAGGGGCGTTATTGTTCGACGAGACCTCACCAATTAAAAAGTCTGTTGAAGTACTGAAGGGTAAGTTAGACATTGGTCGTGTCGAAGATTACGAAGGTCTTGAATCGGCATTCTCACAATTGAGGGCTCAAAATGTTGACCTGTTAATGGTTGAACGAAGAGTTCTGGAGTGGTTTATCACCAATACTCGTTTTATTGAAATGGCAGAGCTAACGTTACATGACGAGTATAAAGTTGAGTATCCGATCTATGTTGACTTTAAGAGTGAGGAAATCAGAGACAGCTTCAATGCCGCGATTAACAACCTTAAACAGGCCGATGACGGTTTAAGCCAAATTATCGAGATGCAGGTTCAGAATGATCTAAGCCAAGTGCTTAAAAAGGCGAATATCATAGCGCAAATATCCGCGTATTTTATCGTCAATGACCGCTTTGAAGAGTTAACCGAAGTTTTTGAAATTTTCGATACGGACAGTTCATTTCAGGTGATCACTGCACAGGCGGATAATAGTAATCGTCCAATCAAATCTTGGTACATCGGTAACCTAGTTGATGAATATGGAGAGAAGAAAAACACCTCTCACTTTTCATCAGTCACCAAGGTCGCAAATTATCGAACCAAAGGAGGGAGCACCAATTCTGGTTCGATGACTTTCTACTTTGATGTTCAGTCGTTAGAGCGGAACCATGTTTATTTTCCATCAGTCGAACAATTTAGTTCATTCGGAGATGCGGCGAAACGCTATATTGCGGATGTTTATCAAGCGAGTAATTTGACAGGAGAGATCTTAAATCTAAGCCAAAAAGAGAGGAAGTGGATCAAAGACAATCCGGATGTTCGGATAGGTATCGATCCAAATTCGTTGCCTTATGAGGCGGTATCCAATACCGGTGAATACATCGGTATGATTGACGATTACCTAACGCTCATTGAGCAGAAAACAGGGTTAAGTATCAACCATGTAGACGTTGCAAGTTGGTCTGAGACCCGAAGCTTGGTTGATCATCATGAAGTAGAACTGGTCTCCGCAGCACAAGAGAACCGTTCGTTAGGAGACAACGTCAAAGCAGTCAAGAGCCTGTTTTCAAGCCGTTTAGCTATTGCATCGAGACGAGACATAAGTAGCTTGGTGCTTGAGGAAGCTGAAGGATGGAAAATCGGTATCTTGAAGAACGCAGCAAATACCGATGCGATTGTCGGGAAATACCCGAATATTGAATGGGTGAAAGTAGAATCCACTGAAGATGGGCTTAACCGACTGGATGATGAAACCCTAGATGGCATGATCGATACTGTCGAAGTCCTAAACTACCTCATTGATTCATTTGGTCATCGTGAGGTCGGAATTATCGGACGACTTGATTTTTTCCTTTCTCCAACCTTACACGTCATTAAGTCTGAACCTTTGCTTTATTCCATTGTGAATAAGGCGATTGAGAGCATTTCTGCTGAAGAACGTCAAAAGATATCGGCGAAGTGGGCAGCGCCAAAAGCGATAGAAAGAGTTGACTATGAATTGGTTTATACCATTTCAGGTTTTGCTTTGGTGATCGTTTTACTTATCGTTTTCTGGAATCGAAAACTCTCGAAACAAATAAGCATTGCCAATGATGCAACAGAGGCGCTTAAGAAGGCTCAGGAGCAGCTCTATAATATGCTTAACAGCTCTCCTATCGCCGCGAGTGTTGTGTTTGAAGAGAAAGTTCGTTATGCCAACGATACTGCGAAACGGCTGTTTGGGGTTGAAGGTCTTGATCTTGATTCTATCGATGTAGATTCTATTCATGACTCTTTATCCGTTCGGGATGATGTACATAAGGAGCTAATGCTCAATGGCAAGGTAGTAAACCGGGAGTTGGTGCTTAGAAAACCTGATGGAACCCGTTTCGTTGCGCTCGTCAGCTATTATTTGTTTGAGCTAGATGGCGAGATAGCCACGCTATTTTGGGCATTCGATATTTCAGAAATGAAGCGCCTTAATGAGCAATTAGAAGAAGAGAAACAGAGGGCCGATTTGGCGAGCCAAGCTAAATCGGAATTCTTAGCCAATATGAGCCATGAAATTAGAACGCCAATGAACGCTATTATTGGTTTGTCTTATCTGGCGATTGGCGAAATATCTAATCCGGTCGCTCGAAATTACATCGAGAAAGTGCACCGTTCGGGGCATTCACTGTTAAGCATCATTAATGACATCCTCGACTTCTCTAAGATAGAGGCGGGACAGCTTGTCATTGATAGCATCCCATTTGATCCCGTGACGACATTCCAAGATGTCATTGAGTTGATGGAACCCAAAGCGAATGAGAAGCAACTTAACTTGTCTATGTCGATAGATCCAGAGTTAAACACTCCGTTGATTGGTGACCCATTAAGGCTGTTCCAAGTAATACTTAACCTTGTTGGTAATGCGATTAAGTTTACGGAAACTGGCAGTGTCTCGTTAACTGTAGCCCTTGTTGAATCAGATGATAACAGTCTGACTATGAAGGTGATGGTGGCCGATACTGGCATAGGAATTTCTGATGAGAATCTACACAAGCTCTTTGAAGCATTTAGCCAAGCCGATAGTACAACCACGCGCCGATTCGGTGGCACAGGGTTAGGACTCAATATTAGTCAGAAATTGGTTCGTGCAATGGGTGGCCAAATTAGTGTTGGGAGTGTTTTCGGGCAAGGCAGCGAGTTTTCGTTTGTTCTAACATTGCCAAGATCAAGTGTTGAAGAATTGGCAGAGTTTAAAGCCCAAGAGCTGCAACTGGATTACCAGATAGAGTTCAAAGGTCAAAAGGTATTGCTCGTTGAAGATAATGAGTTAAATCAAGACTTAGCCTTGGCATTCTTCACCCGCTCTAATCTGAATGCCGACTTGGCAGAGAATGGAAAAGAGGCACTGGAGTTAGCTCAAAGCAACGAATACGAGATGATCTTTATGGATCTGCAAATGCCGATCATGGATGGTTTCGAATCTACACGTTTGATTCGTGAGTTTGATAAAGATGTACCAATTATTGCGATGTCGGCCAATGTGTTTGCTGATGCCAAACAGCGAGCGCGAGAGGCTGGAGTCACGGACTTCTTGGATAAGCCAATTATCATCGATAAAGCCACCTCTTTGATTACGAAATACATCGTGCCAGAGGTTCTGGTTGAAGGTAAAGCGTCATCAGAGTCGCCTTTAGTTAGGGTGCAAGATAGCAGCTCTAACAGTTCGACATTAAGCTCTGATACTCTGATGGTTCTCCCTGTTTTCTCATTGCCAAGGTTCGGTCAGCTGACTCATCATGATGTGAAACTTCAAGAGAAGATGCTTGGTAGATTCTGCCAAGGGGCGCCTGACATTATGTCGGATACCTTCGACAACCTAGTGCAAGATGAATGGGTGACGTTAGAGCGGAACCTACATACGTTAAAAAGCATGGCGGCTTCTATTGGCGGGTTGCAATTGGCTGAACAACTCGGTGGTCTTGAAAGCAAAGCGCATAACAAGGCGTGTGATGAGCAGGATCTTAAACAAGCTGAGCTTGGGTTAATCGAATTGATCAAAACGGTAGAGAGCAGCTTTGATGGCTCTGGTGCTCAAGGTGTTGAAACGGCATGTACTCAAGAAACTGAGGTGAGAAGCGCTGATGCATCGAATTCGCCTAATATCACTCAAGAGCAGCGTGCTAAGTTGTATTCGCTGTTGGATGCTTATGATAACGATGCGACCCAATACGTGACTGAATTACTGGCACAGTATCCATATTCAGCAGTTCTTAAAGATGTCCAAAGTGCGTTAGATAATTACGACTTTGAACGAGCCAAAGAGGTTCTGAGTGCTTCTGAGTAGCTGTCTTTTGAACATCACTCCAACATTAAAGCCTTTAGCTCTTGCTGCGAAATAACGAACTAGCTAAAGGCTTTACTTCTTTCTGTGTCTCGGATTAATTACTGACGTGTTGTTTGATTAGATCGATAAGGGTGTTGTATCTGTGCGGCAGTTTTCGATTTCTTTTCTGAACCAAATACAGTGTTTCTTCAACCTTCACTTTAGGTGGCACAACATGCAACTTCTCTTTGTCTGGAAAGTTTTCGACAGCCCCTGCGGGTAACACGGTGAACCCAAGCCCTTTTGATACGGGTAATAGAATTTGGTGGAGTTGATTAATGTAGCCAGACTTCGGGATCTCATTGATGTTGATGTTCGCTAAATCTTTATCTCCGCATAGGTCAAAATACAAAGACAGGTAATGAGCAGAGTCTGGATGGGCTATGAGGCCGATATTGTGCAGAGCTTCAGGGGTAATCTCTAAGTCAGCAAGACTATGATGGACGATTAAGCACAGCGCCTCATTACCAATAACTTGGCTCTGATAATAGCTGTCATTGGGTGAATGTCTGACGATTCCAATATCGGTGGTGCCTTGGATTAGGTCGTTCAATATCTTTTTGTTCGGTGCCGCTTCTAGGTTGATGCTCAGGTCTTGATGTTGCTGCTGCAGTTCAAGAAGCTTGGGATACAGACGCAAAGAGAGTGAACCCGAACAGGATAGATGACATTGCCCAGAATAAGGATTGTCGAAACTCAGAGATTCGAATAAATCTTCTTGGTCTTTTTCCAGTTTAAGAGCGTAGCGATACATAATCCGACCTTGTTCGGTCAGTTCGAAACTCTTATTTTCTCTCGATAACAAGTCACAGTTACAAGCTTGCTCAAGCTTTTTGATGTGTTGGCTAACGCCAGGCTGTGTCATATACAGCTTTTCTGCAGTTTGGGTGAAATGACCAACTTCAACCAGAGTCTTAAATGTATTGAGCCAAAGTGGATTAATCATACTCACCTTTAAATGCTAACGCCTATGGATAAAAAGGCTTATAAGTAACAGAGCCTGTGAATAACAAAGCCTATAAACAACAAAGCTTCTGAATAACACCAAATTATTATTATCTTAAGTAATGATAATTTCAACTCTAGAGCGTAAAGCAACGAAGATCAAAGCACCTTTGGCGGAATACACTTCGAAGTCGAGACTCGTGGCTCTTTAATTGAGTGCTTTGGTGAGTTCATTAAAAGTAACAAAGAGTTGCGACTTTGTTGATTTTTTGTTCTATTGACCAGCTGTGCCCATATTTAGGAACGAAGATGAATAGAAATGTTTGGCTGCTCTCACTGTGTCAGGCCTTGTTGATGACGGGCAACATATTACTGATCTCAGTGATTGGCTTGATAGGCAAACAGATTGCACCCAGTGTCAGCATGATTACTTTGCCTGTTGCGTTGCAGTTTTTAGGCTTAATGGCAGCCACTATTCCTGCATCTTTAATTTCAGGAAAATTAGGACGAAAACGAGGGTTTAGTATCGGCAATGTAGTTGGCATTACCGGAGCAAGCCTTGCGACTTACGCGTTATCTCAGCAACATTTCTATCTGTTTTGTTTCGCCACGTTTTTGCTTGGGATAGGTATTGGTTTTGGTACGCTTTATCGTTTTGCTGCAATCGAGGTGTGTGATGAAAATGCCCGTCATCGAGCGATATCTATCTCTATGGCTGGTGGCGTTTTAGCAGCGGTATTAGGGCCAAACTTGGCGATTATGTCGCAACAGTGGTCAGCAGATGGTTTGTATATTGGTGCTTTTGCTTCGCTGATCGGCCTAAACATCTTAGCTTTAGCCTTGTTACAAACCATTCAGTTTCCTAAGGTCTCTTTTAATAGTCAGGCTCCCAAAGCCGATCCTTTAAGTGTGATCGTTAAAGCGCCGAACTTTGTTGGCGCTGTGTTTGCGGCCATGGTTGCTTACGCCGTGATGAACATTTTGATGACGGCAACACCATTGGCGATGATTGGTTGCGGATTCGATTTTACTAAAGCTGCTGGTGTGATTGAGTGGCACGTATTGGGTATGTTTGTGCCTGCATTCTTTACGGGTTACCTCATCGAGAAGTTCGGTTCAAGAATGATGATCCTTGCAGGTGGCGTGTTATTTGTGGTGAGTATTGCCATCAATATCCATGGTGTATCAATTTGGCACTTTAGAGCGGCTTTGGTTGTGCTTGGTGTGGGTTGGAACTTTATGTTCATCGCTGCAACAGGCTTATTCAGCCAGTCGTATCAAGCTCAAAATAAAGCCAAGGCACAAGCGTTCAATGAATTTGTTGTGTTTGGTTGTGTAACTGTCACGGCGCTACTGTCTGGTTGGTTGGAGTCAACAGTAGGTTGGCAAAACCTTAACGTTTACGTTTTACCATTCGTTTTGGCCGTAATTTTGTTGTTTGCATTCAGTGCGCGTAAATCACGCATTCAAAAGCAGCCCGTGTAATGGTTCATCGAATGGTGGTTCAGCAAGTTTTTTACTGTGACTAAACCCCTAGTATCTTAAATTGCGACCAATAAAAAGCCCTACCGAATCGGTAGGGCTTTTGCTTACGGCTTAAATAATGACGTTTTCTTAAAACTGCTGTCTTGGCTTATATCCTGTGACAACAGTACTTAAGCTTACTTTGTAAATACGCATGACAGAGCCTGCAATGATTTACAGGTCGACCAAAATTGTCTTAGTCGTAATCCCGCCTTGGTCATCGATTATCTTCAGTGTCACCTCGTGTTTTCCGTATGAAGGGAAGATTGAAGTGAATGTGCGACCTCGTTTCACCTTTCCGTTTGGAAGTGTCCACTCGGTATCAACAATACGACCATCACTGTCTGAACTTGTTGACCACATGGTTACCCAGCGACCCAAGTGAATGTACTTCGCGCTTGCTTCTGGAAGAGCGTTTGGAGATTCAACACTCACTACGGAGCTGAACGAATCGGTATTGCCTTTGTCGTCGACAACAGTCAAGTTCACCGTGTATTCACCTGCTTGCTCGTAAGACCAAGTTGGTGTCACTTCGTTACTTGTTGTTCCGTTGCCCAAGTCCCATAGATAACTGGTGATCTCACCGTCTTGGTCTGAGCTAAAGTTACGTGCTGAAACGTTCAGGCCAGTCACATTAAGCTCGAAGTTCGCAGTAGGAGCGACGTTGTGTTGGCTTACTTTAGATAAGCGAACCACACCGTATTCGTTGTTGTCACTCTGATTCACAATATCGACCGCTAAACCAAACTCCGTCAGGATACGTCCTGAGTCTGGTGCTTGAGGCGATGTGTAATCTTGGTCATCCGAGAAGCTAGCATTGCCAACTAAACTGGTATCTTCGAGCACATCATTGTCGCTGTTTACAAGACGCATTGGAGTATGATCTTTGAGTGAAAACGCGGCATCACGAACTTGGTAACGAGTTTGAGCGACTTCACCGGATTTTTCCCAAGTCATTGCATTCTGGTCGGCATCGACCACACCTAACCAACCTTCACCTGGGTGCTTGCCTACCCAGTTATCAGTCAGAGATTCGTCTACGTACCAAATAATCAAACCCGGATCGAATGAGATCAGTTGGCCCATGCGTTTGATGTTGGCTAGACCCTCATCAACGTCCATGTGGCTGCGCCATTGCAACAGGTAGTAGTGTTGCGCTTGGTGGAACCCATTACTCAGCTTGTAACCATTTAGGGCGAAGGTGGAGTTGCTCTCACCATCGTCTATTAAGGTTACTTCACCATCAACGACTACACTGAGGTTATCCAAATAGAAACCTTCCATCGCCAAGCCACCATCGGTGATGTATTCAAACGAAAGCTCTACTTCTTGGCCTGCCCATTGTGAAACGTCGAACTCAGCATCAATCCAACCGCCAGATTCGCCGCCAATAGCAGGAACGAGGCCAGTATTGTACGGGTCATCCAATGAGGTGATGTTGCCGGCAATGGCTTGTCCATTCACGAGTACGCGTGCAAAGTCGTAGTCTTTCTCAATTTCATACCAAGTTTTGAATGAAAGCAGTGCAGAATCGCCGGCTGGAATCACCAACTTGCGTGTCATGCTGTTTTTCAGGTCATCGCCTTTTTGAGAGTGGAACGAATACTCACCAGCAAACGGTTTTAAACCTTCGATCTGTTTTTCTGGAAGATCCACTTTAATCATGTTAGGACGGTTGTTATCCGTTGTTTGGAACAACGTATAAACCTGTGGGTTGTCTTCTAGGTCATCAATCGAGATTTGATCATCGTTAATCCAACGACCACCAATCGACTTCTGTAGGAAGTGTTTTGCCCAAGAGCTGAATGCCGTTGGCTGTGTGCCACCAATTTGACCAGCCCAACTGCCCGAAGACATGATTGACCAGTAAGAGACAGGTTCACCCTTGCCTGTATATTGCGTATCGTACTCGTCTGGCAAGCCTAAATCATGGCCATACTCGTGAGCACATACACCAGCTGCGGCATCAATCGGTTGAATCGTGTAATCAAATGCTGCGTATTGGCCACCAAAGCGGTCTGGAAGCGAGCTAGAGGTGCCTTTAAGTACATGAGTGCGACCAAGGTTGAATCGGTGAGACCAAATCGCATCAGGGCCTAATACGCCACCACCGGCTTCTTCACCAACAGATGCGTGGAACACCATTAGATGATCAATCACACCATCGGGTTCACGGAAGTTTCCGTCACCGTCGTAATCGTAACGATCTTCAATATCGTAATCGGCTAGGTTGATGCTAGGATCTTGAGCCAATTGATTCAGTGCTTCGCGAACCAGTTCTTGCGCGTTGAGATCGTTGTCGGTAGTAGGGGAGTTACCCCCATAGAATGACGCAGGTTTAGAGGCGCGATACCAACCTGCAGCTTGGCCCGCAACGCTGTAACTATCACCAGATTCGCTTTGGTAATACTGACGCATCGAGATTAGGTTTTCGCCGTTTGGCCCAGTGTAGCCAGAGTTTGAAAACAACAACTCTTGATAATGTTCTGGGTTGTAGCTCTCGTAGAGCATTTGTGTGTGCTCTTCGGTCAGTTTGTTGTTATCCCAGTTCAAATCAGGGAAATCGACTAACAGAGCGAGTACTTTATCGGTACGCTTGGTGCCGACTTCTAACGCAAAGACGCTCGCCTTTTTAACACCAGATCCTTTTTCTATGGCTTTAAGTATTTTCGCTCGTTGCTCAAGTGCTTTTTTACCGAATTGAGCGTCACCTTTAAAACCGGAATTGATTTTATTCTTCAAGTAGCGGTCAAGTGCGTCGTGCTTTGCCACATCGGTTGCATCTTGGTCGACTAAGCCTTGTCTAACTAGCATTTCAATGAGTTTGTCTTCATTAACAACGCCTAAATCAATAGGTGTTTTTGCATAACTACTGACGCTAAATAGAGTAAGCATTGCTGAAGCCAACAATGTTTTTCTCATCATTTTCATTATATTTTCCTTTTATATTCCCATGTCGATATCAGTATCAACTTGCCTTATTCGGATCTGTTGTCCGAGTTTGGCCTAATACACTCTTGTGGTGTCTTATTTAACTGACGTGTGTTTGTTGCGTTTTTTTTACTTTCGCTCTCCTTTGTATTGGTTGTCTCTTTTCTACTTTTTGAACCAAACGGAGTGCTCTTCGCTTTTTTAGCGTTGAGATAGATACGTAAAGCTTCTTGATCTTCCTCATAGGTTAAGCCAGAACAGATAACACCTCGTTTAATCAATGATTTCAGCAATAGTTCATCGTTCTCAATAGTGGAAGCCTGTGACAGTGATGACAAAGTTAGAACCATTAAAGTCATTGCTTTTATGGGCATTTTTGTAAGAATCTTAGCTGTGCGAGCCTCGGTTGTAAGAGGCGTTGTTATAAGGAGCATATTCAAAAGAGCCATCAGTTTTGATTATGTAACAAAATATATTTATAAAATTAACCAATCAAATGGATAATTATTACAAGCAATTGTTCGTTCCGATTTCAACATTTAAAGTTAATATCAAACAATGGTCGTTATTTATTTTATTATCAGCTATTTAGTGGGTTTTGTTGAATTAATAGTTGATAGTTTGGATTTTAATAATATTGGTTGGGAAGTAATTATTATCTTTAGAGTACTTTATACAAGGTATGGAGTTATAAGTAATAAGATGCGTTTTATATTCTCTGTGTTTAAACATTGCATTTAATAATTGAGTTATTAGTAAATATCTGTGCTGAAATTATTTTCACACGAAATATAAATAATTAGGGTGTTGAGAATGATTTTCAGTGTTTCAAGGGCGTGAAATTTAACAATAGCGGAGGTGATAGGAGTGCCAAGTCGCAAAAAAGAACCCGTATTTGAGTTCTTTTCCTTGTATTCTTGTTGGAGATTTACTTATGACTGAGAGACATCGCGATAAAAATACCGTTCGCAAGTGCTTGGATTCATGCGCTTAATGACGTTTGATACCACAGCGACAACCAACACCGAGAATACAAGCCTTCCCCAAAATATCGTGTAGAAATCGGCCCCGATGAGTAGGATCAACAACGTATCTTCAATTAAACTGTGGAGCAAGTTGAGCAGCATGATTGCGGTGAATACGTCTCTTGCTGAGATATGCCCTTTCTTGGCTTCATTGATCAGTAAGCCGCCACCAAACGAAAGGCCAAGCGTGATTCCTATTATTGTTAGGTTCGTTGCGTCTTTGCTGATTCCCAGTACTCTTAAGAATGGTCTCAGTAATACTGCCATGAGTTTCTCAATACCTAGAATCTTTAAGATCTTGAGTAACAGTAATAGTGCTGAGATTACCATGAAGATAACCGCAAAGTTCTTGAACTGTTCAAGCGCCCAACCCAAATAGCTTGTGTCTCCTGATACTTCAGGTTGCCAAAGCACGGTTGCTGGGTAGTTGAGCCAGTCTCCGTATTGATAACTGAGGTTGAGTAGCCATGCCAGCACTAAGCTTCCCCCCACTCTCACCGATAGGGTAGCCAGCCAGCTAACACCTGCTTTTTTGGCAATAGCGCCTTCAATTGGCAATGAGTGAGCAAGGAGCATCATGCTGCCTAAAATTGAAGCTTGAGCAACCGTTAAGGGAACATCGGAATTAATAAGGATAATTAGCCCGGCATAGATGTTGGTGAGTATGGTAGTTGCCCATACTAGACCCATTTCTTTGGGTAATCCGACGCTTTCCATTATAGGGCTTAGCCATTCGCTAAGAATCATTATGCCGCCAAGCTCTTCGACGACTTTTATCAATATGATGATTGGAATCATGATACGGAAAAGCGTCGAAGTGACATCGAAGATTTCTTTGAGGAGCTCTTTGAAAAATTGATAGGTTGATTTCATTGTTACGACCATAACTCGTTGTGTTGTATAAAAAGATCTTACCGCGATTGTTGTGATTATTATTTCAAAAATAACCTATAAAGTTGCCTGTAATTTTTAAATTGCCTTAAAGTAAGAAATTATCAATCAAAAAATCATGGTTTAAGAAATTATGGAAATAGACCGTATAGATAGAAGCATATTGGTTGAGCTTCAGAAGAATAACCGGATCCCTAATCAATCGTTAGCCGAGATCGTAGGGCTATCACCTCCTGCTTGCTTAAAGCGAGTGAAACGATTGAGGCAAGAGGGCGTGATAGTCGGTGATGTATCGATCATTAATCCTGAGCTTACTGGTAGCAAGATGACCCTAGTTGTGTCCGTTGAAATGGAGCGCGATCGAGGGGATATCTATCAAATTTTTCGCCATTCTATTTCTA
The DNA here is from genome assembly GCF_041473955.1 of Vibrio sp. 10N.222.54.E6. Classification (NCBI taxonomy): domain Bacteria; kingdom Pseudomonadati; phylum Pseudomonadota; class Gammaproteobacteria; order Vibrionales; family Vibrionaceae; genus Vibrio; species Vibrio sp. 10N.222.54.E6. Next base: position 207,282 of record NZ_JBFRTD010000006.1, on the reverse strand, counting down.
AGGCGTCAGAGGTTACTCAGTGCTATCAGATATCAGGCAGCTTTGATTTTATGTTGATTGTTACGGTGAAAGATATACAAGCTTACGAAGACTTTGTTGAACGAGTATTGCGCAAAGATCTGAATATTCGCAAGTTCCATACCTCAGTCTCTATGAGAACCGTGAAATTTACCACTGCAGTTAACTTAGATGAGTCATGACCTTTAGCCAGATAGAGGTGTGAATAATTAGATCAAAGGCATAATAGTTAGGGAAGAGGCTTAGCGTTGAGAGTTTTGTGAGGTGCATTGGTTATTTTTGTATAAATAGCAGTCATTTACACAAAATGTTACTTTCATATTTTGTCATAACTTTAATAATTGTATATATTCCTCCGCTACAATAATAATTAACCGAAGTTAATACCAAATGACTGTCAGTTCAGCTTCTCAATCACGTGAAACGCTTCTAAGCGAAAACGAACAACTTGTCTCGACTACCGACCTTAAAGGTGTGATTACTTATAGTAATGACGCTTTTTGCCGTATTGCGGAATACAGTCAAGATGAATTACTAGGGCAACACCATAATATTGTTAGGCATGGTGATATGCCAAAAGCGGCTTTTGCCGATATGTGGGTGAATCTAAAACAAGGCAAGGCTTGGCGCGGGATCGTAAAAAACAAGACTAAATCCGGCGGGCACTACTGGGTTGATGCTTACGTTACCCCTATTTATGATGGCGGGAAGGTAAGTGGCTATCAGTCTGTTCGTGTTAAGCCGAAAAACGAATGGGTACAAGTCGCAGACAAGGCTTATCAAAGCTTATTGAAAGCTGAGAAGTCAGGTCGCCAATGGTCACTACAGATCAGTGACAGTGTTCGTTACGCAGTGTTACTCGGCTCTTTGGCTGCGCCTCTGATTTCAAATCTTGTAGAAGTAGGGCAAGCATCTCAGTGGATATTGAGTCTTCTTCCTGTTTCTGCTCTCGCATTGCTTTTCCGACAAGAGCTCATTGATACTCCATTACAGTTAAAAAAACTGCAATCTAAATTCGATAGCGTCAGTCGACTTGTCTATTCAGGTAATAGTCAGTTCTCTGTTGCCGATTTTCATCTCAAGCTGCTGTCTGCCCGAATCCGCACTGTATTAGGCCGTATGACAGACTCAGCGAAACCATTGCAAGATTTAGCTGATAACCTTAATGCGACGTCATACCAAGTAACTGAAGCGCTCGATCAGCAGACAAAAGATATTCTTCAGGTACGTGAAGCAACTGAAGAGGTTGAAGTGACCGCCAATGAAGTATCTTCTCGTACAGAAGAAGCTCACCAAATTGTCGATGTTACCTTGCAAACTTGTGCTGGTGCTAAAGAGAGCATCGATCAAACCCACCGCAACCTTGAAAACTTGGCATCTCAGGCGGAGAAAGCGACGCACACGACTTACCAATTGAGCGATCAAGCGCAAAGCGTGAGCAAGATAATGGAAGAGATTGGTGGAATCGCTGAACAAACTAACTTGTTGGCACTTAACGCTGCGATTGAAGCGGCAAGAGCAGGCGAGCAAGGACGAGGCTTTGCAGTTGTTGCCGACGAAGTACGTGCTTTATCTGGACGAACGTCAAAGGCCACAGTTCAGATTAAAGAGAGCATCGATACCATGCTGGCGACGATTGAAAGCTGGCAGAAAGATATTCTGGCGAACAGAGACCAAACCGACGCGTGTGGTGATGTTGCGAAGGTGAGCGCAGAGCGTTTATCTGAAGTTGAAAATCTAATGCAATCGATGAATGAACTGATGCAATCTGTTGAAAGCTCTGCTCATAAACAACGTGAACTATCGAGCGAAGTAAACCTACATATGCAGTCTATCGCTTCTACCGCAGAGCAAAACCTGGTTGCAACACATTCTGTGAAAGACCACTCCACAGAGCTAAAAGAGCAAGTGAATGAGTTCTATCATTTAGCGAAGCGCTTCGAAGAAAAATAGCAGTTAGATTTTAGAAGCATGAAAAATAAGAGAAGCCTTGCGAAACTAGCAAGGCTTTTTTGTGGATCAAAAGAATCGTTTTCAGAAACAGAAAAGCCCCCAATAATTGATGTCCAACTATTGGGGGCAGTTCATAATGCAGGCTCTTTAGTGTGTTTAGCCGAACCCTTCGGGCAGCGTTTGCTAGCCATTTCTACTACGTTATCGGCTTCTCATGTAGGCTAGCTACACATCAAAGCCTCTGCCTTGTAGAAATCCCCAGCAATTCGCTGCAAAAATCAGCTCGAAAGATCAACACGCCCTAGTAAAGGGCTAATTTAACGTGTGATTATGTGCGCTCTGCCAAGTATGCTTCGTAGTCTGGGATCTCAATGATCACTTCTTCTTCAAGCAATGAAGAGTTAAACAGGAAGTTAGCGGTAGCGCGGTTGGTTGCTACAGGGATGTTCCAAACACTTGCGATACGAAGCAGTGCTTTTACGTCCGGGTCGTGTGGTACGGCATTTAATGGATCCCAGAAGAAAATCATCATATCGATCTTGCCTTCAGAGATAAGGGCACCAAGTTGTTGGTCACCGCCCATTGGGCCGCTGATCATGCTCTTAATCGCTAAGCCTGTTTCTTTACTGAGTAGAGAACCTGTCGTGCCCGTTGCATAAAGGAAGTGCTTTTGTAGTTTTTCTTTGTTCTCTTTGACCCATCTTAATAGCTCAGGTTTGAAATGGTCATGAGCGACCAAAGCGATGTTCTTATGCGTTGGCATAGTACGCGTCGTTTTTTGCATGGATGTTCCCTAAATGATTGATTCGTTTTTATTGTTTTGAGTTCTTTAGTCAATATAGCACTAAGGATTCACACTGAATACCGGGCGAAACTCAGAAGGTGACAATGAGTCGGCGATAATTTGATCTTTGAGTGTTGCGGGTGTCAGTGCCTCAATCATGGGTGCGCTATGTTTTTCATAAGGTTGACCACGCAAGTAATGGGTGGCTTGCTTTACCGACAAGCGACCTTGTTCAACCATTTTATCTGTTGGTGCAAAAAGCACCTTGTTACGAAGCAAACCGCGGTAGATTCCGTGACTTAAGTAACTTGAAATTAACCCAATCTCTTTGGTTTTACCCGCAGCTCTTAGTTCACTTATCGCAGCTTCAATCGCGACTGCACTTCCGACAATATATTGAATATCCGGTTGTTCGATGACTTGTTGTACCAAGTTTCTTTGCAGTTCTTTATCGTTGTCTGCCCAATAGCTGATCGCGATTTTGATATCGCTCGATTTGATTGCATCATAAAACCCGAGCGCCACAGGTTTAGTGCCACCGCTTGCTTGTGGGCCAAGTAATAGGGCGATAGGTGTTTCTCCTGACCCTTTTGGATGTCTTTTCGACAAAAACTCTCCGACTTGGAAGCCCATTTGATACCAGTCGACACCGACCGTGCCTTTTAATACTCTTTGTTGCTCTTTATTGACGGTTAACTCATTGACTGTGGCAAACACAGGGGTTGCTCCGACCCAGTTGGTCAGGTTCTCATGGTAAGCGTCAGGCGAAACTGTGCCTAAAATAATGGCATCAGCCCCCCATTGCGTGCAAAGCACCAGTTGTGAGGCCTGTTTGGCTACGTTGGGGTAACCGCCAGCTTCCAAAACTCTAAGTTCGACTTGTTGCTTTTCTGCTTCTGAGACCATTCCGTAGTTAACCGATAACCAATAAGAGTCTTTTAGGTGCGGATAAATGGCACAAATTTTTTCTTTTTGTGATGTGGCTTCTGCCGGTTTTATTGGGCTCAAAGGCTCACTAGCACTTACTACAGTGGTGACTGATGCTAGTAATGAGAGAAGAATTTTTGAAGTTAAAGGTCTAGATAGCATGAATTGCCGTTTTATTGGTTTTAGATAAGAAACACTGCAAAATATAGCGTATTCTGCATGGGTAAAGAAGAACGTTTTAAGGTTTAGAGTTTATGTTGTTAGCTTCAGCGAGTATTGGACGCAAGCTACTGGCCTCATTCTTAGTGATGGCCCTGTTGGTTTTATTGTCTGCATTGATCGGTGTTTCTGGTTTTAGCTTTGTAGCAAAGACTGAAAGAAACGTCGTCGATTCTGCTCTTCCTGCCATGATCGAAGCTCGTCAAGTATCTGAGTTGAGTAACCGTATTATTTCGTCGGTACAAACGCTTTCTAATGCGAGAAATGAAGCAGAAAGAAAAGAAGCGGGCACTATGTTGTTCGGTCAACTTGAGTCGCTTCTTCAGCATATCAAAGAACTTGGCGTCGACAGTTTTGATTCCCAACTTCTTAATAAACTCGAAAACAATGTCCAAAGTGTTATTAATACACTGGCTGAGTTGGGCGTGTCAGTTGAACGTAAGCTTTGGTTAAACAAGGAACTGTCTTCTCGTGTTGAAGAGATGCGTCTACTTGCGGAAGAGCTAGAGCAGCTAACCCGAACCCAAGTGTTGAACACGGCCACCATCGCAGTTGCCAACGTCACACACATCTATGACCTACTAGAAACTAAGCAAACTGATAAAGCCTACCAAGCCTTAGATGCGCTTGTTGAGGTTGACCTTGATTTGTCTGAACGCTTGCACGAATTACATTTGTTGGCGTACAAAATGCTTAATCAAATTGAAGAAACGCAGACTGTCACTAACGTTGAACGTATTCATCAAATCCAATCTGAGTTTGAATCTAATCTAAGAATTATGGCGCGCCGTGTGAAAGCGGTCGAAGATCCGACTCGTTCAGCGCAGATGTCTCAGTTGCTTGAAGAGTTGAGAAAACGCCAGGTCGTGTTCGATATCTCGCTAGAACAATATGAGAACACCAAAAAGTCAGAGTTTCTGATGCAAAATACGTTGGAGCTGTTCTCTCAGCTGAATACAACGGTTAACCAACTGGTTGATGATTCAAACCGAAGCACAAAAAAAGCGGTTGATGAGCTGACCAGCACGTTGAATCTGGCTCAATGGTCGCTGTCTGTGATTTCGGTTATTGGTTTGGTTATCGTCGCATTTATCGTTTGGCGAGTGGTTTATATCTCGGTGGTTAAACGTCTTACTGAATACTCTTCAGCTTTGATGTCTATCGCTCAGGGGCGTCTGAATATCGATATCTCGGTTAAAGGTAATGATGAACTGGCTCATATGGGTGAGGCTATTATTACAGCGAGAAATACGGCACAGGCGCTACAAGTGGTTGCCGTTGGAGAAGCGAAGGCGAAACGTGAGCTCGAAGAACATAAAGAGCACTTAGAAGAATTGGTCACCGACCGAACTTATCAACTGCAAAAAACCAATGAGAAGTTGAATGTCGAGGTGGAAAATCACGCTAAGGCTCGTAATGCCGCAGAACAAGCAAGCCGGGCTAAGTCCGCCTTCCTCGCGACGATGAGCCATGAAATACGAACACCGATGAATGGTGTGTTAGGTACGGCTCGATTACTTAAAGATACTGGGCTAGATCCTTTGCAATCGGGTTATGCCGATATCATTAACCGCAGCGGCAAGAATCTTCTCGCCATTTTGAATGACGTGCTTGATTATTCAAAGATAGAAGCGGGGCATTTAGAAATACGCACGGCTTCGTTTGATCTCTACCAAATGGTTAAAGATACCTACCAACTAATGGAGGGACGTGCTGCTGAGAAGAAACTTAATTTCGATTTCCATATTGAAAGTAACGTACAACGTTATTGGCGTGGTGATGTAACACGAATCAGCCAAATTTTGAACAATCTGGTTGGCAATGCGATTAAGTTCACTGAAACAGGCTCAGTCGATATCTTTATCAGCTTAGATATAGAAGATGAAAATCGAGTGATGTTTGAAGTGTCAGACACGGGGGTTGGCATTGATAGCAAAGAGCAAGCTTGTCTGTTTGATGCATTCACCCAAACCGGTAGTGGTCGCAATAAAACTGGCGGCACTGGGCTAGGGCTAGCGATCAGCAAAAGTATCATGCAAGCAATGAACGGTGATATTGGTGTTCATTCCGAAGAAGGTGAAGGGAGCCAATTCTGGTTCTCAGTACCTTTGTTCGCGGGTGAGAAGATTGAAACGAAAGCACCGACTATTGAAGCTTGTATCCGTGCCAAAGTACTGTTGATTGAAGATAACCCTGTTAACTGCATTGTTGCTGAAGGATTTCTGAATAACCTAGGCCATGACGTTGTGATGGCGACAACAGGAGAAGAGGCCAGAGCTATATTCAGTGAGCAGGCGTTTGATATTGCGCTGGTAGACATCAATCTACCCGATTGTGATGGCATAGAGCTGATTCAACAGTTAAAAGCGATCCTAGAACAAACGTCCACGGCTGAGCCGCTAAATATACCCCCTATGGTGGCGGTGTCGGCGCATGTATTCAATGAAGAAGTCGAAAGCTATTTAGCATCAGGGTTCGATGGTTTCTTGCCTAAGCCGTTGGAGAAAGAGGCTCTTTCTCAGCTCATCGTTACTCAACTCGATGGTAAAGCACTGTTGTTGCCACAGCCTGATCCGAATGATGCTGTTTGCAAACAAAACTATAAACGCGTAATTGAGAGTAACAGTGATGAACTGAACGCCACACAGATGGCAGATGTATTGGCTAATCACACGGCTATAATTGATTCTCAATATGATACCCAAGACCGAGGAGATGCTCCGGTGAAATTGATTGATTCCAAAGTGATAGAGGGTGATCTGTCGATTCTTGGATTAGAGAAAATGAAACAGATCGTTGCGCTGTTTGATGAAAGCAGTGACCTGACCTTGAATGAATTAGCTGAGGCGAGTCAAGCGGATGATGGACGAGAAGTGAAGTCCTTGGCGCACAAACTTAAAGGGTCGGCGGGTAGTTTGGGTCTATCAGCACTGTACAGCTTGTGTCAGAGCATTGAAGCAAGCGAAGAACCATTATTGCAGTATCGAGATAACGACCAAGCTTTATCGGAACTAGTTAGAGATTCGTTGAAGGCACTTGTGCCCTATGTTTCCGTTTAACGATGTGAGCCTGTTTTAAGCTTATACCTAATCTGCAAGCTAAATAAAAAATCCTCTGAACGACTATTCGTCAGAGGATTTTTTATAGCATGTGTACCAATGGTTCTTTAAGAAAGACTTACCAAGATTTCAAGTAATATGGCCGACGATTAAGGCGATATAGCCGACGTTCAAGGCAATATAGCCGACGCTCGAGGCAATGTGCTCAATGTTCAAAAGCTAGAATCAAGGTATACCGTTTACTCGCTATCTATTTTTACTATCTATTCTCAAAACGGTTGTAATCCAATAAACCAAACTCAATCGGTTGATCTTGTTGATACCAACGGTGAACTCGGTCGCTGAATGGCCAGAACTCAGGCGAACTGCGTCGTACTGCAAACTTATCCAGCAACGCGACGTAATCTTTTTCTGTGTCCAAGCTTTGCAGTGCTTTAACCAGAGTCGGTATATTGCGCTCAGTTAATGACAGATAAGCGGCAGGGTAGCTACCTACAACCCCACGTACTAGTGTTAAGTCGTCATTGGCGTAATCTCGATTACCCTCTTCATTGAACAGGCTTGAAATGTTGCTGTGAGCGTTATTGTGAATCATGGTGAACAGCTGCTCATCGCCGTTCTCGCTTTCAATCATGATCGTAACTAATTGAGGCACATGACGCAGACCAACTCCCTTAATCAAATTCACTTGTTTGAGCAGAGCTTCGTTTTTCCGACTGAAACCTGTTTCGACAATATCAAAGCGATTATCGAGGATCGGCGCGAGCTTATCTTTGATCATATTAAGCAGTTCACGCTTAGGATTTGTCGTTTTGTATATCACGTTGGTTGGCTGGTCAAAAGGTGCAATATTACGCTGCAAGTAGTCGCTCAACTGTGAGCTTTGGTTTTCATACCAACTTGAGTGTTCAATGTGTCGTACGTCTTTTGGAAGAAGGGTCAAGAAGTTACTCTCACCCTCAAGGCGCAAGAAATCCATAAACATACGGGTAATCAGTTGGTGGCCGAAGTTACCGTAGACATCAAAACCAGCAACGAGAAGGTAATGGATACGTTCTAGAAGGGCGTAATCAAGAATCCACGCTGTCTTGGGTTGTGGGCCAACTAAACCTTGAACAACTGAAGCGCTATCAAAGTGTCTAAAGATAGTAAGCGCGGCATTACGGTTCGTGCCATTGCCATCCCAAATGATATCTGTGTCTAGATTTACTCCGCTATCAAACCATTGATTGGTGAAGTCTGATTTTGCATTAAGGTATCGAGCTTGTTGCTTCGCGTAGCTCACCCAGCTTGTGACAGGGACAGTGTTGCTTTCTAGTTCACTAGGCAGCTTTAGGTTTTGCTTCTGGTTGGCATAAAACTGATTAATTTCAGGCAGATCTGCTTTATCAGGATCGATGAATAGTACCCAGAATCTATCATTGATCACGTTGAGTGCGAGCTGCCCGCGACACACCGGCCCCTTGATAAAGGCCATGATGGTGTTTTGTGCATTGTCCAGCATGAAATGGAAGCGCGAGTTCACCGGAAGAGCTTCAAACGAAGTCATTGGATTCGCCGCGACGTCAATCGCGTAGCTAGGAAGTTGTTTGACAGCGTAACGAGCATCCACAAACCATGTGTTCCAATTGTTCAGGCGTTCTTCATTTAATGCGAAAGGCATGTGTGTTTTGTGGACGATGGTGCCTTGCTCTGGAATCAGGCGATAATAAACCCGATCCACTTTTGGATCGTCGTAAGGTCGACGACTCGTGATGCGTTGAACCGCTTCACCAGGAGGCGTCGCAGAACGAACCAAGGTGAAGAAGCGTGTTGGCTGAGCTAAATCAGAGAAATAGAGGTGTGATAGAAACAGATGTTCATAGATATAACGTGCTGAAAGCTGGCTTTTATTGTCACTCTTGTTGAGAAAGCCCTCGTAGATATCAACGAGCTCTTGTTCCGCATCATTCAGTGGAATATGGTCATTCATTAACGCGCCGTTTTCCAACCAACTCATTAAAGTCGCGTATTCCGTTTTATCTAAGTTCGGCATGCCATAAGGCATTCCCCACGTCGGGTAATCTCTTTCGTATTGAGCGTACTCTTCAATGGTTGGACACTGTTGGTCGCGATCGGTTGAAAAGTCGAAGCCTTCAAGTTGCGTTTGATCTGGAAGAGGGTGGTTTTCTTTTTGCATCAACATACGAGAAACAAGCCCAGCATCAAGGTTAGCCGTTGAATTCTGCATACGTTCGTTTAGCACTGGATGAAAATCCGCATCACGCCACTCTTGTGTGGTTATCGCGTCTTCAAACAGGCGGGTAGGGGCTGAGGCGGTTAAACGGGTGCCTTGATAAACGAGTGCCTTACTCGCCCCTCGGTCGATACCTTCAACTGAAGACATTTTTAGCTGGCAAGGTGCATCATAACAAGCGTGGCAAACAACACAGCGGCTATCAATGATAGGCTTTACTTCGTCAATGAAATGCTGTGCTTGAGATGAAAGAATAGGCGCTTGGCGATCACGGACTTGCTGTTCACCAAAGAGCTGATCGAAGTTCAACCCCGCGTAGACGGCACAACCTGAGAAGACGCTAACAAAAGCTAAAATGAAGAGTTTTTTCAAATTCATACGTATTAAAGATTAGGCATTTTCTCTAATTATATCGAAAATGATTGAAAAAGCTCATGTTCTGACTATTTTATAGATAAGATATTGATGTAAGTTATTTACTAGAGACTAGAGACTAGAGACTAGAGACTAGAGACTAGAGACTAGAGACTAGAGACTAGAGACTAGAGCTAGGCAACTATCTAATGATTGACGTAGCAAACCGAGAATGGAACAGATAATCGCTCGAACTCTTTGATCCATCGCCATTGGTTGTCTTGCAATTTATCGCCGGGCCCTTTGACCTCAATCCAATGAAATTCATCGTCCTTGAACGCAATCAAATCCGGCATCCCAGTTCTAAATAGCTTTAAATCACTGAGCATCACTTTGAATAGCTCGACGATTAAGGCGTTCGGAATAGCCTCCATACTGTGCTCAATGAGTGCTTTAGGGAAATGGTTCCAATGAACGAATGGATTTGCGATACCGTATTTCTGGTCGTAGATATCAAGCAATTGGTTTAGTCCTTGCTCGGATATGGTTTGAAACACAGCCTGGATCTGTTCAGCTCGGTTGTCTATGAAGTCTGAATGGTACAGATCCAGAGGGCGATGTTGGTAACGATTAATAAATGCACTCTCAACGTCTGCGAAAATCACTTCCCAAAAGGCTAAGCCAAACAATCCACATAAAAAACTGTTCTCTGAAAAGTAGACTTCCCAACCTTGGTTTTCGAAATGTTGCTTCACCGCAAGTTCAACTCGCGTTTGGCTGAGGTCTAATTCCAGTTTTATCTCTTTGCAGCTCGGTTTTATGGTTCGAGAAACTTTGTGGCCCTGTTTCCGTAGTAGCCTGTTTTCAAGCTTAATAGCGACTTCCAGCTCTGATACATCTGATGGATTCGCTTTCATTTTCGTGACAATGTCACACATTAAGTTTAGCTCATCTTGCTTGTCATAGATGCGTGCAAGTCGTTCTCTGCTTGGGGGAAGTACGGATTGTTTGAACCAAAAGACAGCTTGATCGTTTTGGTTGAGCCTTTCTAGATCGCGAGCGATATCATTGATCAAACGCGATCGTTTTCTGGCAATGCTTCTGTGCTCTGATTCTTCAGGAATCGAGTTTAAAAGCTGCTCAAGAAACTCACCGTCTTTGCGGTCCCCTTCTGAATACAAGCGTTGAATATCACGTATCTGGAGCAGTTGATTGAGCTGTTCTCTAGAGGTGAAGAAACGACGCTGTTTGCTTAACGGGTAATTTTCGAAGGTGTTGAGTCCAAGATCGCTAAGAACGAATTGGCTTAGGTCTTGATAAGTATTGGCAAAGAACAGTAGTAGCAAGACATCAATAACTTCAGATTCGACAACGTAAATACAATCGAATGACAAGTTTTGGAACTGGTCAAAAGGTTGGTGTTCGAGCAAAGCCAAGAGTTCGTCTTTCTTCGCTGTCTGATTGTTCATAAGAAATGGGAATGCGCTGAACAGCTCTGGTTTAGTCAGTAGATGCAATCCTAATTCGAGATCATTAATGACAAGATTATGTTGTTCGGTAGGGTGGCTTAACGCAATGAAGTTCGATGTGTTTAGCTCTTGTAGGGCGTTTTTCAGATCTGGAATTTCAGCATAGTCGAGCTTATCACTTCGAAACCAGCAGCCTTTGCGAGAAAGCAAACGAATCATTAGACACTGGCTTGCGACTGAAAGACGTTTGTATTCAGACAACCAACGGCATTCATCGTCACTCAGCAGATCTGGATAGAGTGTTTGAGCGTGTTCAATCAGTCGATTGAAGTTGTCGAGATAATAAGTAGGGGAGAGCTGAGGAGTGGTTTCTATCGTCAATGGATTAGTCGCTTGATACAAAAAGAGCCTAACCCTAAGGTTAAGCTCTTTCTATTTTTAATCAATCGAGAACTGAGTTAAGCGCTTGCTTGCTTAAGTTCTGTTGCTTTCGCTTCTGAGATTGGTTTAGTCACGATAGCTAGAACAATACACACGGCCATCATAGCAGCAGAGATTGTGTAAGCTAGGCCGTAACCTTCGCCATTCGTCATTGAGTAACCAACAACCGCAGCACCGATAGCACCACCGATACCCCATGCCGTGTAAAGCACGCCGTAGTTCGTACCGTAGTTTTTCAGGCCGTAGAATTCCGCAGTTAGTGTTGGGAATACTGCTAGAAGTGTACCGTAACCAACAGCTGCGATAGCCGTACCAATGATTAGCGTAAATTCAGAGTTGAACGTAGCGAATAGAGCCATGTTCGCACCTTGAAGGATGAACGCTAAAAGTAGAGTACGTACGCCACCGATTTTATCTGCAAGCATACCTGCAGCAACACGACCGCCTGAGTTGAATACAGCAAGGATAGACGCTAGGTAAACCGCGTTTGGTAGGTTCGCTTGAACGCTAGCAATCGTAGTGATGTTACCGATGATCATAAGACCAACAGAAGCAGCAAATGCGTACATGATCCATAGAGAGTAGAACTGAGGAGTCTTCAGCATTACTTTCCATGTTAGGTCTTCAGTCTTCTTAACCGCTTTAGGTGCTTGGCCTTCTTTTACTTTAGGCTCAGCTGGCGTGTAATCCGCTGGTGGGTTGTTGATCGTTGCCGCTAGAGGTACTGCGATTGCAAGTACACCAACACCAAGAATCATAAAGCTTGTTTGGATACCCATGCTATCGATTAGCGCAGAAGTTAGTGGTGCTAGGTAAATAGCAGCAAGACCGAAGCCTGCAGCGATTAGACCGTTAACCATACCTTTCTTAGAAGAATGGAACCATTTCATTGCTGATGGAGAAAGACATGCGTAACCGAAGCCGATACCAGCACCTGTCATCACGCCAAACGTTAGGTTTAGCATCATAGGAGTCGTAGCGAAACCAGAAGCAATCATACCTAGGCCAGTAAGCGCTGTACCAAGAATAAGGATCTTACGTGGACCCATACGGTCTTGTAGGATGCCTGCAACAAGAAGACAAACAGAGAATGTGATAGTTGCAATAGCGTAAGGTGAAGATGCTTCAGCAGCACTCCAACCAGCTTCAGTAACTAGCGCCTTGTTAAATACACTCCAAGCATACAGGATGCCAAGACAAAGGTTGATACAGAAGCCTGCTAGCAGGATACGTGATGCTTTATCAATCTTGCTCATTTTTATTCTCAGTTTTGTCGTTGGTCAGTGGTGAGCCACTTAACTAAAGACGGGTTATTGTGATTGTTTCTTCAAAATTAGTTTGCGTTTATCAACAGACAACGCAAAAGAGCGCGGATTATAACCAATAAAAATGTGATTGGAATCTCTTTTTCCATTTTCGGTAAATAAACTCAAAATTGTTAATGGGTTGTTTTTTGTTGGTTTGTAAGTTGTGTTTAATACCTTTCTATTTTGTTCTTTTTAGCGTGGCGGGCTTATTTTTTAAGGGATTCTTCGATACACATTTCAGATTGTCCACGTATCCCGTGCGGATATCACAGAGTTACGAATTATTTTAAATATTTTCCAAGGTTAATTTTGTGTAACAAAATAAATCGAAATGACGCTTTATTCATATGAGACAAGGGTTAACGGAGGTTTATTAAAAACAGTATGTTAAATGATTGTTAACTCGGGTTTTTGTTAGCACCATTGCTTACATTTTGTTCAACTTGAGGGGTTGTGTTGAACAAAAAAAATGGGAAAATAGTACGCAAACTGAGATTCCAAATTTGAAAGGATGCGTTTCCAACCTATGGTGAGGCGAGTATTATGAAACTGTTTTTAATTTTATTGATGTCAATTTCTGGTGGTGTAGCGGCAGCTGACCATATTCACTCTTTCCTATTCGGCTTCTATATTGCGGCGTTAGCAGTTGGTAGTTGTTACTGGCTGGCATTCCGTAGCACGCGTTTCCCACAGTTGGCATTAATGCTATTGATGTGTGGCTTTTTTGCAAAAATTGCAGTGACCGTTATCGGTGTTTCTTGGGGTATCTCAAACGATATCATTCAATCGCCGTTCATTTTCTCATTGTCATACCTATTCTTCTTGGTCGTAGTGACTTACGTTTGGTTTGCATACCGCGATAGGTTGACGCTTAAAAAGCGCGCTAAGCAGGTAGAAGAGTCTCGCAAACAAGCCGCTGTATAATTCAGAATTCTAAAAAGGAGCCTTCTTCGGAAGGCTCTTTTTGATCTGGCCTCTCTTAACTCTATTATTTGGTTATGATTGCAGATAAAAGAAACCCCAGTATGGTGACATACTGGGGTTTCTTGTTATTTATCTATTATCTAGCCGCTATCATTTAGCAAAGACCGTTCTTAACGCGTGTTACTTCTTCATCAACTTCGCTAGATCGGCGAAAGGGTTGTGCGTCGCTGATTGGTGGTCGTCTAAACGAGCCTTGGCATCAACGCCATAGCGGTCATGGTCTGTGTATTTTGAGTGTTCATGATCGTGACAGTAAAGGCACAATAGTTCCCAGTTACTTCCGTCTTCAGGGTTGTTTGTATGGTCGTGATCGACGTGGTGAACGGTCAGCTCTCTTAAGTTCGAGTAAACAAATTCACGCGCGCACTTACCACAAACCCATGGGTACAGTTTCAGTGCTTTTTCACGGTAGCCTTTCTCTTGGCGAGCGTACGCTGCACTCGAGCCAGTGTAATCAGAAGACATTGCCAAATCCTTATCAATTGTAATCTCCCGATTTTATCACAGCTTTCTTTAACCTGTAGGCATGTCGTGACTAAATCATGTTTCGTACTAACCGTTATGTGGCTTAGGTTTGATTGGACACTTATCTTTTACGTGTGCTATCTCATAAAGCAGGTTATTTCTTTCTGGAATAAGCCATGCTTAACAGTTTGAAAAGAAATTGTATTTAGGGGTTTTAACCAAGGGAGCGTGACCTAATATCAGTTAAAGCTACCCTATATTAATGAGGAAATATCATGTCAGAACAATACACACCGCCAAAAGTTTGGGTTAACGATACTGATGGTGGTAACAAGTGGGCAAATATCAATAGTCCTGAATCTGGCGCTCGCTTTGATAAAGAGCTTCCTGTTGGTGACCATGCTTTTCAATTGTATTCTCTTGGTACACCTAACGGTCAAAAAGTCACTATCTTGCTGGAAGAGTTGTTAGCGGCAGGTGTTAAAGAAGCTGAATATGATGCGTATTTGATTAACATTGGTGAAGCTGAACAGTTCTCTTCTGGTTTTGTTGGAGTGAATCCAAACTCCAAAATACCGGCACTCGTTGATAAGTCTGGTGCTGAAGATGTGAATGTTTTCGAATCGGCATCTATCCTGATGCACTTAGCTGAAAAGTTTGGTCACTTCTTGCCAAAAGAAGGGGCAGCGAGAACACAAACCATTAATTGGTTATTCTGGGCGCAAGGTTCAGCACCATTCCTAGGTGGTGGCTTTGGTCACTTCTACGCTTACGCTGATGAAAAGCAAGAGTACCCAATTAACCGCTTTGCGATGGAAGCTAAGCGTCAGTTAGACGTGTTAGACAAACAACTCGCCAATAGCGATTTTGTAGCGGGAGAAGAGCTAAGCATCGCTGATATCGCAATTTGGCCTTGGTATGGCAACCTTGTACTAGGAAAAATCTACGATGCCGCTGAGTTCCTACAAGTTGAGTCTTACACCAACGTTGTGCGCTGGGCGAAGCAACTAGAAGCGCGCGAAGGTTTCCAACGAGGTCGAGTAGTGAACCGTTCATTCGGTGAAGAGTGGGAGCAAGTCCCCGAGCGCCATTCTGCAGAAGACATTGACCGAGTTTTAAAGCTTAAGCCTTAGTCGCTTCAAAATTAACTCGCTGTACATAACTAGAGTTTGTTTTTGATTACTTCGAATAACAGACTCTAGTTTTCTCATTTCAAATTGATCCTTCCGAAAGCAAGCTCACCTATTTAGATTTAGCTATTAAAGGCGGTTTAGGTATAAACTTGCGACATCATAATTCTAAAGGATGGTGCCATGTACCACGGTCATATCTATTTCCCTCTGCGCTTTGCAGAGCAAGCAGAAACACTGCGTCAGAAAATCCTCTCAGAGCGTAAAGATGTGTTAGAGACTTTCCCATTAATACAGCGTTTGGTTGGTCCGCATAAGATGCCGATGTTTGAGATTCACTTTGCGAACAAAGAGTCGGGCATTGTTGAATGGCTTGAAAAAGAACGCGGTGACATGTCGGTGCTTATTCACCCGGTAACAGGCGGTGAAGAAACGCTAGACCACACAGTACGTGCGACTTGGCTTGGCCGTGAGCTCGGTGTGTTTGAATATACATTAAGTAGCTAATTTAATTTGCGCCCGACGGTTTGTAGCTAACCAATGTTCTGAATAAACATAGCTGCTGTCGGGTGTATCAAAGCTCACTAATTTTCGAACGATTTCCTTATTAAATACCTAGCTTCTCCAGCTATTTCCGAGTAACAGCGATACCGCTACCGACACGCCTAATGCGATTAGGATATTAGGTAAGTAAAGACCCCAAATCGCGACACAAACCGCCACGGTTACCACAGCCCATAACAGTGTTTCTAAAATCCAAGTACCCATAAAATAACTCCTAACTAGATTGTGCGACTAGCATAACCAAGCAAGGGTAAACTTTTGGTCACCATAAAATAACCATTTGGGCAAATTGCTACAGTATGACTTTAACGATGAACTCATTGTTGTTGGTTTTATGAGTAAACTGCCAACCTTGGTTCTGACAAACGCGATCAATGAGCTCTAGTCCGATACCAAAAGAGGTTTGTTGTTCAGAGTCGTTTGCTAGGTTTTCATCTTCCAAACGGTTGGTTACCTCAAACTGATGTTCTGTCAGTGTGATGCTGATATCTCCGCTACCACCATGTTGAAATGCATTTCGGATTAAGTTGGTGAGTACAACCTCAGTTAACTCGCGCGGCAGAGTATGTTCTTCTTGCTCAACCTTGGTTTGAATGTCCACTTCTTTGTTTTTTAAAAGATAACGTTGGCTTTCGATAATGTTATTGAGCAGGGGAGTCAGCTTGATTTGCTCATAGTTGGTTTCCATCTCGTTATTACGGCTCATCCATAGCAGAGTTGTCACTAAGGCTTTCATGTTGGTGGCTGAGCGTTGGATTCGTGCGACGGCTCGTTGGCCGCTGTTGGGAATACTTTCAGACAACCGCACCAGCATATCGCCACTGGCTGAAATAGTGGCAATCGGTGTTCTTAATTCGTGGCTAGCTGCTCTTAAGAAAAAGCTCTCACGCTCATTGGCCTGACGCTCACCTTGTACGCTCTTAACAAGCTGTGAAGCCAACTGGTCGATTTCTTTGTATCGAAACTGAGTCAGCCCTTCAGTGTTGCCCACATCCAGAGATTCAGACCATTTTGATAGCGTAATAATCGGTTTGGTGACTCGATGTATCAGAAGGCGAATGATCAAAAATACCAAGAGTAAAAGGGCACCTATAGCGATAAAGGCGTTGTTAATTTGGTTCACTGAATCGGGTGGGTTCAGCTCGAATAGAGTCAAGTAAATCGCTTCATCATATTCCGAAATGATGTATAGCGCTTCTTCGCTACCTGATATCGGATGCTTGGCTGCGTAGAGGTACTGACCTGACTCGCTGTTCGATGAAAGCTCGTAGTGTTCATAAATTGCATCGTTATCAAATGCTTTCCAATCAAAAGCTTGTTGGAACTTAGTGGGCAGTTCCGAATAACTTAGAAAGGCTTGGAATGTCGGGTTTTGATAGTCTGGTAATTGCCCTGTTTCGATGTATTGTTGCTCTGCGACTTCCAACTCATATAAGAATCCATATTTTGCCGATTCATTGAGACCGATGTGATAGCTCTGAGACACCATCAAGCTGTAGATGGCTGTGAGTAATACGACGATGCCAAATAAGTAGAGGTAGATATCACGCTTGATACTGACTCGGTTCATGTTTGCCTGTTTCATGATGACTCCCCATGTAAGACAACACCAATCCCATGAACCGTGTGGATTAGCTTTGAATCAAAGGGCGCATCAACCACTTGTCGAAGCTTAAACAGGTGCGCTTTCATGCTATCAGAGCTTGGCATTTCGTCTTCCCATGCTTCCTCAAGCTTGGCTTTGCTCACCACGTTAGGGCTGTTTCGCACTAACATTACGAGCATTCGCCAACATACTGGCGAGAGCTTCAATAGCTTGCCGTCTCTAATGGCTTGGTGCTTGTCCAGGTCCAGTTTGAGGTCTGCCACGGACAATGAAGTCACTGAACCTTGAGAACGACGCACTAATGCCATCAACCGTACTTTCAGTTCTTCCATCGCAAAAGGCTTCACTAGATAGTCATCCGAACCTACTTCGAACCCCGCGATCTTGTCCTGTAGCGTGTCTCTTGCGGTCAACATTAGGATCGGTGTCGTGACACCTTGTTGGCGAAGTGATTGGCAGACATCAAGCCCGTCCATTTTCGGCATGTTGATGTCCGTCAAAATGATGTCATAACGCCCCTCTAACGCAAGGTTGAGCCCTGCGCAGCCATTGTAGGCAAAATCGAATTCGAAACCGTCGAGTTCCATATAGTCTGCAATGGCTTCTGCCAAGTCACTGTCGTCTTCAATCAGCAGGGCGTTAATGCTCATAAGTGTCCTTACTTTGTTTCTCGTTCTCTTTTCCAAGCCCAAATAGGCGGCTGAATAAGAAGCTGTAGTCGATAATTCCAATTTGGCGCATGCCATAACTGTTGGCACAGTTTAACGTAGCCGTGGAAATATACCTTAAATGGGTTCACAGAGTTGATTCTCGGGAACACGCCATATCTGACTTCTTCCTCTTCTTTAGCGAAGGTACCGAACATCTTGTCCCAAATAATGAAGATGCCTGCATAGTTCTTATCAAGATACTGCTTGTTGGTTGCGTGATGCACTCGGTGGTGTGAAGGCGTATTAAATACCGCTTCAACTGGGCGAGGCAAGCGTTTAACGGTTTCAGAGTGCAGCAGTGTTTGAAACAGTTGAACAAAGGTTTCACACATCAGAACCACAAACGGATTAAAGCCGAGCAGAATTAACGGCAAGTGGAAGAAGAACGGGAAGAACCAATCCAAAGGCCCAAAGCGGTAAGCGACCGAGATATTAAAGTAAGGCGAGCTATGGTGAACTGAGTGCGTTCCCCATGCTAAACCGTTGCTGTGCAAGAATCGGTGCTCCCAGTAGTACGCGAGATCGGCCAAGATCAAGCAACCCAGAATTGTCCAACCGGATATCGGTAGTTGAGTTAGGCTGAAATTCTCGTAGGCGTAAACAAACGCGCCGACATAGGCTAACCCGACAAAGAAAACGGTAACCAACAAGAAGAACAGAGTGACTAAGTTAGTCGCGCTGTCTCCCAACATATTCCAGCTGAGTTTTTTCTTAAAGGCATAGCGGATAAGCTCAAAGATAAACAGAGCCAGAGCAAGCAGCAGAAAATTATCATCTACCCAAGTTTCGGTTAGGATGATGCTCGTTTCTGTGAATGTTTGAGAGAGAAAATTCCCAATGCTATCCATAGTGAAATTCATAACTAAATCCTTTACTGATTGTTCTTATAATAGACGTATAACTCACTAGAATCTGGCAAACCATGCTGGTTCAGCTGGTGATGTTCTATAACCATATCCACTTCTTTTAGAATCGCGATACCTTCCCAAGCATGTGCTAGTTCTTGTTCAGTATGTTCGCCTTTACCTAGCAGAAGGGTGCCTTTGGATTTGCTTGGAATCTTAATTAATGGTTTTTTTTTATTTAATTTTGATTGCTGAGTCGGGAAGCCAATGGTGACAGTAGCCGTGCTGAAGTCGGAACTGATGTCCTGATAGATCACGACCACTTTCTGTTGCTGTGCGATCTCCTCATCTTTTGCTTCCAGGTTTTGGTAGAAATCGACCCACAGTTCAGGCACGTCCTCTAAAGGGATAGTCTTGCTCAAACCTTGCAGGTAAGTGGTATTTACAGTCGCCTGTTGTTTGACCTCTACGGACTTGTTTTTTGGCTGTTTGTCGATTGATGACTTGTTCGTTGATAACTCAGCGATTGGCTGCTCCGTCGATGCATCCGCAATCGCAGGCTGAATATGTAATAGCCCCCAGACAACACCAGTAATACCGACTGTCGTGAGTAATGAAGCGAATAATTTCATGCTCTTTCCTTGTTGTTCATTTTTCTTATCAAGGACAATAAAGGAGGCGAGGTAAACAAAAGGTAACCGAGCTAGTGACTAAGCGAGTCTGTCGTCTAATTTGTTAATACAGCAATTTGGGACACTTTTTTCCATGTTGGATTGGTAATACTGGCGCCATATTCATTTATGGGCTCAATAATGCTATTCAAACATCCCATCTCTCTGCTGACGATTATTCGGCTTAATCCATTAAAGGTCGCCGCGACTTGGTTAATGGTATTGGCTGAAAACGTGATGTTTATTCTGCTGCCACTGTTTATTGGTCACGCCATAGACGGAGTGCTAAACCAAAGCTTTCAGCCTTTGATGATGTTGGCACTGATTCTTTTTGTACTGGTGATCATCAGTGTCGTTCGCCGTTTTTACGATACCCGTGTGTATGGTGCTATTCGCGTAAAACTGGCAAACCTTGTTGAGCGTAACCTGCGCGGTTTGTCTATTTCGACCAAAGACGCCCGGCTAACCATGTCTCGTGAGCTGGTTGATTTCCTAGAAGATGATTTGCCTACTTTGATGACCGCGATAGTTCAGCTGGTCGCGACGGTGGTTATCCTCTCAACGTTTCACTTCTCATTGGCACTTTGCATGTTGTTTGCAGGGCTGTCGATTCTGGTTATCTACGGCGTATTCCACCGAACCTTTACACGACTCAATGGCCAATTTAACGACCAAGTTGAACAGCAGGTGAAACTACTGAGTGGTGTTCGCTTGTCAGCACTTCGTTGGCATTTTGAGCGCTTAAAACAGTGTGAAATCAAGCTTTCAGATACGGAAGCTGTTGTCTATGGGCTGATTTTTATCGTGTTGTTTGGCGCGGTCATCGGCAATTTATGGATGGTGAGTCAGCTTATCGAACCGACCGCTGGTCAAGTGTTCTCCATCGTTACTTATTCACTCGAGTTTGTTGAAACCGCAGTGATGCTACCAATCACGCTACAAACCCTTTCTCGTCTCACTGAAATCAGTCAGCGCCTTAATCACACCGCCACTCAACAGGTTACCAAGGAGATACCTCATGAAATTTAAAAAGCCACTTTCTGTATTAGTCGGTTGCGCAGCCATCTTTATCGCGTTGGTTGTTGTTGATGAATTGGAACCTGAAGCTACCCAGCCAGTGAAGAAAGAAGCCGTCCTTGCCCCAGTTTCAGTGTTAGAGGTGACACCATCACAGCATCAATCGACGTTAACGGTATTAGGTGTAACTGCTGCGCGTTGGCCTGTGCAGTTGAAAGCATCCAGTAGCGCACAGTTGAAATGGCTAGATGAAAGCGTTGAACCGGGGAATTTGGTTAACAAAGGCGATGTGTTAGCAAGGTTAGATACTAGCGCGGTTGATGCGAACTTGGCTCAGGCGTTGAGCTCATTGAAACAAGCAGAATTAGAATTGAAGCAAGCTAAGCATGAGCAAACGGTCGCGTTAAAAATGCTGAACCCGAAAACGAGTTCGTCTTTTGCTCGTAGAGAGCCTCAATTACTTGTAGCGAAAGCTAACCTACAACAAGCGAAACAGGCTTACCTGAGTGCACAGAAGTTGTTGGACGAATCAGTGATTACTGCGCCCTTTAATGCGGTGATCATGAAACGCCATATCAGTCCGAGAGAGTGGATAGAGGCGGGGCAAGTGACCTTTGAATTGGCTGCCAGTGATTCGATTGATATTGAGTTGCCGATTTCTGAAATGCATTGGCAACAAGTTCAAGCAGCCCTTACTGAGCCGAGTATCACAGTGGTGAACCGCTCTGGGGAGCAGTGGTCTGCAAAGGTGCGCTATGTGTCGCCGCAAGTTGACTCGGTCACTCGCCAAAGACAAGTCGTGTTGTCGGTTGAGGCGCCTTATCAAAGCAAGCCAAGATTGTTTCCAAATCAACAGGTTCAGGCTGTGGTTAATCTGGGGCTGAAGGATAACGTAGTCAGCGTGCCTTTAAGTGCGATGACACGAGACGGATATGTGTGGACGTTAGACACCAATGATCGTCTACGTAAAGAGTCGGTAACGCTTATTGGGCAAGGCAGCCAAGAGCTTGATATTCGCTTCAATGATCGCAGTGATAAGGCTCGTCGCGTGGTGCAGTATCCGCTTTCTTCGATGTTAATCGGCAAACAAGTCGCGCCTAGGTTCAATGGAATCCATTCTGAAGCTATGCTCGTGGGTAAATCTGATGTCACACAGATTAAGGAATCAAACCAATGAGTTGGATGACAAAATGGTTTATCAATAACCCTGTTGCTGCCAATTTGTTGATGATGGCGATTGTTATCAGTGGTGTGCTTGCGTTCGGACAATTGCGTGTCGAGTCGTTTCCACAAATCGCACCGTCTTCCATCAGTATCAGCGTTACTTACCCTGGCGGTACCGCGCAACAGATCGATGAGAGTGTTACGCAGAGAATCGAAGAGTCAATCAGCGGTATTGCAGGCATCAAACAGATCACCAGTCAGTCTAGTGCTGGGGTTTCTCAGGTCATGGTCCGTAAAACCAGTAGCACAGATTTAGACAAGCTGTTGGATGACATTCGTAATCAAGTTAACGCCATCAATGGCTTTCCCGTGCAAGCGGAAAGGCCGCAAGTCGTGCGAAACGAATTTACTAATTTAGCCGCGTTCGTGGTGGTGTCTGGGCCGAGAACCGATGACGAACTGCAACCCATCGCCAAGCAACTTGAACAAGCGCTAAAGAAGAATCCGCGTATCTCGAAGGTATCAAATTGGGGAACTCGCCCATCTCAATTGGTTATCGAGCCAGATCCAGACCAACTGAAAGCGTTAGGGTTGGGCTTAGAAGATCTCGCAGAGCTCGTTGAGCAGCGTTCACTTGAGACTCGTAGCGGTGAGCTGATTAGTGACAAAGGCCGAATGGTGATTCGTGGTGACGGATACGCCGATGATCTACAGAAGTTGAATCAGCTTGTTGTGATTTCAGGAAGCAACGGGAAAATACTACTGGGAGACATCGCCAAGTTAAGTCGTGGCTACCAATACAGTGGTTCTATCGTGCGTAACAACGGCTCTAACGCCATCGCATTATTGGTCAGCACGAGCCAAACCGACAATCTGCTTAAAGTCAGCGAAGCGATCAGTGAAACACTGGATGCGCAACGTGCAATTTTGCCGTCGGATATTGAGTTAAATACCATGGCTGACATGGCGCCTTACATTGAAGAGCAGCTATTTCGTTTGAGTGAGAATGCATGGCAAGGCTTATTGATCGTCGTAGTTCTACTTGGGATCTTTCTTGAAATCAGGCTCGCCTTTTGGGTCGCGATGGGCATTCCAATTGCGCTCACTGGAACGTTGGCAGCAATGCAGTTGTTCAACTACAGCATCAACGACATCACTCTATTTGGGTTTATCTTGGTTCTCGGTGTGCTGGTGGACGATGCAGTTGTTGTAGGTGAAGCGATACATGAAAAAAGGACGGGGAACGTCGGTTATTCTCCTAATATCAATGGTTTCTCAAATATAAACAGCCCCTCTGATATAAATGGAAAGACAGCCGCTTGGCAGGGCGTTAACTCAGTATCAGTGGCTACCGTGTTTGGTGTGCTGACAACCATCGCTGCGTTTTCTCCAATGTTATGGATTAACAATGAGTTAGCTAAAGTACTTGCTGGGTTTTCGGCTGTGGTGATCTTCGCTTTGATCTTCTCGCTGATTGAAAGCAAATTTATTCTACCGTCACACTTGGCTCAGCTCTCTGTGAAAAAACCATCGACCAGTATTTTTGCCAAGGTTCAGAATGCGGCTCAAGGCGGCTTGCAGTGGTTCAATCTCAACATTTATAAGCCAATTTTGGAATTTGCACTTGGCTACAAGGTGGCGTCTTTGCTTGGGTTTGTGGCAGTTATCTCACTGGCTTATGGCATGTGGTCGAATGGTGCGATTCGTAGTGCGTTGTTCCCTGAAATTCCGGGGCGTTACATCTCTGCCGTGATTGAGCTAGAGGATGGTGCGCCTTTGCCACTGCAGCGACAAGCCTTGTTGCAAGTTGAGCAAGCAATGGCACAAGTAGAAAAAGGCTTGATGGACGATTACCCATTACAGGAAAAGCCTGTTGTGAACCTGCTTGCTTGGTCTGATGGCTATGGCGAAATCGAAGT
This sequence comes from Vibrio sp. 10N.222.54.E6, assembly GCF_041473955.1. Taxonomy (NCBI): domain Bacteria; kingdom Pseudomonadati; phylum Pseudomonadota; class Gammaproteobacteria; order Vibrionales; family Vibrionaceae; genus Vibrio; species Vibrio sp. 10N.222.54.E6. The sequence continues at coordinate 183,440 of NZ_JBFRTD010000006.1, read as the reverse complement.
CACAGCTGAGCTTACTAACGAATCTTTAAGCTCACTGCCGGGTAATTTATTGTTGAAGCGATGGAGAGAAAACACAGGCCAAATAGAAGGGGCTTATTCAGTTAAGTTCAGCGCCGCAGAGGAGCCTGCTGGCGGAACATTCTTAACGATCTCTTCCAATGATCGTGAGCTTGCTTCTCTAGTTAGTGAGGAGCTAGCGGATACTTTGGCTTCGTTGAAAGGCGTATCGGATGTCTACGACGATGGTCAGGATGGTTTACCGCAAGTTCGATTGGTGTTGAATCAATATGGTCAGCAACTTGGGTTAACTCAAGCGAAACTGGCTAAGTTAGCAGGAGAAGCGTTTGGCGAAAGAGAAGTGCATCGCTTGTTAGAAAACGGGCAAGAGACCAAGGTGCTGCTGCAGTATCCAAGAGATGAGCGCAGAACCTTAGCTCAGCTACAACAGGCTCTTATCATGTTACCTAATGGCGGAAGTGTGATGATGGGGGATATTGCTGAGTTTCGTCATGAGCAAGAACCGCAAGTGGTTTACCGCCGCGACCGAGAGCAAGTGATCAACCTGTATTGGAAGCAGAACCGAGACTTGCAATCACCGGAGAAAACACGTGAGCAACTTGAAGATACAATTGAATCTCTGCACTTACAGTTTCCAAGTGTGACGATAAAAGCGGGCGGCGAATTTGAAGAGATAGGGGAAGTGTCGAACGGCTTCAAATCAGCGATGATACTAACGCTCATCATGATCTACATTTTGTTGGCGGTGCCTTTGAAGTCCTACTGGCAGCCGCTGATTATCATGGTAGTGATCCCGTTTGGTTTTGCGGGCGCGATTTTTGGTCACTACTTGATGGACTTACCTATCAGTATTCTTTCGTTGTTTGGAATGATGGCCATGACAGGCATCGTGATTAATGACTCGTTAGTGTTGATCACGCGCTTTAATAGTGAATACCGCCAAGGGGTGCCGTTACAGCAAGCGTTAGTCATTGCGGGTACTAGCCGCTTGAGGGCGATTTTCTTGACCACCATTACAACGGTGTGTGGATTGTTGCCATTGCTAAGCGAAACCGCAGAGCAGGCGCAATACTTGAAACCAGCGGCAGTATCTTTGGTGTTTGGTGAGCTGTTTGCCACTGCGGTAACTCTGATTTTGATTCCCGTGTTGCTTGGCCTGTTTTGCCGCAAGCCCCCGCTAGTTGAAAATCTAATTGAAAAAGAAGCGGACGAACAAGATTCATTAGAAGAACTCACTTTGGAGCGCTCGTGATTGATTTTATAAAGGACAAAGACGATAGTGAAGCCAAGCTGTCCAATTCAGCGAAGCTAACCGACAGTAAGACTCAAGCCAATGTACCAGAGACCTAAGACTGTATGACGCAAGAGAATAAACCTGCTTTGCATTTAGAACCAGCTTTTAAACTGGTGCCTGAGATTACATTGATTGAATCTTTGCCAGAGCACCTTCAAAAACGCTTTACGCATGCATTGACCTTGATGCATGAAGAGTGGGGTGAGCGTCGTACGTGGGAAGAAATTGCAACAGAGAGCGCGATTTCGCCTTATCACTTTCATCGTCAGTTTACCGAGTTGTTTAATGAAACTCCTGGCCAGTATCTAAGCCGTGTTCGGTTACAAATCGCGGTCGGTTTGTTGATCAATGATGAGCCGTGGAGCGTGATTGAAATTGCTCAGTATTGTGGCTACTCATCGTCACAGTCATTAGGTAAGGCGCTCAAGCGTGAGCTCGGTGTTACAGCAAAACATATTCGAGAAATGGGCTATAACGCGACACCTAAGGAAACGGCAGAATTCATCCAGAAATTAGCACATCCAGGTGTGCAGTCTTCTATGGAGAAAGAGCTAGTTAAGTCTATGCCGATCGAGCTAGTTTGGTATCCAGAACGCGGCATGCAAAAGCTTAAGTTGGAAGATCCTGATTGGGACACGGTATTTGAAATCTATGGTCAGAAGTCGACTCACTTGATGGGCACTACGCCGATCAAGCAAATGAATAATAAATGGGACGACATCGACGCTGAAATTGGAAATTGGCAAGTCGCGAAAGATCGTTATGATATGACCATTCCTGAAGGCTACTACTTATGCAGCGACGTTTATCTGGTTTCAGATGTGGCGTACAGCACAGCGTTAGAAGCTCTGTTTAAGGCGGTTGAGCAACAAGGTTTGAAGTTAGATGTGCAAGGTTATTTGGTAGAGATGATTCGTCAGATCGATATGGATGATGTTGAAGGCGTGACCTTCTCATTCCAGTTGCCCATCTTAACGACCCAAGACAACGAATAATAAAAAGGCTCCTCAATTGAGGAGCCTTTTGCTTTACCAAGGAACAGTTTTACCAAGGAACAGTTTTAACAAGGGACTGTTTTATCAAGAGCCTCTGTTCGTCAGCCTTAACCGCTAAACAGAGTAGGGGGATTAAGCCTCTGCAGTCACTTTAGAATCGCTCATCTTTTTAAGAGCTGCGTAACCAAAACCTGTTACCGCTGTACCTGCTGCAATCGCCACTAGATACATAAGAACTGGAGAGATAGCGCCAGGAATTAGCAGTACGAACAAGCCGCCGTGTGGAGCCATTAGTTGTGCACCAAACATCATTGATAGAGCGCCCGTTAGTGCGCCACCTGCCATACATGCTGGGATAACACGCATTGGGTCTTTCGCTGCGAATGGGATTGCACCTTCAGAGATGAAACATAGCCCAAGAACGAATGATGCTTTACCTGCTTCGCGCTCGCCTGCTTCAAACTTGTCTTTCACTAGGAAAGTTGCAAGGCCCATACCTAGAGCCGGAACCATACCTGCTGCCATGATTGCTGCCATTGGTGCGTAAGTTTGTGAAGCCAATAGACCAACACCGAACGTGTAAGCCGCTTTGTTTACTGGACCACCAAGGTCGAAACACATCATTGCGCCTAGAATCACACCCAGAAGAATCGCATTAGACGTTCCCATGTTGTTTAGGAAGTCTGTCATTGCGCTCATCACGCCTGAAACTGGACCACCAACGATGTAAATCATGACCAAACCAGTGAACAAACTCGCGATAAACGGAATGATCAGAATTGGTTTGAGGGCTTCCATGGATTGTGGAAGTTGAACCTTGTCGGCAATGAATTTTGCTGCGTAACCCGCAATGAAACCCGCTGCGATACCACCTAGGAAACCTGCGCCTGTTGAGCTAGCCAACATACCGCCAATTAGACCTGGAGCCAGACCCGGACGGTCAGCAATAGAGAATGCAATGAAACCAGCAAGAACAGGAATCATCAGTGCGAATGCAGAACCACCACCGATAGTCATCAATGCCGCTGCTAATGTGCCTTCTTCTTTGAACGCTTCGATACCGAATACGAAAGACAGTGCGATGATCAAACCACCCGCAACAACCACAGGAAGCATGTGAGATACACCTGTCATTAGGTGCTTGTACACACCTTTCTTCTCATCAGCAGGCGCTGAATTTGAAGACGCTGTGTGCTGGTATGGCTTAGCTTCAGCGAATGCTTTTTCCATCTCTTGCTTTGTTTTCTTCAAAGCAGGACCTGTTGTGGTTTTGTATAGCGCTTTGCCGTTAAAACGATCAAGAGGAACGTCGATGTCGGCAGCGATGATAACAAGATCAGCGTCTGCGATTTCTTGGTCTGTCAGTTGGTTTTTCGCACCTACTGAGCCGCGAGTTTCCACTTTGATCTGGTGACCTAAGCGTTTGCCTTCTGCTTCAAGTGCTTCTGCTGCCATAAAGGTGTGTGCAACGCCAGTCGGGCAAGCGGTAATCGCTACGATCTTTTTGCTGCCTGTACTTGCTGTTGTAGAAGAGTTTGCTGAAGTACCAGTAATTTCCACTGTAGTCTCAACTTGAGAAGCGTCTAATACCGTTGCTTGGGTTACCGCTTTCTCTAGAAATGCTTTTGCATCTGCTGTGCATTCAGAGATAGCTTCTTGGTACACTTTTTTGCCAACAAAGCGCGCTTTATCAACGTTTGTGTTGGCAGCAATAACAACAACGTCGCTGCTGTCGATCGTGTCTTGTGATACTGGAGAGTTAGGTAATACGCTAGATTGACATTCAATAGCGGCGTTCCAACCCAGTGTTTTTGAAGCTTGCTCTAACAAGCCTGCTGCGATGATGCTGTTTGCTACGCCACTTGGGCAAGCTGTGATGATGGTAATATTCATAATAATCCCTTTGTCCTATTTACTTGTGTCTAACTGACTAGTTGGAGCACTAAGCGCCTGTAATTGGATATTTTGTCGTACTGAATCCAGCTCTTGTTGGCTGGTTACCCCCACACCTACCTGTGAAACTGCTAGAGCAGATAGGGCGGTTGCGAATTGAATAAGTTCTGGTTTTGGCATCTGTTGCATGTGGCCCCAACATAGGCCCGCAACTAAGGTGTCACCTGCACCTACCGTGCTCACTACTTGCATGCGCGGTGGTTGAGCGTGTAACCACTCACCTTGGTTAAGCCACATCACACCTTCAGCACCAAGTGACACAACGATGTTATCGATGCCTTTTTCACTTAGGGCTTGGCCTGCGTGTTGGCATTGGTCGCGTGTAGTTAGTTCGGCGTTGAATAACTGAGATAGCTCTTCATCGTTTGGCTTGATCAGCCATGGTTGTGCATCGAGCCCCGCTTTAAGTGCATCACGGCTGCTGTCGAATAACACTTTCTTGCCCATATCGTGAAGTTTCTGAATCCAAGATGCGCATAACATAGGTGAAACGCCTTGAGGTAAGCTGCCTGCAATCACGAAATATTCGTGGTCTTCAGCTAACCCGAATAGAGTGCGCTCAAACTGCTCGATGGCAATCGGTGTTACCGCTACGCCAGGGAAGTTGATATCGCTAACTTGACCACTTTCTTCTACTAACTTCACGTTGATGCGAGTTGCGCCGTCGACACGAATAAAGCGGTCAGTTGCGCCCATCTGTTCGAACAGTTGGCAGAACGGTTCTTCGTTATTGCGACCAAGGAAACCTGTTACGGTGACTTTAGCGCCAAGCTCTGAAAGTACTTTTGCTACGTTTACGCCTTTACCCGCTGCATGCAGTGAGCTTTTGTTCACCAAGCTAACCGAACCTACGTTTAGCACATCGATGCTACCTGTCAGATCTAGAGCAGGGTTTAGGGTTACGGTAACGGCTTTGATTTGTTTATCAGACATATCGATTCCTTAACCTTCGCCAAGGCCAGAAGCGATAGCTTTGCCAATAGACTCAAGTGCTTGTGCTGCGTCATCACCTTCAGCAACAAATTGAAGCTGGTGGCCGTGTTTAACGCCAAGAGCGATTACTTTCATCAAGCTCTTCGCGTTCACTTCTTTTCCGTCGCCATCTAGGTTTGACACGCGGATTGTTGATTCAAACTTCTTCGCTTCAGCGACTAGCATTGCGCCCGGACGAGCGTGTAGGCCGTGTGCGTTTTTGATTTTGAATACTGCGCAGTTGTCGTCGTCTTGAGAAGCTGTAGAAACCGCTTCACCTTTTAGAAGGCCAATGACTTGCGCTGCATCTGCAGTCAACAGTTGTTGTTGCTTACCTTCGAAAACCATCTTGCTTAGGTTTGCCAGAATCGATTGGTGTGCGCTGTTACAAGCGGCGAATGCTACCAATGCTTTAACTGGTGTGCCTTCGTACTCACAATGGTTCGCTGTTGAAACGAAAGATACGCCAGTGCGAGTTACACCTTTGTCGCTGCCCAACAACCATAGGCCTTGGCCTAGGTGAGTTGGTGTTTTTGTCACAAGGTCGGCAACGAATGCGTTGTCTGTGCAACCTGTGTTCTTAAGTAGGCCGCCCGCAACTGCAGACATTTGAATCATGTCGCTTGCAGGGAACAGTAGTTGAACTAAAGAAGCGTCTAGGTCTGCTTCTAGCTGAACTTCGCCATTAAGTAGGGCGATGATTTCGTCTTCTGATTTTGCTTGCTTTAATTTCTCTTCAACACCGTCTGCCGCTAGCACTTTGGTCAGTTGCTTAAGAATGCCTAAGTGCTCATCAGATTTAGCTGCAATACCAATCGCAACGTAAACACGGTTTCCGTTTGCCCAATCAATACCTTCAGGGAAGTGGTGTACCGCAACGCCTGTCTCTTTCACTAGGCCACGAGTGTCAGTCGTTCCATGAGGAATCGCGATACCGTTGCCAAGGAACGTAGAGTTCTGGTTTTCACGGTTCAGCATTCCTTCAACGTAGCCAGAGTCAACTAAGCCTTTGGCTGTTAGGTCGCCTGCAATATTTTGGATTGCTTGGAACTTATCATTGGCCGTTTGGCCTAGAGTGATGTCAGATTTTGATAATTTAAGCATGGTGCCTCTTTAGCGTATCGCTTGAGAATTTGTGTGTCGCTACGATTCCAACTAGAGCAAGAATTAGTGAACTTTACTCTTTGCTTTACTTTAGCTGAATCGGTTCAGCATTCAGTGTAAAAAAATTCAGCAAAGCCAATTTCGATTTTCAAAATAGTTTTGCTGCGTGTCGTTAATTCGGTCTGATTCGTGGATAACGAAAAGCTAAATAACGAAAGCTTATTAACAACAAATGACGCTCGATTCATTCAAAAGGATGATTGAAGTCACTTTTCAGATTTTGCTGAATCCTTTCAGCTTTTATACTGAATCGATTCAGCATATAATTCAACTAATCCAGGGATCAGATCATTCGTTATATGATCCTACGCACAAAATACAGGTCACTCATATGACACTTGATGAAATCGCTAAGTTGGCTGGAGTATCGAAAACCACAGCCAGTTATGTCATCAACGGCAAGGCGCAGAAATACAGAATCAGTGAAAAGACTCAACAGAAAGTCATGGCGGTTGTAGAAGAGTATAATTACCGTCCAGACCACGCCGCTTCGTCGTTGCGCGCTGGTAATAGCCGTTCATTTGGTTTGATTATTCCGGATCTGGAAAACAGCAGTTACGCGCGTTTGGCAAAATTGATAGAGCAGAATTCACGCAAAGTGGGCTACCAGATATTGATTGGTTGTTCTGATGATGATGCTGAAACAGAACGAAAAGTGGCTGAAGCTTTGGTAAGTCGTCGTATTGATGCCTTGCTGGTTGCGAGCTCAATGCCAGACGCCAACGAGTTCTACTTAAAGTTGCAAAACTCAGGAACGCCTGTGATCGCAATTGACCGTCCGTTAGATGATGAGCACTTTGCTTGCGTACTCAGTGAAGATTTCGAAGCCGCATTTGAACTGACGCATTCGATTCTCGATGACAATATTCATAGTGTTGGTTTGATAGGCGCACTTCCTGATCTAAATATCTCACGCGAACGTCACCTAGGTTTTGAAGCTGCGAATAAAGCACATACTCAACAAACAGGGCTCGCAGAAAACAAGCCGATGGTTGTGGGTTATGGTGAGCACTTTGATAGGGAATCTGGGCGAGAGGTTTTTGAGGGTTGGATTGCAAAAGGCACGGTTCCTGATGCGATTGTGACTATGTCTTACACCTTGTTAGAGGGTGTGTTGGATGTAATGGTTGAAAAACCAGAGCTGATTAATCAAGTAAAACTGGCAACCTTTGGTGATAACCGACTGCTCGACTTCTTGCCTTTTAAAGTCCATTCACTGCCGCAGCAGTTTGAAGTAATTGCCGACAGCGCTTTTGCTTTGGCGTTAAATGCATCCGCTAAGCGTTACCAAGCGGGTATTGAACTCGTGCCGAGAAGTTTAGTGAGACGAGGCTAATTCCAGTTAGTTTAAACAAGCTAGGTTAGACTTGGACACTTAGCTCGAACTTGGAGTTAACTCGAACCAAGCAATAAGCCCAACTCTACAATGGCAACAATGCCGAGCAACAAAGCCAACACTTTCCAAAACTGGATTGGGTTTCGGTTTATCAAAGGTTGCTTGGCTTTGCTTTTCACCAAGCTTTGGTTTGGTGTGTAAAGGTCTGCCACAAAATCCCCCAACACTTGATGACGTTCGCTTGGTGATTCGGCACAGGCTTTTTGTAACACCAAATCCACCCAGCTTGGTAAGTCCGCTCGTTTTTGTGTGATGGGTTGGTATTCCCATTGATGGTGGCGAGATTGCTTAAGCGATTGTGCGGTCATTTCAGAGTAGGGCAATTCACCGGTTAGCATCTCATAGCCGATCACAGCGATAGAGAACAGATCAGAGCTGGTGGTCGCGCTGTTATGTTTGATGGTCTCTGGCGCTATGTAATTGACCGCACCTAGTGGAGTGTCGTCTTTGTCTGCGAGCTCTCCCTCTTCAAGTCCTCTGACTAATACAGCGCCAAGGTCGATGATTTTTATCTCACCATCATGTTGAAGCATAATGTTCTCGGGCTTTAAGTCTCGGTGCACCATGTCTGCGCGTTGTAATACTCGAATACCTTGTGTGATTTTTTCTAGTATGTCGCGTACTTCATTGAGTGACGGTTTTGGATTGTCGTACATCCATTGTCTTAGCGTGATGCCTTCTACCCATTCGCAGATTTGATATAAGAATTGCGAGTTCTCTGGCGTAGGGTAGACCTTCATTACTTTCTTATTGTTTAGCAAGATCCCCGCCCATTGTTCATTAAAGAAAGCTCTCAGTTGCGAAGGGCTATCATGATATTGGACGGAAGGGACTTTCAGCACGAACTCGGTTTGTGTCTCTTTCTGCATCACACGATACACATGGCTTCTAGAGCCTGCATACAACACCTCAAGCACCATAAAGTTGTCGATACTTTGCCCGAGCTTTAACGCGGGTGGGATGGCGCGTTTAGCCAGTTTCTCATGGAATTCAATCAGCGAAGGTTTAGGTAGGTGACTGACTTGCACAATCAAGCAGCTCACGTTGTCTGAACTGTTGTGGCTTAAAGCGGTGTTACAGATCGTTTGTGCGGCGTATTCGAAATCCACTTCAGGTCTATCGATGTGTTCTTTGAAAGTATTGGGAGCAACAAATTCATGCACGCCGTCAGAGGTCAGGATAAAGCAGTCCCCTTTCTTGATAGGCAGGGTTTGGTAGTCAACGTTGAGTTGATTATCCATCCCTAAAGCTCGCGTTAGGTAATGCTTCTGCCCCATATTTTTACGGGTGTGGTCGCGGGTAAGCTGGCGTAATTCTCCATCTCTTAGTAAGTAAATGCGACTGTCGCCAACGTGGAATATATGTGCGGTGTTCGATTTGAGTATCACGCTGCTGAACGTCGAAACGAGGGCGTTGTGGTTCACTTGTTGTGCAGGATGAATGTTAGAAACAGACGTGTTGAAGAGCCAAGAATTGAGTGAGGTTAAGACTTTCTGTGCTGAACGCTGAATACTCCAGCTATTTGGAGTGGCGTAATAGTCGTCGATAAATTGCATCACGCTGGTGTGACTGGCTTTCTGGCCGTGTTCACTGCAACTTGCCCCGTCTGCTATGCAGACGACACTGCCTTTCAACTCTTGCTCAGTACGAGTTTTGGGGTGCTTTACAATGATGGCGTCTTGGTTTTCATCACGTATGCCTTTATTCGAATAACCGCCAAACTTAAGCGTTAATTGGTTGTTTGATTCCGGCGTGACGACTTGCCCTTGGCTGAATGAAATTGTCATAACTGGTCTTCTTCTTAACTGGCCGTCTTCTCATTTGCTTGAGAGCACATCTGAGAAAGAACAAAAGCTCTAGCGAATGCAGAGCCTTTGAACGTAGTACCAAAGTGGTGAAACACACCTTGGTACTACTCCCGATTCAATGAGTGGTTAGCTCGATACGTTAATCAAGGTCACGCTACCGTCGTCATTCACTTCAGCAATTTGGCCGTTAGGCTCTTCCATGAACATCAGAGTAACGAAGCCTAGTACTGCTGTTCCTGCAATCACCAAGAAGAAGGTTTGGTAACTTACGAATGAAAGCACAGTTAGGTAAACCACCGCACCCACGTTACCGTAAGCACCTGTCATACCAGCAATCTGACCTGTCATACGACGCTTGATTAGAGGAACTGTTGCAAACACCGCACCTTCACCGGCTTGTACGAAGAAAGAACACGCCATTGCAGCGACAACCGCTAGCCATACAGGCCATGTGCTGTCGACTTGACCCATTGCAAAGTAACCCACAGCAAGACCAATCGTTAGAATAAGCAGTGTTGGTTTACGACCGAATTTATCTGAAATCCAACCACCACCTGGGCGAGACATTAGGTTCATAAAGGCATAAGCCGATGCAACCATACCTGCAAGAACTGGTGTTAATTCAAAGGTGTCAGAGAAGAACAGTGGCAGCATAGAAACAACAGCCAGTTCAGAACCAAATGTCGCGAAGTACAATACGTTAAGTACCGCAACTTGCTTGAATTTGTACTGGTGAATCTCTGGTACTTCTTCTTTAAATACGTTCTTGTTTACTTTCCAAACTTGCGACACTTCGTACACGTAAAGTGCGGCTAAACCTGCATACACAGAGTAAACCGCCATGTCAGATAACATGTTGATGTTGCTTGGTGATAGCTTCCAAGTCAGTAGCGCTAAAGCGGCATACATTGGGATCTTCATAATAAGTAGGAAGAAAAAGTCACCCTTTGATGTCACTTCCATCGCTGTTACTTGAGCTGGTTTGAAGTAAGTAGAACCTTTTGGTGTATCCGTTACGTTTTTGTAGAACACAAACGAGAACGCTAAGCTCATTACGCCAGTAATACCAACCGCATAACGCCAGCCGTCTTCACCACCAAACGCTAGAGCGAGAGTTGGAAGGGTAAACGCTGCTGCTGCTGAACCGAAGTTACCCCAACCGCCGTAAATACCTTCAGCCGTACCCAATTCATTGTGTGGGAACCATTCAGACACAAGGCGAATACCAACGACGAAGCCAGCACCAATGAAGCCTAATAGGAAACGAGCAATCGCCGCTTGAATGAAAGAGTCTGCCATAGCAAACATAAAACAAGGGATTGAACAGACAGCGAGTAGCGAAGAGTAGACCAATCTTGGGCCGTATCTGTCGGTTAACATACCAATGGCGACACGCGCCGGAATGGTCAATGCAACGTTGAGAATAAGCAGTGTTTTGATCTCTTCAGTAGAAAGACCAAGCGACGTTTTTACCATTTGCAGTAGTGGGGCAAAGTTGAACCACACAACAAAGGTGATAAAAAAGGCCATCCAACTTAGGTGTAAGGTTTTCATCTTACCCGTAAATGAAAGCAGCGAAAATTTTGTGTTATCCATGGTTTAAATCCTTTAAATCTGGAAAATTACCCGGCTTTAGCTCGTGCGTTACTTCCGAAATTCGAACGCATTCATGTGGCTAAACCCTGTGCCGAAATTGCTCACGCTGATAAAGCGTTTACATGATGGTGTCGGCGTTTAGTTAACTGGCGATAGCAAGCGGTGCGAGAACCTGAACCTGTTCTCCTTGCTTGCGAACTTCAAATTTCACGAGCTTGAGATCGGGTTGTTCAAGGCACGCGCCAGTTTCTAAGTGGTAATGCTGCTTGTATAAGGGTGAGGCTACGTAAGGCTCACCGCTTAATGAACCAATGATACCACGTGACATCACATTCGCCTTACCAACAGGATCGTAATTAGAGAGCCCATAAAGCGTGTCACTTCGCTTGCAGTAAAAAATAGCCACTTGGTTATCGTCTACTTTGGCGCAAATACCACCGTTTGGGGTTAGGTCCCGGGTGTTGCATACGGTTGTCCAATTTTCCATGATTTTCTCCTAGTCAAAACATAAAACTAATAATCAATTTAATTAGCGTGATAGCCGACAGCAGTTTTCTTGGGCTGCGCCGCTGTCGACTATCGATATTGGGTTTAGTTGTTACTGATTCACTCACACGTCAATGAGGCTTACGAAACCTCAGTCACTTCGATTTGGTCTGCGTTGGCTAGCTTTTCATCGCGTTGTGAATCAACAGAAGAGCTCAAACTTGGCTTTGGAAAGCGTTGCTCTCGTTCTTTGATGAATGACAGGCTAGTGTCCATTTCTTCGCTGTTGATGTAGTGCTGGAAACGCTTCATTTTTCCAGGGTTTTCGATGGTGGTTTTCCATTCACACTGGTATTTTTCGATGTTGAGAGCGATGTCAGCTTCAAGTTCTTCAGCAACATTGAGCTTGTCTTCAATCACGACTTGCTTGAGGTATTCGATGCCGCCTTCAAGGTTTTCCATCCATACCGACGTACGCTGTAGGCGATCCGCGGTACGTGTGTAAAACATCAGAATGCGGTCGATGTATTGCAGCAGTGTGGTTTCATCAAGGTCGGTAGCGAAAAGGTCACCATGGCGAGGGCGCATACCGCCGTTACCACAGATGTAGAGGTTCCAACCTTTGTCGGTGGCGATAATGCCAAAATCTTTTGATTGGGCTTCTGCACATTCACGAGTACAGCCAGAAACCGCAAACTTGATCTTGTGGGGTGAGCGCAAGCCTTTGTAGCGGTTCTCTAGTCGAATCGCTAAGCCAACACTGTCGTCGACACCGTATCGGCACCAAGTGCTGCCCACACACGATTTCACGGTACGTACCGATTTACCGTAGGCATGGCCAGTTTCAAAACCAGCATCGATTAGCTTTTTCCAGATGATTGGCAGTTCGTTAAGTTGAGCGCCAAACAAGTCGACACGCTGACCACCGGTGATCTTGGTGTAAAGGTCGAATTCTTTAGCGACTTCGCCAAGCACGATTAGTCTATCGGGTGTGATTTCACCGCCAGCAATACGCGGAACCACAGAGTAGGTGCCGTCTTTTTGCATGTTACCGAGGTAGATGTCGTTGGTGTCTTGCAGTTCTATGTGTTGATCTTCAAGGATGTAATCGTTCCAGTACGAAGCCAGAATCGAACCGACAGCCGGTTTACACACAGTACAGCCCAATCCGTTTCCGTGAGAATCTAACAGCTCATCGAAGGTCTTGATTTTGTTGACGCGGATGATGTCAGTTAGCTCTTGGCGAGAATACGCAAAGTGCTCACAGATATCGTTAGAGACTTCCACACCTAGGTTACTTAGCTCGCTATCGAGAACCTGTTTAGCAAGGGCAGAACAACCGCCACAACCTGTTGAAGCATTCGTGGTTTCTTTCAATGCAGCCATCGTGGTGCAACCCGCTGAAACCGCGTCTTTAATGTCGCCTTTGGTCACATCGAAACATGAACAAATCACAGCGCTATCCGGCAGAGCTTCAACACCCATTGCCGAACCTGAATCATCGGCCACGTTAGGTAAAATCAATACCGATGGGTTTTCAGGAAGGGGCATATCGTTTTGTTTGATTTGCAGTAGCGAACCGTAAGCTTCTGCATCACCGACCAATACTGCACCGACAATCTTTGTACCGTCTGCCGAGATGATCAGGCGCTTATAAACTTGTTCAATTTCATCGTTATAGGTATACGACTGAGCTCCTTCCGTCTTGCCATGTACTTCACCAATACTGGCCACATCGACGCCAAGCAGTTTGAGCTTGGTGCTCATGTCGGCACCAGTAAATGCAGCATCGTCAGTGCCGCCGGAGACAATATGCGAAGCCGCGACTTTCGCCATGGAGTAACCGGGTGCGACTAAGCCGAAGATCTTGTTGTCCCAAAGCGCACATTCACCAATCGCATACACGTTGTCGATGTTAGTTTGGCAGTGATCATTAATCACGATGCCGCCACGTTCACCAATGGCGATATCAGAGCTGCGAGCTAGGGCATCTTGAGGGCGAATACCTGCAGAGAACACGATCATATCGGTTTCAAGGTGGGTGCCGTCTGCAAAGTTCATTCTGTAGCGAGCGCTTTCACCCGCGACTATCTCAGAGGTTGCTTTCTCGGTATGAACTTGTACGCCAAGGTCTTCAATTTTTCTGCGCAGTAGGGCACCGCCACCGTCATCTAACTGTACGGCCATCAGGCGAGGTGCAAATTCCACTACATGGGTTTCCAACCCAAGGTTTTTGACTGCGTTTGCGGCTTCTAAGCCAAGCAGACCACCACCAATAACGACGCCAGATTTGCTGCCTTTGCTAGATAGTTCAATGGCGTCTAGATCTTCAATGGTGCGATAAACGTGGCAGTGTTCTTGGTCGTTACCGTGAATAGGGGGAACAAAAGGGAATGAACCGGTTGCCAGAATTAAGGTGTCATAACTCTCGGTATGTCCCGATTCAGTCACAACGCACTTATTTTCAGTATCCAGTTGAGCGACTCTCGCGTTGAGAAGGTAATTGACGCCATTGCTTTGGTAATACTCTTCGCTGGTTAATGCCAAATCATCAGCATTTCCGCGCTTGAAGTAAGCGGTCAACTGAACACGGTCGTAGGCCAACCTTGGCTCTTCACTAAAAGTAATCACATCAAACTCATCACTCTCTGATTGCAGGATGTTGTCGATAAATTTGTGTCCAACCATGCCGTTACCCACAACGACGATTTTCTTCTTGCTCATAATCCATTCCTTATTCTCGGCGTCACCATCACTAGCATCTAATTTCTAGTCGTTAGCAGATGAATACCGGGTTGAGATTCCACTCAATTCATAATCATCAAGAAAAACAAAAATGTTTTTTCTAAGTCTTGGTTTTTAGTGGAGCAAGTAGGGTGCCAGATTGCGGGTTGTTCATTTAAATAAAATTTAATTTATATTTTTCAGTGGTTTAAAATTTGGCGGTGGCACGCAATTACCCCTAAAGTGGTATGTAATTTTTTTGTTAGATTTATATAAATGAGCGTTTGTGGTGCAACTTTCCGCAAGATGGTGCAAAAATTAAGTTTCTATCTTGGTTAAGTTGAAATCTATTCAGTATTGATATTTTGTTTTTTTATTAAGTGATTGTTTTTAATGTTAAATATTTCTTTTTTGTCGGCTGGTATTAAGTGGCGTGCTATTTGCTTGGTTTGAGTTATTACAATTATGGATAATTGAGCGAGAAACGGATGACCGATTCAAACAGCGGTTGGATAAAATCAACCTGTGCTTATTGTGGTGTAGGGTGTGGAATAGAAGCGAGACCGACATCGTTAGGAAAACTAGAAGTACGTGGTGATAAAGATCATCCATCAAACTATGGGAAGCTATGTACTAAAGGGATTGCGCTTGGTGATACTGTCACGCCTTTAGGGCGCCTAACACAGCCTGCTCATATTCAGAATGAGCAAAAACAAGAGCTGGATTGGAACAGTGCCACTCAGTTGGTTGCAGACAAATTCAATCAAACGATTGAAGAATTTGGAGCCGATTCGGTTGCGTTCTATGTTTCTGGTCAGCTGCTTACTGAAGACTATTATGTTGCCAATAAATTGATGAAAGGCTTCATCGGCAGTGGCAACATCGACAGTAATTCTAGGCTGTGCATGGCTTCAACCGTGGTTGGGCATAAGCGAGCATTTGGCGCAGACACCGTACCTGTCTGTTATGAAGATCTCGAGCAAGCCGATCTGGTTGTGATTACAGGCTCCAACCTAGCATGGTGTCATCCGGTACTTTTCCAAAGGCTAAGAGCCGCGAAACAAGCCAACCCTGCATTGAAAGTCATCGTCATCGACCCGCGTTATACCGACACCTGTGAAATCGCAGACATTCACTTGGCATTGGAATCTGGCTCAGACGTGGCGCTGTTTAACGGTTTATTGGGTTACCTCGACGATAACGACAAGCTAGATTCAGACTATATAGAAAACCACACTCAAGGCTTTACTGAAGCGATTCGTTCTGCAAGTCATTATTGTTATACCGAATCAGACTATACCGAATCAAGTAAGGGAGACAAAAGCGTTCCTGAGCTAACAGGGCTTACTGAACAGCAACTTGAACAGTTCTACCAGTTGTTTGCATCTAACGAGAAGGTGCTCACCATCTATTCCCAAGGCGTAAATCAATCCACACAAGGGTGTGACAAGGTAAACGCCATTATTAATTGCCATTTAGCCACTGGGAAAATTGGCAAGCCGGGCGTGGGGCCATTCTCTGTAACGGGTCAGCCGAACGCAATGGGTGGGCGTGAGGTGGGCGGCCTAGCCAATACCTTAGCGGCGCACTTTGAGTTTGGTGATCCGCAATCACACCAAACGGTGAGCGAGTTCTGGCAAACCGACAGCTTAGCCACACATGCGGGTTTAAAAGCGATCGACCTGTTTGGTGCCATGAATGAGGGAAAAATCAAAGCGGTGTGGATCATGGCAACGAACCCAGTCGTGAGCCTGCCTGATAGCGAAAAAATCAAAGCCGCACTAGAGAAGTGCCCATTTGTGGTGGTGTCTGATTGTATTGCCGATACTGAAACCATACGCTTGGCCGATGTGGTGCTGCCCGCGCAAGGGTGGAGCGAGAAGTCGGGCACCGTGACTAATTCTGAGCGTCGAATCTCGCGCCAACGCCGTATATTACCAAGCCCAGGGGAAGCCAAACCTGATTGGTGGATATTAAAAGAAGTCGCGCAAAAAATGGGATTCAAAGAGCAGTTTGAGTATCGCCACGAAGGCGAGATCTTCAAAGAGTATTGCGAGATGACTGCGCTTGGTAATGAAACAGGTAAAGCGCGTGACTTGTGCTTAATAGGGCTCACTCAATTGGATGAAAAAGGCTATGGTGAACTCACTCCGCAACAATGGCCAGTACTTGAATATCAACCAGAGATCATTGAACAGCGCATGTTCACCGACGGCGAGTTCTTTACTGAATCTGGCAAAGCGCAGTTTATCGCGGTTGAGCACGACAAGCCGATTGCTGATACCAGTGTCGAATTCCCACTTATCATGAACACAGGCCGAATCCGAGACCAATGGCACACCATGAGCCGCACGGGCTTGGCCGCAGGTTTAGGCGAACACACACCAGAACCCTTTGTTGCCATGCACCCAGATACGGTTGCAGCACTTGGTTTAGAAGAGTTCGGCTTAGATGAATTTGGGCTAGATGCTTTCAACCACACCACTATTAATCCAGTGGTGAAAGTGCGCAGTGAACAAGGGGAGTGCCAAGCTCGCTTAGTGGTAACCAAAGAGATGCGCCGCGAACAAGTCTTCATGCCTATTCACTGGAATGCACCGACCGCCAAAGACAGCAAACCGTGTGACCTGATCTTGCCTCATACCGATGCGGCTTCAGGCCAGCCAGAGTTTAAACACACCCCAGTGGTGGTTGAGCCGTGTGGTTATCGTAGTGAAGCCGCACTGGTCAGTGACAAAGTGATGGATTGCAGCGGATTTGATTACTGGGTGCGCCAAAGAGTGGAGGGCGGTTTTCTGTATCGCATATCTTCCTCTAAGAACCCAATGGAGTTGGTGATTCAGCTTGCTAACACACTCGATGCTTTACCAGAACCGAATGCAGAAGCAATTAAGTCACTCCATTATCACGGCAACAAATCATTCAAGAACTACGGCTCTGCCAAGCTGGATCAATTTGGCGTGAAGCAAGCGTTCGTAGTCAACAGTAAGCTCGACCATCAAAGCATCGAATGGCTAGTGGAGTGCCTAACCCGAGAAGCCGATCAAGAGTTCGAAGCCGAGTTTTTGAGTGCCATGGCAAAGTAGTTATTACCTCTTATTCATCCATACTTATAACGTAGACGCCGACTATCATGTCGGCGTTTTTGTTTGAGAGCACGACACCCAAGATATGAACAACTCACATATTGGGTGGTTTTCTGCTTTTCGTCATGTCTGATACGAAGATAAGTAGGTAAGATGATGTTATTAAATGGGTTATTGGACCTAGTGCAGCGCGTCTTGGAAACTAGACAGAATTGTTTCAGAGACAAAATTCAGGATTATTCTGTCTAACATAGCTGTTATGTGATTAGGTGTGAATGTTTAGGTAGAGTGGAAAATGTATGAAAAATTCTGAAGTGACGTCCTTATAAAAATACAAGCCCCTGAATCAATTCACACTAGATATTATAGCTTCAGAACGCATTAACTATGCACTACCTGAGTCATTTAATGATCCTTTCGATACGAAATGCTCGTTTCCCAGCAATACCGCCATGACTTCATCTACTAATGTAAATAAAATCGCACGAGCCTTTCCCAATGAGCCAGACATTATGGCATTCAAACTCAAAAATGTAATTCCAGATATTGATAGGTTTCATCATCATTTGAAAACTTTGGAATCGTATTACTGACAGAAAACGCAACTGATATTCTAATGTGGTCTCATTATGCTGATAATCACAATGGAATTTTTATTGAGCTAGAAAGAAACGAGCAGAATGAATTGGGCAATCATGAGGTAACTAGAAAAGTAAAATATACTAAAAGTTATCCGTCATTGAATACAAAAATTTTACTTGAAAAAGATAGGTTTAATGCATCATTGCAAAGAGATTTTATACACAAAATATTTGCAATGGAAATATGAAAAAGAGTTGCGAACTTTTAAACCACAAGGTGATAGAGGTTATCCGTTACCCGGAAAAATCTTATCAATCTCTTTTGGCGTAAGAGCGTCACCAATAGACATTGAAATAGTCAAGAAATTAATAGTGGGCACGGAAATAAAGTTGTTCCACGCTGAGTTAAAGCAAGGGGATTTTGGCATTAAGTTCAAAAAATCACATAATAAAAATGTTAGTTGAAGCGTGTATTATAAAGGCCTCGTAGTAGAGGCCCTTAGGAACTAGTTGTTTGGCGTACCACCAAGACAGATTAGTTCGTTTGCTTCGTCTTTTGTCAAATCACTAAGTAAAAGATCTAGTGTTACTTGAGTACGTCGTTCAGCGGAACCAAATTTATCAATGCCACCGCACTTTACTGTGTCAATTTTTACTAGTGCAATCGTTTGACCTTTATCTTTAACCTCAACATTTAGGTAACGCATATAAGTAGCCATATCCCACCACCAGTTTGCAGAATATGTTAGTTTTGGGGCGTCTGTGGTTTTTGAGTTGGACTGAGAGATATCAATAACTTGGTAGTCATATCCGTATTCGTCTAATTTTGCAGCAATGATTTTTTTAATTGAGTCTTTTGTTCGGCCATCGTCAATTATCAGTAGTTCCTTGTTTTCTAAATACGTTGTATCTAGTTTTTGTAACTCAACAATTGCGTTGTTAGCGCAGCCTGCAAGTAGCATTATTGAAAAAGTAGCGACAAGTTTTTTTAACATTGGTATTTCCAGGGTGGTGTAAATCGCGTGCATACTATCATGCACCAATTACCAATTAAATGGTACGATATTCCTTATTGTGCAAAGGATTGATGAGTATCATTTCCCGTTTTTATTTTGAATGGGGTAAGAATGCCGGGAAGTAGAAAATAGCGAGGTTTAGCCCCGCCAAATAGTGGCTTGGTTAGTTACAAATTGTAATGTCGCCAATAGTGCTACATGTTTTATTATCACGATCGCCATTGATAATAGTCGTGTGTGTGTTAGCAAATACATTCGCTGTGAAAAGAATTGCAATTATTGCGATTGTTTTTTTCATTTTGACGTGGTCGTCCAATCTAACTTTATTTTAAATAGACATAACATAACACAACTCGGTGTCATGCATTGAGAAATTAATTCTTCTAACTGCTCTTCTGAAACTGTTTTTTATCAATGTAGAAGAACGAGTACATTAGTAGAATTAGTGACAATGACGCACACCTGTGCGTGAGTCTACGTGACAACCGTAACTGTCTGTGCCACCAGAGTGTGCGTAAGCAGTAAAAGCTGAAAGAGCTAGAAATAAAGCTAGTGCGATGTGTTTCATTGGTGTTGTTTTCTTATCATGTAAATTAAAGAGCTCGGATTTTAGTGAATTTCCATAAAAACAGAAATGAAAAATTTTTATCGTTACCATTAGAGGTTATGTCTGGCTTCTATTAGTGCCTGGAAAACATCACATAACGAATAAGGATTAAGGTGTTGCGCAGCCAACACTAAATCCCAAGTGTTGAACAAGCCCAAGATAAGGTAGCGATAACAATCTTATTAATCATTTAGCTATTTTCCTGTTTCTTTCGTCGTCACATCTCCTCTGATTCCGAAAATGCCATTCTCTTTATTTGCGATGCCTTTCGGCTAGGTTAAAGTCACCATCAAATTATGAATCGATATCGGATGTGATAATGGGAATTAATCGCATTAATCATTTACCTTGCAAGTATTGATTGGTAAGGTGTTGTTAAAGATAGGTTTATCGTATTTTAAGTTGGTTGGCTTTATGGAGGAGGAACAATGGGAAGTGGCAAAAAGAATATTTGGCTTGAGTCTGATTCGATTGTAACAAGGAAGAGCCCAAAGCCTCTTAAGCTTAATACGTTAGAAAATATCTACGTTAAAGAGCATGGCATTAAAAGTAAAATCACAAGGTCGTTTTTTATTGCGGTTGTGTTTAGTTTACCTATTTTCCTTTTTCGTCCACTTGCTGGTATTGGTGTGTTTTCCATAATTGGCATCGCTGGATACCTTTTAACCAAAAAATATGAGTTACGTGTCGGTGTTTTCAATAACGATGACGTTGGTGTTGTAGAGTCTGGGTTATATTCGTCAAACGAACGCGAGGAACTCGATGAAATAGTAAGGCTCGTGATGGAATATAAAACAGGCAAGTAATAAAAATAAGGACTAATATGATGCGTTACGCTCGGCGGTTATGATAAAAGTACCGTGTACTTGGTTAGCTCTGTGGGGCTCACTTTCTTACGGGCGTTAGGATTGATATTGATTATTTACACATATAATAAGTTGGTTGGTAAAAAGCATGAAACAAGCTGTAGAAATGAAGAAACTTAACTTACCTATTAAGAAGGTAGGTGCCGGAATTGCCGTTGCTTTTGTTCTCTTTAGTTCCGTTTATACTGTTAATGAGGGGCACATTGGTATTGTTAAGCGCTTTAGTGAAGCGAAAACACAGGTAAGCCCAGGTTTACATTTTAAAGTTCCGTTTATCGACAGCGTTGAAGAGATTGAAGTTCGGACACGCAAGAATGAAGAGAAAATGGCCTCAAGCACAAAAGAGCAGATGCCAGTCACGGTCGTCGTATCCGTTAACTGGACGGTAGACAAATCTGCAGCGTTAGATCTCTTTAGACAGTATGGCGGTCTTCCACAGTTTGAAGCTCGCATTCTTGACCCTAGGTTTAGGTCAGCAACTAAGGATGTGATTCCCAAGTATGATGCAGAGCAACTGATTCAAGATAGAGCAAGTGCTATTCAGGCAATTGAATCAAACTTAATTGAAGAAATGGCCGCGTTTCCAGTAAGCGTAGATAATATACAGATTGAAAATATAGCCCTACCAAAAAAATACCTTACCTCAATCGAGACTAAGCAGACTGAGAAAAACTTAGCCGCAGCAGAGAAACATAAACTGGCTAGACAAAACTTAGAAGCTCAAAGAGCCGTAAATACGGCAAAAGCCGAAGCTGATGGTATTGAGCTTATCGCTATAGCTGAAGCGAAGGCGATTAAATTAAAAGGTTTTGCTGAAGCAGAAGCGATTAATGCAAAGGCCAAAGCTCTTGGGGATAACCCATTAATCATTAAACTGACCGAAGCTCAAAATTGGGACGGAAAGCTGCCAGCAACAATGTTGGGTGGTGAAAATATGCCTATTTTAGATATGAGAGCTAAGTAGCATTAGAGAATTAAAGGTAATCCTAATTCAGAAGGGGTGAGATGTTGCACAGTCAGCATTTACCCCTGAAGCTTGCATAAGCCCAAAGTCACTTTGTTAAGCAAACTGTACGATTAGGTTTGAAGGGCACATCGTGTTGAGGTTTCTCTCAAGGCGAGTGAGGCCAAGGTAAGGTTGTGATAGTCATCTTATCAAGCCGCTAGTCATTTGCTGTTTATTGTCGCCATGTTTATTCTTATTCCACAAATGCCCCCAGCCTTGTTCTCGTTGTCTTTCTGCTAAGTGAGTTGGCTCAAGCTTTACACATGCCAAAATCAATATTAAAAATACGGCCGTATGACCTAGTTTATTTAGTGTTCTGTCCAATATTGTGCATTGTCACACGCTTCAGCGCCTATACGCATGAATGGCATATTTACTATTGTAGTCAGTAGGTTAAAGTGGGTGATGCTTTATGAAGCAGGACTTACTATTTTGGCCTGTGGTATGAGGGCTAAAGTGGTTTTTAGCTAGGTCGATACCGTAGAAATAGGTACCGCATAAATGTGGCAGAACCTCGAAAGGGGGGGATCCATGTCATTCGTAATATGGATTTTAACATCGAGGGTTTTGAATGAAAGCAGTAATCGGAAGTCTAAAGAGGTTTTGGAAACGTTATAAAGAAGAAAATCCAACTATACAGCTTAGCGTTCCATTTGTGGGAGGGTTCGCTGCGAACATTCCTTTAGTTGAAAAAGGGAAGATAAAACGGACTAGAACTGGAATAAATGCTCAAGATAAAATCGGTCTTTTTGTCGAATCTAACACTAATAATTTGGTTAAATTCTATAGTCAATATGAGTTAGAAAAAGAATATAAATTCTGTCGCGCACCATATGCTGAAACCATACCTCTAAGAAAAGGAAATAAAGGCTTTTCTTATGGAAAAAATGTAGATGATTTAGAAGTGTGTTTTATTGACGCGAAATACCAGGTTCCCGACTATTTAAAAGAACATTCAGAAAAAGCAGTAGAACTATTTAAAGCCTTAGGCAAGATAAAAATTGATGATACATCAGGCGAGTGGCAAAACGATTACTCAATACGTATCACTAATTTTGATATAACGGAAAACAAAATTCATATCCAACCAGCTACTTACTTTGATCAAGTCGCAACGAATCTAACTTTAGATTGGGCTTCTGGTGTATTAGGGGAAGACCCATTACTAACGATTCGAAATGATTATGAAAAAGCTCATCATGGTCTAATTACTCCTCTAAGATCATCAATACTTTCAAATACTCTAGGTGTGGCTGCTATTGTCGTTAATCCAAATACAAAAGAAGTACTGATACCCATTCGTGGGAATGAACAAGCTATAATGGATAACGGCCTAGGTAAATTCCATTGCTCTGCATCTGGGGTTTTTGCATGGAATGAAAATGATACTATTACGAATACCTTATCATTCGACTTTTTCTGTAAAGGAATAGAAAAGGAAATAAAAAGTGAAATTGGACTTAGACCAGATCAATATAGCCTAATACCGCTTGCGTTTACAAGGGAGCTCGTCCGAGGAGGTAAACCCCAGTTATTTTTTATTGCTGAAACTACATTAGATATTGCTAGTATTCAATCTGAAATGAAAATGGCGGAGGAGAATTGGGAATTTATTAGTATTGAGAGTGTTGATGAAAGTAATCCACTTTATAAATATATCGAGTTCCCTTTAAATGCCCCCCAAGATATGTTCACATATGAAGGATGGATGGCCATGAAGATTGCAATGGCATATTTTTATAGAACAGAACCACCTTTCAACGCATGCTAGCTGATATCCACATAAACGAATAAGGATTAAGGCTTCACGCTAGCAACACTAAATCCCTGAGTGTTGAGCAATCCCGGCACCATTTTATTAAGTAAACTGTACGATTAGGCTTGAAGGGCACATTGCTTTGAGGTTTCTCTCAAGACAAGTGAGGCCAAGGTAAGGTTGTGATAACCACCACAGGCCTCACGCTTATACGCATGAGTGACATATTTGCTATTGTAGTCCGCAATTTAGAGTGGGTTACCGAGTTATGAAGTATGACCTTACCATTTTGGTTTACGGCATGAAGGCTAAAGTGGTTTTTAGCTAGTTAGATAGCGCAGAAATAGATACCACATAAATATTGTAGAACCTCGGAAGGGGAAATCCATGTTATTCGTTATATAGAAAGGGAGGTAGAGTGCTAAATCGTATTGCTAAGTTGTTAATGCATTTATTGGCTTCATCTATAACGGCTTTTTTTGCTGGGATTTTGAGTGTAATTCTAACGATGATGGGAGGCTTTCTAATAATTCCTGCTTTTCAAACTTGGTTTATCATGAAGTATCAAAGAGGGAATGTTTTTATATCAAGTATGATTGCGTTTGCCCCTTGGGTTGCCATTCATTTTTATGCAATCGATCAGCCTAAGCTCACTCAAGTGGTAATCAATCTAGCATGTCAGTCTGCAATTGCTGGGATTATTTTATACGGACTTAGATATCATGCATATCCGAAAGTTATGGATTATTGGTCAGGTAGATAACTTTGTATAACAAGTAATTAAGAGTGAACCCAATTCGAGTTACCACACTCCTAGTAGTGGGCTAACATGCTTCAAATTAGAATGTCGCGTGCTCAGGGACAAGGAGCTTATCCAAGCCCCTGAACAAGAAGACGATCAAAATGCCAATTCTCAGTAGCAGCAGGCTAGGCTCCAGTTTGATTTGAAGTTTCTTTTCCATGATATCCCTTGTGATGCACCAATGATGCGATGAATTAAATGTTTATCAAAGGATATCTATAGTCTTTGTGTTATATTTTTTTCAGTGCCTTATGTAGCAAGAAATGTCTGGTTTGTTTGTTTCTCAACTTTATCTGATTCAAAATCTTGCTGTTTGATCAAGCTAATGGCGAGACTTATTGGCATTGGTTTATAGAAGTAGAAGCCTTGGATGTAGTCGACGCCTAGTTTCGACAAGATCTTCAGTTGCGACTCGTACTCAACGCCTTCAACTATGACTTGCATGCCTAAGGTGCGTGATAGCTGAAGCATGGATTCTAATAGTGGGATACCAAAACTGGATTCGTCGGATATGTTTTTCACGAACACGCGATCAATCTTGAGAATACTGAACGGAAATTGCCTTACAAAGTCTAATCCTGCGTAGCCAGTACCAAAGTCATCTATGGCAATTCTTACACCAAGATCAGATAGCTTTTGCAAGTTGTCCTTAATTTTGACCATATCGGCATCAGAACACTCACCATCCTCTGTCACCTCGAAAACCACTTGCTTGAGAATCTCAGGGTGTCTTTTAAAGATGCTAATCACTTTATTCGTGAAGTTACTGTTGGATACAACGTTTCGGCTGATGTTGACGCTGATGTACTTTGATGCAAATACCTCTTGATTACTTTTCAATGTCGTTAACACTTCATGCAGCACGAAATAGGTCAGCTTCTCAATCAAGCCTAAACTTTCAGCCAATGGAATGAAGATAGCAGGGGAGACGTTACCTTCAATTGGATCGTTCCATCTTAATAATGACTCACAGCCTACGATCTTATTGGTGCTTTGATTAACGATAGGTTGCATGTGAACATGTAGGTGTTTGTTTTTCAGAGCACTGGATAGCGAATATTCTAAGCTACGTTGGCTCTGTTTTTTATGCTTGAGGGAAAGGCGAATAATGGTCGTAATTCCCGCCATAAGAAAGCCAAACCATAAGTGACTCAGCATGAAGTTAATATAATACTGATAACCAATATATGAGGTGACGGTGAATGGGTAGATGTCTGACTGTATCCGTACCGTCGCGTTGTATGAGCCGAGGTCGGTAGGGTGAATGTCTCTTTTGATCACCTCAACTTTAGAGTTAATGCCATGGCTACTCAAATTAGCTTCTACAAGCTCAAAGATGAAGTGCGGAGGAATCATCAGGCTCACTCCCGAGCCTTCCTTAGTCGAGAATATCAGCATGATGGATTGCACCTTAGTAATCGCTGAGTTTGAATACGATAAGGTGGTTAAATTTGGGGCTTCATTGAGCCGCTGCCTGATGGTGTTGTATAGGCGAAATGAAACTTCACCATCAGTGGTTGAACAGTAAAATCGGTTCTCTTTGTCGAACACCGCGGCTTCTTTCACCCAATCAGCTTCAAAAACGTTTTGTCGAAGTTGTCTAACAATCGTGTCGCAAGGCTGATCTGGGGTAATTTCAGATAAAAAACGGTCGAACCTTGATTGAATCCCTTCTAACCTCGTTTCTACTAACCTTGATGTGTCTTCGGTTAACGTTTGGTAATGAGAAGGTGTCAAAGGAATGAGCAATGCCATGAAAAAAAAGAAAGAAATGGCAAAGAAGAACGAAGTTTTGGCAAAATGCTGGTACTTGATATCCATATTAAGAGAAGCGTGACCGATTGGTGTGTGCATGCAACTTAATTTATAAATTTAACGATAATAACGCAAGCTTATGCATAAATAGTGTGAACAAAAGTCTGAGTTATTGATATAAATAGCGTAACGCATGGTCGCACTATAGAAATCAGGATGTTAGATATGCTTCCAAGGTTAAGAGTGTCGTTTTTTTGTTCAGTACTTTTGCGTTTTTTGATGAAGCGGATTGTTACCGGTTTTTATCATCAAATTGAAAACTGTAATTTTTGAAATAATGCGAGTGAGTGGATTTGAGCGTAATGATTAAAAATATGATTTGGATGTTGGTGCGTGTGTTTATCGCGTTTCTGATGATTGCTCCTACCTACGCGATCTTTATCTTGTCTAATTCCGCAACACCACGTCTTTTTGAGACCAAACCAGAAGTGTTAGCTTGGCTTTCGTGCTTTCTTCTTGTGATTGGTTATGTATTGATTAGGTTTTCTAGAACGAGGTATGTGGGAAAATTATTATCGCTTGGTGTATTGGGGGCGGTAGTGTTAATCATGTATGTCGATGAGCGTTATCGGATTTTTGAAGTCAGTGTTCACGCATGGAGCTTATTTTTAGCCGCTCTGTATTTGATTATGCTCTTGTATTTCATTTTCCCGGTTAAGCAACTTAAGCCGCTACTGAGTTTAGTGCCTGTCGCAGGCGTGTCATGGTTTTTAGTTTGGGCCTTAGTGGGCCCAATAAGCTTAACATATGAGTTGATTAGCAGTAAAACAACAATTTCAATTGTGAACTATCAAAAGGTAGTCGACTTGCTACCTGAGTTGTACCTAGATGGTTTCCAGTCAGGTTTGTTTTCCATGCTTCTTGTTCTGTGGTTGTATGCTCTTGTGGTTTTTGGACATAATCCTAAACGCAGTTATCAACAATTGGCGTCTTATGTCGTTAAGATTCGTAATGCTTGGCATTAATAGGGCGCATATATGTGCTTTTGAATTAGGGGATAAATAATGAAAAAGGCTTTAACGGTCGTGTTATTAACGTGTTTACCTTTGCTTGCATCAGCATCCGATGATGTTGTCGATTGCGAGAATGCAATGAATACCATAGAGATCAATCACTGTGCGTCGATTGAGTTGGATACTGCACAAGTGGAGCTTGATCAATACCTTGAAGCGAGCTTTGAACACAATGCTTATGATGCGGAGTTGGTTAGCTCAATCAAGATGGCTCAAGACAGTTGGCAAGCTTACATGACGGCACATTGTGACTCGGTGTATACCCAATGGCGTGATGGTTCAATTCGAGGTCTTATGGCGCTTTCTTGCAAAACTAAGCTGACTAAACAAAGAACGCATGAGGTGTGGGAAAACTTCTTAACCTACATGGACAGCACACCACCAGTTTTGCCAGAGCCCAAGCTGATGAAGTATATGAACTGAGTGCTTATGAGAGTGTGCGCTTGCTTCAACCATTGGCGCTCGAGTCAGCAAGCGATGGGGGATTATCTTACCCTGTCGTTCTTAGTCTCAAGTTTGAAGTGTTACCGAGTAAGGATTCGATTTTGAATAGTGTCAGCGTCACTCTTGTCCAGCTTGAAGTTGAATACAAAAATAAACAAATGAACATCTCGCGAGTCTCTGAGCTTTTGGAAGCTGAGACGGCAGTGGGTGATATCACGTTGCTGCCTGAACTGTTCTCTACTGGATATATCTTTAACGATGCCGCAGAAATTCATGAACTGTGTGAAGACTTCAATAACAGCCCGACCATTGATTCATTAACTGCGCTTGCCACGAAACATCAGACGTTAATCGTTGCGGGTGTCGCTGAGGAAGATAATGGTCAGTATTACAATAGCGTTGTGGTGGTTGATGGTTCAGGTTTGCGTCATAAATACAGAAAAGTCAGTCAAACGAAATTCGACAAAGAGTACTTTTCTAGAGGAAATGAACTTCTTACTTTTGAATACAAAGGCTTGAAGTTCGGTGTCGCGATTTGCTTTGATATATGGTTCCCGGAGATCATGAGACCGTATCAGTCGGTAGACGTTATTCTCCATCCTGCGAATTTTGGTGGTCATCATAGCTTTGCCATTGCACAAGCAAGAGCGTTAGAAGAAGTGTGTCATATCGTGACCTGTAATCGCGTCGGGCAAGATGTGGTTGATGCCTTTACCGCGACATATTGTGGCGGCAGTAGAACCTATTCACCGAAGGGAGACTTAATGCTTCAACTCAGTGAGCATCAGTCTGTTGAAACGATTAATATTCAAGACTTGTCTATTGCGCCTCAATACAATGGTGTTGATGTGTTAGATGAAATACAACAGATAGCGTCTGCGTTGAATCGTTAACAAGACAAGTAAACGCAATAGAATCGAAAAGGGCAAGGTTAGATAACCTTGCCCTTTGTGATTTAGTCTGTGGAGGGCTGAGCCCTAAATCGCTTTTACGCTGCTTCGCTCTACAAGAGTCGGTTCTAGTTCAACGACTTGCGGGTAGGCGTCTGGCGTTTGTAGTCGGCTTAACAGGGTATCGACCGCCGCTTTACCTAAACGGTGCTTTGGCTGGTGGATTGTGCTTAAAGCGGGTGTCATGTACTTAGATAAGTGGATGTCATCGTAGCCAATGATAGACAGGTCATTTGGAATCAATGTGCCATCTTGAGCTGCCGCATGAATCACACCCATCGCCATCATGTCATTACTGACGAACAAGGCCGAAGGCATTTGACCACGAGCTTTCAATGTTTGGTAAGAATCAAAGCCACCATCACATTCGAAGTTTGATTCAACAATCCACTTAGGGTTGATCTCTAAATTCGCTTCTTCCATTGCTTGTTTATAGCCTTGATAACGAGAAGAGGCTTGGTTGCGATGCAGTGGGCCAGTAATACAGCCAATATCCGAGTGACCATTATCGATCAGGTGTTTGGTTGCCATGTAGCCACCTTGATGCGAGTTGTCTTGGATTTTATCACTTGCGAACAGCATTGGACCCCAGTCCATTACCACGACAGGTAACTCTGGGTAGCGCTCGAACACATCGATATGTTGACCTTCAAGCGTTGAACACATCAGCATCAAGCCATCAACACGCTTTTGCAGCAAGGTGTCGATCGAGGATTTCATGCGTTCGCTATCGCCTTCTGTATTACACAAGATAAGGTTGTAGCCTTTCTCATAACAACGACGTTCAACACCTTTCACTACTTCACCAAAGAATGGGTTGGTAGAGGTGGTAACCAGCATGCCCAAGGTTTTGGTTTGCTTCATTTTTAAGCTGCGAGCTAATGCAGACGGCGCGTAGTTGAGTTCTTTGGCCGCACTGTTAACACGCTCAGCAATCTCTTCACTGACAAAACGTGATTTGTTCATCACATGGCTCACGGTAGACGTTGAAACCTTTGCAACCCGAGCGATGTCTTTCATTGTTGCCATATAAAATCCTTGTGGGAATCACTTTTCCACGTTGGGCGATATTCTGCCTGAAAACAGGGGCTTATGCTTGATATTTGTTGTTACCGAATTTGAAGGCTTACATCCGTTAACTACGGTTTAGCTCAAGAGTTAACCCTTCAAATAGGTATCAAGCTAAGCAGACAGTTGCTCTGCCAAAAACGCATCGGTTTCAGCACGGCTTGGAATCGACGTTTGAGCGCCAAAGCGAGTCACTGAAATGGCAGCGGCAGCGTGAGCAAACTTGATCGCACGTTCTAATGGCATGTCTTCAAGTAAGCCTGTGACTAATGCGCCATTGAAAGTATCACCAGCAGCGGTTGTGTCCGTTGCTTCAACGCGGAAGCCTGCGATTAATTCACCTTCGCTAGCTTCATTACCTTGACCACGATGACTAACCCAAACGCCTTTTGCGCCTAGCGTGATCATTACCGTTTCGATGCCTTTCGCGTGCAGAGCCAAAGCTGCCTGATGAGCAGATGCATTGTCCGTCACGGTAATGCCCGTCAGCACTTCTGCTTCTGTTTCGTTGGGTGTAATCACATCAACACAAGCAAGCAATGAATCTGATAATGGACGAGCAGGAGCCGGATTAAGAATCACTTGAGTGCCGCTCTCTTTTGCTACTTTTGCTGCGTATTCAATACCTTCAATCGGAGTTTCAAGCTGAGTCAGCAGGTATTTAGCACTGCGAATCTTCTCTAGGTGCGGTTCAATTTGGTCGTAAGTCAGCTTGTTGTTGGCTTCAGCAGAAAGACAAATGCTGTTTTCACCCGTTGCGGATACTTGAATCATTGCAATGCCTGTCGGCGTGTTGTCTGCCACGATCACGCCGTCGATGTTGATGCCATCTTTAGCGAAGTCTTGACGAATATTGATGCCAAATGGGTCGTCACCGACACAGGCAATAAAGCCAATGTCTGCGTTTAATCTTGCTGCAGCGACCGCTTGGTTTGCGCCTTTGCCGCCAGGGATGACCTGATAGTTACCGCCAATCAAGGTTTCACCCGGACGAGGGAACGAAGGAACTTGCAGTACGTGGTCAGCGTTAACGCTACCTAAAACAATCAGTTGAGTCATGATACGAGCCTTATGATATATCGTATTTGAAAATGCATGGGTCTTTCTCATTACGTAAATTCTTGTTGCGTTAACTGCTCGCCTTGTTAGACGGCTTATGAGAAACAGCGATGCACTGTCTGGGTTGGTTTAATAAGGCAGGGATAGGGGAATCCCTGCCTATGTGTCGCTCTATTTTTTTCTTTATTTAATCGATATTGGATTCAATTACTTAGCGATGATTTTTAGAGGTACAGGTACGTACTCGTCTACTGTCTCGCCTTTCAGTACTTTGTCTGCCATTTCAACACCTAAAGAACCGATTAGATCAGGCTGTTGTGCAACCGTTGCGCCAAGTAGGCCACGGTTAACAGCAGCGATGCCGTCTTCAGTGCCATCAAAGCCAACGATCATTACGTCTTTACCTGAAGCTTGAACTGCGCGAAGTGCACCTAGTGCCATTTCATCGTTTTGAGCGAATACTGCTTGTACGTCTGGGTTAGCTGCAAGCAAGTTTTCCATTACGTTCAGGCCTTTAGTACGGTCGAAATCAGCAGGTTGGCTTGCTAAAAGCTCTAGATCGCTGCCGTTTACTGCGTTCATGAAGCCTTCACCACGTTCACGAGCAGCAGAAGTACCAGCAATACCTTCAAGTTGGATTACTTTCGCTTTCTCGCCTACTTTTTCCATGATGAAGTGACCTGCCATTTCGCCGCCGATTACGTTATCAGAAGCAATGTGGCTCACTACGTCACCACGGCTTGCGCCACGGTCTAGCGTTAGTACAGGGATGTTTGAACGGTTAGCAATACGAATAGCGTTAGATACTGCATCTGAATCTGTAGGGTTAATCAGGATTGCCTTAACACCACGAATGGTTAGATCTTCAATGTTCGAAAGCTCTTTGCTTGGGTCGTTTTGAGAATCAAGAACGATAAGCTTGTAGCCTAGCTCTTCAGCTTTCGCTTCTGCGCCATCTTTCATGGTTACAAAGAATGGGTTATTCAATGTAGACAGAACGATTGCCATTGTATCTTGCGCCTGTGCAGACACAGATACTGTTGTAGAAAGAAGGGCAGCAGAAATAAGAGTCGCTAATTTTTTCATGGTGTAAGTCCTTTATGTAGGGTGAGCTAGGTTGGATAACCCTAGCTCGTTGTTACATTATTTATAGATTTAATGTTTATAGGTTTGTTACTGATAGATCTTTTTATTAAAGGTGCTTTTTCTATGGGTTTTCTATAGATAAAGCAGGGTGTTGCATTGACTCAAACTAGAGTCTTATTTGTTTTTGTTATCGACCAATACTGCCAGAAGAATAACCACTGCTTTTGCAATCATCTGGTAGTAAGAAGATACGTCTAATAGGTTGAGGGCGTTGTTTAGGAAGCCGATTATCAGTGCACCAATCAATGTACCCATGATGCGACCACGACCGCCCGCTAAGCTTGTGCCGCCAAGAACCACGGCTGCGATGGCGTCTAGCTCATAACCCATACCTGCGGTAGGTTGAGCAGATGACAAGCGAGAGGCCACGATGATGCCAGCCACTGCAGCTAGCAGGCCACAGATTGCGTAAACGCCGATTTTCACTTTGTCTACGTCGATGCCTGATAGGCGAGTTGCTGATTCGTTGCCACCCAGTGCGTAAACGTAGCGACCAAAACGTGTGTGGTTTAATAGGTACCATACTGCTGCGAACACCACGACCATGATCCATACTGGAACTGGGATGCCCATTGCGTAGCCTGTACCGAACCAAGCGAATGCGTCTGCTGTGTCAGTGAAGCCTGTTGAGATAGGGCGACCGTCGGTGTAAACCATGGTTACGCCGCGAAGTAGTGTCATGGTTACAAGCGTTGCGATGAAGGCTTGAACTTTACCCTTAGCGATAATCACACCGCTAATAGCACCTAATGCTGCACCAGCTACTAGAGCGGTTGGTACTGCGATCATGACAGGGATTTCCATACCAATCATGCTGGCTGCGAACGCACCACAAAGTGCCAGTACAGAACCAACACTCAAGTCGATACCCGCGGTTAAGATAACCAACGTCATACCCACAGCGATAATCGCGTTAACCGAGGTTTGGCGCAGAATGTTCAGGATGTTGTCGACAGTAAAGAAGTTCGGGTTTAAGAAAGAAACGACAACAATCAGGAAGATCAAAGCAATCAATGACTTTTGATCAATCAGCCACTCTTTGCTGATTAATGGTTTTTTCTTTGGCGCTT
The DNA here is from genome assembly GCF_041473955.1 of Vibrio sp. 10N.222.54.E6. Taxonomy (NCBI): domain Bacteria; kingdom Pseudomonadati; phylum Pseudomonadota; class Gammaproteobacteria; order Vibrionales; family Vibrionaceae; genus Vibrio; species Vibrio sp. 10N.222.54.E6. Next base: position 150,749 of record NZ_JBFRTD010000006.1, on the reverse strand, counting down.
CAGTTTCAGTTGTTTTGCTCATGGTTTTAGTACTCATGCTGCGTCCTCGTTGATCTTTTTACCGACCGCACACGCCAGTAATAATTCTTGGTTTGCTTCTTTAGCATCAAATTCACCGCTTACACGGCCTTCATGCATCACCATGATGCGGTCACTCATTCCTAACACTTCTGGCATTTCAGATGAGACCAAAATAATGCTCATGCCGTCGGCTTTAAACTTATTAATGAGTTGGTAAATCTCTTTCTTAGCACCGACATCGACACCACGCGTTGGTTCATCGAGAATCAGTACTTTTGGTTTGGTCATCAAGCCTTTAGCGATAGCCACTTTCTGTTGGTTACCACCAGAAAGGTTGCCAATGATTTGCTCGCGAGTCGGGGTTTTGATGTTGAAGAGCTTGATGAAGTCATCCACGGCGATCACTTCGTCTTTATGTTGGATTTGACCGCTCTTTGTCAGTAGGTCAAGTGAACATAAAGACATATTCTCTTTCACTGAAAGCCCTAGAACTAAGCCATCGCCTTTACGGTCTTCAGAGATGTAAGCAATGCCATTCGCCAAGCCATCTTTCGGGCTTACCGGGTTGATGGTTTTGTTTTCTAGGTTGATGACGCCGCGTTCACTTGGAAGGGCACCGTAAATCACTTTCATCAGTTCGGTACGACCTGCACCCATTAGGCCAGATACACCAAGAATCTCGCCGCGCTTTAGAGTAAAGCTCACGTCATGAACACCAGAACCAGTCAGGCCAATCACTTCAAGGCAGGTTTCACCGTGGCTCTGTCCGATACGTGGATATTGCTCGTCCAGTTTACGGCCAACCATCATCTCGATTAGGCCATCTTCGTCGGTGTATTTTACTTCACATTGTCCAATGAACTTACCGTCACGAAGCACGGTGATGTCATCACAAATCTCAAAGATCTCTTTCAAACGGTGAGAGATGTAAACAATGCCACAGCCTTCATCACGTAGTTCGTTAATTACTTTAAATAGAGACTCAGTTTCGGTATCGGTTAGTGCATCCGTTGGCTCATCCATGATGATGACCTTAGATTCAAACGATAGGGCTTTCGCTATCTCTACCATTTGCTGCTCACCAAGGCTTAGCTGACCTAAAGGAGTTTTTGAACTGTGTTTTACGTTAAGGCGTTTAAGTAGCTTGTCCGCTTCTTGGTACATTTCGTTCCACAAGATACGTCCCATGGTGCCTGTGATTTCACGACCTAAGAAGATGTTCTCGGCGATGGTTAGCTCAGGAATTAGGTTCAACTCTTGGTGAATGATGCTAATGCCGGCTTGTTGTGAATCACGTGGTCCTTTAAATGCTGCGGGTTTACCTTGGTATGCGATAGTGCCGCCGTCCAAGTGGTAAATGCCGGTAAGCACTTTCATCAACGTTGATTTACCTGCACCGTTTTCCCCCATTAACGCCATTACGCGCCCTGGGTAAACGTTGAGGCTCGCCTTATCTAGTGCTTTAACACCTGGGAAGGCTTTCTCAATTGAGCTAAGTTCTAAAATGGCTTGAGTCATGTCGGTTCCTTTACTCGGGGCCAGTTGTATTTGATTGTTTTGGTTCAGTGATGACACTGAGCTGTCGTTGCGCTTAGGTTCAAACGCTAAGCTTGAGTTAAAAGGTTACGCCAGCTTGGAAAATAACATTTGCGTATGGCGTGCATTCGCCAGTGCGAATAACCGCGCGGCTGTCATGCGTTCGCTCTTTGAATTCTTCATGAGTGATGTAAGTAATCGAAAGCGATTTGCCGCAACGCGCTTCTTCTGTCTTAACTAAATCAATCAGTGCAGCGTGATGGTCTGGGCTTACTTTCGCAAACTCTTCTGCAATCACAACGCCTTCAATCTGAGATTCATCCAGCATGGTTTTTACTGTTTGCTGAAAGCTCGGAACACCATGAGTTAAGGCAAGATCAATACGAGTTACGTGATCTGGAATCGGCAAGCCCGCGTCACAAATCGTGATTTCATCTGTGTGGCCAAGAGTCGCCACTAAGTAAGAGAGTTCAGAATTAATTAGAGTACTTTTTTTCATATCACGACCTATCGAAAAATAACGTTTAATGGGTTGAGAACAACTCAAGAAAAGCCATCGAAACGTTTCGATAGTGATAATAGTGTTTGATTTATCATTTGCACTCTTCACTTTGCTAGAGTGTGATAACGATCATCGAAACGTTTCGATGGGGCGTTTTTTAGTGATCTTAATCAACGCCATTGATTGCATAAATACGTTCACCATGGAGATATAAAGAGTGCGCTACGGCTTGTTGCCCATACAGTTTTGACACAATGTAGTGTCGCTTAAATTTAATTAAGTGGGGTCAACCGACAAAATGTAGCCAAACTTGGTGATTGTGGTTATCTGAATGTCTGGTGTTCTTAAGCGCGTAAAAACATTACGCAGATTATAGATGACGTTAGCAAGTATGTGAGGAGAGGTGAGTTCCCCTTCCCAGCACATATCAATAATATCTTCCCTAGAAACGGGATCCCCTAGATTTTCTGTTAGTAAACAGAGCACCGAAAGTAGGTGAGGGCGTAAAGTGATTTTATTCCCCTGTTCATTAGTAATCGTTCGAGAGTCAGTATCAATGATTAAGCCGTTGAGCTCTATTGTGTGGTTCATCGTGTTTCTATTCGTCTTATTCTGAATGGTTGAGATTGAGTTAAGTCGCAAGCTACTAAAGCGTGTGGATTATGCAAAATCACGCCACTCTTGAAAGTAAGCTTGCGTAAGTGCGAGGTGGAAAAACCTAAAAACCGGATGATTTGGAAGGGAATGGATTGTTCAAACAAACGTTAGGTGTTTTTTTATTTCTTTTTGATTCAGGCTCTTATGGTGTTTTAACTAATTCTGTTGTCTGGGGTTATAAAGTGATTACATTTTTATTTATTTTTTTGTTTTCTGTGAGCCTATCATGTTCGCGAATTCGACGGGGTGTCGGGTAACTCTAACAAGATTGTGCAGCACAGGAAGGCGTAACAATCTTGATTTGCATTAAGTAAGGTCAAGTAGTAATGGGCAATAAATTAATTCTAAGCATCGCAATGATGTCAGCATTTGCAGCAAACAATGTAATGGCAGCGGACAGTGGTTTGTATCTAGGTGGTGCCATTGGTACTTCTGGCGTCGATGATGGTGGACTATTTTCATCAATTAAAGAGCCAGTGACGTTTGAAGCAGAAGACAATGCTTACCGTATCATTGCTGGCTATAAGTTTAACCGTATTGTATCACTTGAGCTTCAGTACACGGATTATGGTGATGTGGTTGCTAAATATCCTTTAAGAAGCAACGCTGGCTTTACATGGACTCCTCAAGTCTTTTCGATTGCTGCAAACCTTGGTTATACGTTTGATAATGGCGTTCGCCCATTTGGTACAATTGGCTTATCTTCAATCGATCTCGATATGAAGTATGCAGACGGTTCACGTCCTTCAAGTTCTGATTTCGATGATTCAGGTGCAGGTGTACGAGTTGGTTTTGGCGTTGAGTACACCCCAGAAAAGCTTTCTGAGTTAAGCCTGAGACTTGGTTATGAAGCCGATGCATTTACAGTAGAAGTTGACGAGGGCAACTCTTGGAACCGAAAAAAGGTAGAGAAAGATATCGTATTGGCTTCATTCTATCTTGGCGCAATGTACACATTCTAAGTTTCACACTTTGCTAAACGGTAAATCGGTTTCTAAATGGGGCGTCGGTTGGCTCAACCCGTTTGGCTAAAGTGGAAGGCCGCAGTTTTTGACTGCGGTTTTTTTCATGTTCAACTCAGGTAACTCTCGATTGAAGATGTAATCGAATAGCTAGGCTTCACGGATATGAGCGGTGACAGCAACGATGGCATGGTCAGTACTGAATTGGTCGTGTTCAAAGCTGGGATTGATGAGGTGATGGTCGAGCACTGTGTAGCAAGAGATTTCCATCATGCTTGATGAGTTCTGACAGTCAAATTCGTTCGACATTAAAATGTAATCCAGAACAGAACCAGAGGCACCGTAATAGTGGGTTGGTTTGCGTTGTTCAAGTAAGTCTTGTTCATGCAATTGATGATAAATATCCCAGCTGTCTTTTAACCGGAAGTGGGAAAGCCAATGCTTGCTGTTTTCGTCTCTGTTTATTGAATAACTTAATAGCCCTTTAAACTCGTCGTTGAATAGAGGCTTATTAAAGTCACCCATTAACACAACAGGCTGATCGGTTTGGTAACGATGATTGGTGATGTATTGATGCAGCATCTGAGCTTCAAGGCCGCGCTGCACGCTAGATAACCAAGAGCCAAGTTGCTCTTGGTGGAAGCGAGTGAGCGTGTCACTTTGTGATTTTTCACCTTGCTGAGCGTTATCCACATCGATAGATTCTGCTTTGGGTTCTGTCGGACGTTGTGATTTGAAGTGCACCACATAACAGTCGGTTGAACCTAAATGGGGTAACGTAATCGTGGCATGAACAGGCGTTCTGTTGAATGAGAAATTGTCTCCAAGGTTGAACGCTGTCAGTAACTTCGAATCTGGCGTAACAGGCTGTACATTTTCAATTGGGTAGCGGGATGCGATACCAACGACAGGGGAGGTGTATAGGTAATCATCTTCAACGTCTGCGCTATCGACCACTGCAAAGTATGGATAACCTAGCTCATTCATCAATTGCTCTAAAGACTGCGGGCTAAATATCTCTTGAAAGCCAATCACATCACAATCTAATGAACTAATCGCTTCAGCCATCCAATGTTGCTTTTTCTGCCATTCATCGAAGCTGTAGATGTTCTCAAAATCATAGTAAGCATTCGGCGGTTCGAGATAGTTCAGAAGGTTGAACGTTGCGAATGTTATGTGGTTTGGTTTGTTCAAAGTGTCATTCCATTTAGACCTAAGCAGCAAGGATACTCCAGTAAAGTATAGATTGTTGATTATTTAGAACCTAAATTTCACTTTCAAAGCGAATCAAAGCGAATCTAAACCGTGGAGGCTTATGTCATTCCCGCTAGAGCAATCTCCGTGCTTTCCAACGCCACCAAGCTAATTAAAGGAATCAAAGCGATCAGCGTTAACTGCATCCAATAGTTTCGAGCGGTGACGAGTAATTTGTAAATAAACCGTCAGAGATGAAGTGCTGATGGTTTTATTAGTTATTACATGATGTTAGATTTGAACCTATACTTGTTTTAACGGCATGCATTCAAAGCCGATTAATCAACTTGAATATCGAATTCATAACATTTGAAGGGAGAGTCAAATGGGAACAGTTTTTCGACGCAAAGCCTCGCAGCGCACTCAGTTTTTCAGGTCTAATTTAAAGTCCTGTGCAGTTATGCTGCCGCTTATTGTTTTACACCCCTCCGTTACTTACGCTTCTGGTACCCAATCAACTCCTGCTGTCACCGTTATTGAAACCACACAATTGGTTGGTTTTGGTGAAGCAAAATATCCAGCCGATTTTACTCACTTTGATTACGTTAATCCTGATGCGCCAAAGCAGGGCAAAGTGACCTATGGCAGCATAGGTACCTACGATAGCTTTAATCGATTCGGTTCCCGCGGCGTTGCTGCAAGTTATACCGGAGAGATTTACGATACCTTGATGTTTTCTCCGAGCGACGAGATTGATGCGTACTATCCATTGATTGCTTCAAAGGTTCGCTACGCCAGTGATTTCACTTGGATGGAAATCAACATCAACCCAAATGCTAAATTCCAAGATGGTAAACCAATCACGGCTCACGATGTTGCCTTCACCTTTGACAAGTTTTCGAAAGAAGGTGTGCCTCAGTATCGCGTGTATTACAAAGAGATTGAATCAGTAACGGCTGTCTCTGATTTGGTTGTTCGAATTGAGATGAACAAGCCAAACCGCGAGAAGCTGTTTAGCTTTGCGCAAAGCACTCGTGTGTTGCCGAAGCATTTCTGGAAAGACAGAAAGCTGTCTGAACCTCTAAGTGAGCCACCAGTAGGCAGTGGTCCCTATAAGATCATTAGCTATAAATCTGGGCAAAGTGTGACCTACGGCCTAGATGAAAACTACTGGGCAGCAGACCTACCAGTCAACGTTGGCCGTAATAACTTCAAGCAAGTGCAATACGATTACTACCGTGACGACACGGTAATGTTGGAAGCTTTTAAAGCAGGGGAGTTCGATCTTCGAACCGAGAACTCGGCTAAGTTCTGGGCCAACTCTTACACAGGCGCGAACTTCGATAAAGGCTACATCATTAAAGAAGAGATCAACCATGAGAAGCCTGAAACGACTCAAGGTTTTGTCTTCAATATTCAATCTCCTGTGTTCTCAGATCCTAAAGTTCGAGAAGCGTTAACCTATGCGATGGACTTTGAGTGGATGAACAAGAACATGTTCTATGGTCAGTACAAACGTACTCGTAGTTATTTCCAGAACACCGACTATGAAGCGAAAGGCTTACCAAGCGCAGCTGAAGTTGAATTGCTGTCTCAGTACAAAGATCAGATTCCAGCGCGAGTGTTTACCGAAGAATTCCAACCTTCAGTCACCGATGGCAGCGGCCGTATTCGTAGCCAAATGCGTACCGCTTTCAAACTGCTGAAAGAAGCGGGTTGGGTATTGAAAGACAAAGTGATGACCAACGAAAAGACCGGCAAGCCGATGTCATTTGAGTTGCTGATTTACAGCCCAACCACGGAACGTATCGCAACGCCGGTTCAAAAGAACCTTAAGCGCATGGGTATTGAGATGAAGATCCGTACCATCGATACGACTCAGTACATCAAGCGCTTGCGTGATCGTGATTTCGACATGGTGTCGTCGTCATTTTCCGCAAACCCTTACCCTAGCCCGAACTTAATGATCGTTTGGAACTCTAACTACATTGATTCTACTTACAATACTGCAGGTGTTATCGATCCAGTGGTTGACGCGTTAACAGAAGAAATTGCGCGTAACCAACAACATCCTGAAAAGCTTCTTACTCTCGGTCGTTCACTGGACCGAGTATTGCAGTGGAATTTCTACAACATCCCGCAATGGCACGTTGGTGAATATCGCGTAGCAATGTGGGACAAGTTTGAGCGTCCAGATGTATTGCCTAAATACGATTTAGGTATCGATACATGGTGGATTTCAGAAGAGAAGGCGGCATTGCTTCCTGAAAAACGTCGCTAGGAGTTAGTTAGCATGGCCGCGTATATATTTCGACGTTTATTGTTGGTGATCCCCACGTTGTGGGCGATCATCACCATCAACTTTTTCATCATTCAGATCGCCCCTGGTGGCCCGGTGGAGCAAGCTGTTGCCCAATTAGAAGGGCATAACTCTGGAATTATGGAGCGCTTTTCTGGTGGTGGACAAGAAGTTGATTTAAGCGAAAGTGACCAAGCGTCTGCCAGTGGCTATAAAGGCTCACGCGGGCTTGATCCTGAAGTGGTTGAAGAGATCAAAAAGCAGTTTGGTTTTGATAAGCCAATTCATGTTCGTTACTTCGATATGTTGAAAAACTACGCGACCTTTAACTTCGGTGAAAGTCTGTTTAAAGGCGGCAACGTTATTGATCTCATCATCGAGCGACTGCCTGTTTCCATCTCCTTAGGGTTATGGAGTACCTTAATCATCTACGTGATTTCGATACCTTTAGGCATTATGAAGGCGATACATCACGGATCTCGGTTTGATATTTGGTCGAGTGCGGTGGTGATTGTTGGCTATGCCGTACCGGGCTTCTTGTTTGCGATTATCCTGATTATTTTGTTCGCGAGTGGTAACTACTTCAGTTGGTTCCCATTGCGTGGGCTCGTGTCGAGTAACTTCGACCAACTTAACTGGTATCAGCAAATTGGTGACTACTTCTGGCACTTAGCTTTGCCTATTTTCGCTATGGTCATCGGCGGTTTCGCCACACTCAGTATGTTGACCAAAAACTCCTTCCTTGATGAAATCAATAAGCAATATGTGGTCACCGCGAGAGCGAAAGGCTTGGACGAGAGCAGTATTCTCTACAAGCACGTTTTCCGTAACGCCATGCTGATCATTATTGCCGGTTTCCCGAGTGCATTTATTAGTATTTTCTTCACGGGTTCTATGTTGATTGAAGTGATGTTTTCACTCGAAGGCATCGGCCTGCTTGGCTTTGAGTCGACTATTCAGCGAGATTACCCAGTGGTGTTTAGTTCTCTCTATATCATGACCTTGCTTGGCTTGGTGCTGAGCATTATCTCCGACCTGACGTATACCTGGGTTGATCCTCGAATTGATTTTGAAGCGCGTTAATGGCGAACGAATAACAAGGTATTGATAATAAATGTTTAACAACCCTTTAGCTGAAGCTCGTTGGTTACGTTTTAAAGCAAACAAGCGTGGTTTTATCTCCCTTTGGATATTTACCATCTTGTTTGGATTGAGCCTGTTCGCTGAGATCATTGCCAACGATAAACCACTCTTGGTTTCTTATGATAATCAGTGGTTTGTACCTGTTATCAATGAGTACGCCGAGACAGAGTTTGGTGGCGAGTTTGAAACCGAAGCCGACTACAAAGACCCGTATGTTATCGAACTCATTGAAGACAACGGTTAAATCGTGTGGCCAATCATTCCTTTTAGCTACGATACGATAAACTTCGATATTTCGGGCGCGGTGCCATCGGAGCCAGATTCAGTGAACTGGCTTGGAACCGATGATAAAGGGCGAGATGTATTGGCTCGCATCATTTATGGGTTCCGTATCTCTGTTCTGTTTGGTTTTATTCTGACGATTGTATCGAGCGTAGTCGGCGTAGTTGTCGGGGCAACGCAAGGTTACTACGGTGGTTGGGTCGACTTGTTTGGGCAGCGCTTCATTGAAGTCTGGTCTGGAATGCCGACCTTATTCTTGCTGATCATTCTGTCGAGCTTCATTGAACCGAATTTCTGGTGGTTGCTAGGGATTATGGTGCTCTTCAGTTGGATGAGTTTGGTTGGGATTGTGCGAGCTGAATTCCTACGTTGTCGAAACTTTGATTATGTAAGAGCCGCGCAAGCCATGGGCGTTGACGACAAACGCATTATGCTTCGCCACATGCTACCCAACGCGATGGTGGCTTCGTTAACCATGATGCCGTTTATCCTTTCAGGCTCGGTCACCACATTAACGTCGTTAGATTTCTTAGGCTTTGGTTTGCCTGCGGGTTCGCCTTCATTAGGTGAGCTATTGGCGCAAGGTAAAGCTAACTTGCAAGCGCCTTGGCTTGGCATTTCTGCTTTCGTCGTACTTTCATTGATGTTGACGTTACTTGTCTTCGTTGGTGAAGCGGTGCGTGATGCTTTCGACCCACATCAACAGAAGTAAGGATAGGTTATGACTTCAAATACAGTTCCTGCTTCAGGGTCAACAGCAGAGGCTTCGAATGCATCTCCAGTTCTGACCATAGATAAATTGTCTGTCGGGTTTGGGCGTAAAGACTCGATAGAACAAGTGACGCAAGACGTCTCGTTGGAGATATACAAAGGTGAGACACTCGCGCTGGTGGGCGAGAGTGGCTCCGGTAAATCGGTTACGGCTAACTCAGTGTTAAAGCTGCTACCTAAAGGCTCATCGCACTACTTAAACGGTAAGATCAATTTCTCTGGCACCGATATTCTGAGTTGTTCTGAAAGGCAATTGCGAGGGATTCGTGGTGGCCGCATTGGCATGATCTTTCAAGAGCCTATGGTTTCGCTTAATCCACTTCATCGAGTCGGTAAGCAGCTGGTTGAAACCCTCGCGATTCACCGAGGTATGCGAACCAATAAAGCTCAAGCCTTGGCGATAGAGTGGCTTTCAAAGGTGGGTATTCGTTACCCAGAGCAGAAGATATCAGCGTACCCACACGAGCTATCAGGTGGAGAGCGTCAGCGTGTAATGATCGCAATGGCTCTGATTAACGAGCCAGAGCTGCTTATCGCTGACGAGCCGACGACTGCGTTGGATGTATCAGTACAAGCGCAGATTCTCGACCTGTTAAAAGATCTGCAACAAGAGCTGGGTATGGCGATGCTCTTTATCACACACGATTTGAGTATCGTTCGTAAAATTGCCGACAGAGTGGCGGTAATGAAAGATGGTCGCTTGGTTGAAAGCAATGACTGCCATACCCTGTTTAATGCTCCAGCTCACCCTTATACGCAAAAGCTTATCAACTCTGATCCGAAAGGCTTGCCCGTTCCAGTTTCTCCGGAAAGTGAACCTCTGCTCGATGTTAATCAACTTCGTGTTTGGTTCCCGATTACGGGCGGTTTATTCAAGCGAACCATTTCTCATGTCAAAGCTGTGACCGATATGGAGTTCACTTTGAAGAAAGGGCACTCAATCGGTTTAGTTGGCGAAAGTGGCTCTGGTAAATCGACAACCGGTATGGCGATACTCAAATTGGTGCAAAGTGAAGGTTCAATTACTTACGCAGATGAACAAATTCGGGGCTTAAACCGCCAACAGATGCTACCGTTTAGAAGCCGTATGCAAGTGGTCTTTCAAGACCCATTCTCGGCGTTAAACCCGAGAATGTCGGTTGCTCAGGTGATTGGCGAGGGTTTGTTAGTGCATCAACAATTGGACGACACTGAACTCGACCAACGCATCTGCGATGTAATGAAAGAGGTCGACCTAGACCCTGAAACTCGTCACCGTTACCCGAATGAGTTTTCGGGCGGTCAAAGGCAACGTATTGCGATTGCTCGTGCTCTGATCCTTAAGCCAGAGTTTATCTTGCTAGATGAACCGACATCGTCACTCGACAGAACCGTCCAAGCGCAAGTTCTAGACTTACTTAAGTCATTACAAGAAAAGTATGGCCTAACTTATCTATTTATCAGCCATGATCTGAATGTTGTGAAATCCCTGTGTCATTACACCATTGTCATGAAAGCAGGCGAGGTGATTGAGAAGGGTGACACTGAGACCTTGTTTGGTAATCCGCAACATGAATATACTAAACAATTGGTGTCTTTATCTGAGGTTGGCACGCCTTAATCGATGAATTTCGATTCAATGTGAAAATCCAAAAAAGAGCCTGATCACTGATGATCAGGCTCTTTTTATTTAGAACGTCTTAGTTTATGCGTGGTACTAGAAAACGATATTCGTTCTTAGGCCAAACAACGCGACTTTGCTTTGAGTGCTGACTGCGGGTGTGACGTATTGCGCATCTGCGGTAAAGGTTAACCATGGCGTTGCTTGGAACGCGTAGTAGATCTCAAAACCTTGCTCGTCTTTTAATTCTGCTCCTAGTGGCAAATCGCTAATGCTGTTTTGTAACGCATTAGACAAGTTGTAGTAATAGTAGCCCGCGCCCCATTGATCTTGAGGTCTGTCGAAGAAGAAAGCGTTGCCTCCAAGGCCGCCAACAAACGTTCCATCTATGATATTTGGATTACCGTCTGCCGCTGCTGCTCTTAGGTAGACTGCGATGGTATCGTCATTGTTCTCGTAGATATTGTGTGTTGCTTGAGCTCGAATGTTGTACTTATATTTTGCAGTTTCACCCAAAGACGAGTAATCGACCCCTTCTTCAGTGCTATATGTACCAGACATACCAAACGTAGAACTTCTATCAAACAGTTTGAATGAGTGAGTCGCACCTAATGAAAAATTCACGCCATCATCAAACCAATCATTGAATCCTAAGTTGTCAGCATATCGATCTCTTGGATCATAAATCATCGCCGTGATTCGTGTATCGCCAATGGTGTGGTTCAGGATGCCGCCAATAAATGATGGGGGAGTCACGCCACTTGGTGGAGCAGAAAAAGCAATGTTCATGAATCCATGACGAGTTGCACCACCGTAAAATGGCGCATTTCGTAGTAGCTCAAACGCGTCGATCTTGCCAAAAAGTAGGTTAGTGTTGTCATCAAACTTGTGTGTGTAATACAAGGATGAGAAGAAAGGGCTACTGCTGTCTGCGTAATGGGCTGAATTAGGTACTGACAAACTGGAGAAGCCAAAGTCGTTCGCATCTCCGTTTAGATAGATCAACTGGGTGCGAAAGGTGCCGTTATTCCATAGGCCAGCATTTTCGGTATCAAGTGCTGCAAACAGGTCAAAACGGTGTGTGAACTCATTTGAATTTGATGGTGAGCCAGAAACCGCCGATTGGTAAACGTTGGTGTATTCAGCATCGAGCGAGAGTCCGTTGTCTTTAATGTGACTACGATCTCCTCCCCAATCACCGGTTAATGTATCAGAGTATGGTTGGCTTGCATTAGCTAAAGACGATAAAAAAAGTGGAGTTAAACAAAAGGGTAATGATAAAAATTTCATAATTAAATCTTATTGTTAGAACGTAATCTGGCTAAGCGCATTGAGATAGATAAGCAGGGCTGTTTAGCGTGCTGGCCAGTTGTGAATGGCGTTGATGTTTAAACAGTGCACTCAATGCATCAAACGCTTCTGAAATGGACAGATAACCTTGCTGATAAGCGAAGGAAACCGAACTTGCTTTACCGTCGTTGAGGTCGTGTCTTGAGATCGCAATGCCATGGTTTTGCGCGAGTAAAAACAATGCATCCGCGTTAAGAGGTTGCGAGTCCGCATTCTGCTGGTGACGCAACTTGTTGACGAGTGAGTGAATACGCTCAATACATTGGCTAAGTCGGTGATAGCGAGAGGTGTTCACCGTTGTCGCAATATGCTGGCAAACCTTTACCAATGCCTCCATTTGATCTGTTTTCGCTGAAGACGAAACCATCTTTTCAATAACTGCATTTAGCTCGGCAAGATATTGCGTTCTAAGCTGGGGTAATACCGTCACTTCATCATCCTTAATGTATCCGCGTAGCTCCTTGCCAAGTGACTCTAGATAACCCATATCTAATTCCCAAATGGTAGACATAGTATTGACCTGAGTTGTAATTGACCGGGTCATGTTATCGATTTTGGTGATGATAAAACTAATTTTGAAGTTTTTATGTTTTTATTAAGCTATTGTATTTATTGATTTTTCATTGCATTTCATCTGCTTAATAGACGTTTCAATACCGGTGTCATCAAAGGAAAACAAAAGAGAAGATTGGCTGATGAAGAAGGGTACAGTTATGGTGGTAAACAGCGCAATTAAATCAGATTTATGTGGCTTTCATGAGGCGAGGTGAGATGCTACGAAAAGAGGTTAGCCAGTTAAAATGAGAAGGTGTGGGGCTTTTATCTTGCCTAGTGCCAAGTGTGATGAACACACTTGTTCACGGTATGAGCTCAATTCGCTAGAGCCAGTATTTAGAAAGCTGCACTTGTTGAGCTATGTTGTGGCTAATAGATTGCACCACCAAACAGCAAATGTCCTCGATGATCTGTGAAGTGTTGGGATATTTGGTTGTGATGTGGAAAGCAGTGAGATAGGGGATTGAAGGTGTGCGAGCGTGTCGGATTGAGTTTGAGATCTTTGTATAGAGATAATTGAATATAGGAGGTCTGTATCGCGGAATCGGTAAACATGTATCATAAAAAGAAAAAGTGATAGCGGACGCTGAGGTCACACTATCACTTTTTGAGAACAATGAAGCTTAAGCTATTGAGATACTTTCGCTCAGCTTAGAGCAATGTTCATCGTTATTGTACCTACGTTATTTCTGTTGAATCGCCGTAAGAGCATGTTGGAAGTACAAGCTTGTCGCACACACATCGTGGTCATGATCATGATGGTGGTGATGACCGTGAGCGTTGTGGTATCTGTTGATTACATTCACAACTTTCATATTTTGCTCAGTCATGGCTAAACCAGAGTTACTGTTTTTTACAGGAGCAGGGATACCTTGGTAAATCGTTGCTTCAACTTTTATCTTGTTGATGTCTTCAGGTTTTACTGTGTATGGGTTGTCGTCAAGTACCGTAAAGTTGGCCGTTTTACCGATATCAATGGTACCAACTTCATTTTCTAGACGTGCTGTGTATGCTGCATCAATCGTGATTGCGCGCATTGCTTCATCAACTGTGATGCGCTCTTGAGGTCCCATTACCGTTTTGCCAGACAGACCAATTCTGTTTACAGCAGCCCAAACTAACCCTAGTGGTTGCGCTGGTGCCATTGGTGAATCTGAGTGCAATGATAAAATACCACCCGCATCGATGAATGAACGTCCACGCGCCATCACTTCTGCACGCTCTTGACCGATACCTTGTTCAGAGTAAAGCTCAGCCAGAATATGTGTGTAGTAAGGGTTTACACTAAAGTTTGCGCCAAGTTCAACGGCTTTAGGGATGTCGTCTTTATCGGTAATACCTAGGTGATGGAAGCTGGTTCTGTGATCGTCTCTGCTTTTTTCTTTGTTGAGCTTGTCGACAATGTTCAATGCAGTCTCAAAGCCTAGATCACCATTGGCATGGATAACAATCGTGTAGTCGTCTTCCCAGTAGGGGCGCATACTTGCTTCAAGATCTTTAGGCTCTTGCAACCATTCACCTGAGTGACCATCGGTGTAACCATCTTTAAGTTGCATTAACTGGCTGTACATTGCGCCGTCTGCAAACAACTTAACGAATTTAGGTAGCCATTTGATCTGTTCGCCTTGATAAGACGGGTGCTGAGTCAAACCTTCGGCAATCGCTTTACCTTTGGCAGGGTCGTTTTCTGCCATCATGTAGGTAAAGTTACCAGCTGGCATTAACCAGTAATCCATTGGGAAGTTACCGTCTTCAAGAATGTCGACTACTTGTTCGAACATCTCTGGTGTTGCAACAACACCTGGGTCAATCGCGGTAGTGATACCACCAGAGTGGATGTAATCTTTGGTTCGCTCCATCCCCGTTGCAAAAATGCCGCTATTTACCCAGAAGCTCATTACATCATTGAGAAGGATTTTAGCTCCAGCTTCATAAGCATGGCCTCGTTCCCAGTCTAGCTGATCGTAGTTATAGCCTTCGCCAGTCCAGTCTTCTTCAGACCAACCTAGCATTTCCATCGCTGCATCGTTGAAGAACAATTCGTGGAAGCTACGATGCCAAATGATAATTGGTCGGTCTTCAGAAATGTTATTCAGCAACTCGCGGCTCATTTCATTGCCGTGGAAGTAGTGATGGTAGCCCCAGCTTACCAATGGTTCGCCTTCTGCCAGTTCACTTTCTAACTCTGTTAAACGGGCTAAGTAGTTATCATGGCCTATTACGCCTTCAACGTTGCCCCACGGTAAATCCCAATCAGCAGGAGTAATAAAGTCTGCGCCGATCAATAACGCCATCAGCCAAAGGTGAACGTGAGGTTCAACGAAGCCCGGTGTAAGAACGCGATCTTCAAATGATTTATCAATCGTAAAACCATCTTTAGATTGGTACTTAGTGGTAAGTGTTTTTTGATCGCCAAGGTCGAGGATTTTACCGTCTTGGACTGCGATAGCGTCTACGTTGCTATGATCGTGATCTGAAAGAGTAATGATGTCGTTCGATACATAGAGCGTGATAGGGCTAGTAGAGGTTTCGGCGAAAGCAGGTGTGGCGACTAGGCCAGCAATAACCGTTGAGAGAAGTAGCTTTTTCATAATGGATCCTATTGCTCTCAACTAACGACCTTGTTTTATGAGAGGATTCAGTCGACCATCGCGCTTTGGAAAATCAATCTTCCTGTGAGCGCTTAGAAAGTCAGTTCTTTGTATTCACGGATAAGTGATAAGAAAAGAGAGGCGGTAAACCCATAATTAGCAATGCGTAACTCTGTTCAAATAAGTGTGTATAGCTAACTTCTGGGCTTACTGCCAATACATAGAGAAGCGAATTTTATCGTTCAAATACAGAGTGAAAACTCTCTTCGCCTCACATTTGTTGCTAATTTAGCAGTGTTATTACGTTTCTAATAACGCATAATGATGGGTAAAACCAAACATTAATAATCTAAGGCGGTGGGGATGTTTTCTTATGAACACTTAAACTCATTCTGTGCGACGTATGACGAACAGAGCTATAGCAAGGCTGCGAGATTCCTTGGTAAAGATAGAACAACCATTCGAGAACAAGTGAAAGCGTTAGAAGACAGCTATCGAACCATTTTATTTACGATTGAAGGAAAAAAGGCGGTACCAACCAGCTTTGCACGTTCTATTTATAAGCAGTCAAAATTGTTGGTGCAAAACAGTGAGCGATTGCATCTAAGAATGATGAATGCTTACCAACAAGAACTGACCCGTTTAGATTTCTATCACGATACTCTGATGCCCAACGATTTAGTGGTGGAGATAGAACAGCATGTTTTGAAGGCTCACCCGGACATGGTGCTCAATTGGCTGCATCGAAATCGAGATGAGATCTTGGTTGATGTGACACAAGCGCACAACAAAGTTGCGATCATGCAGCACCGAATGGAAAACATGTCGGAATACCCAATCAGCGCCATCAAACTTGGTGACGGTGATATTGCTGCCTACGCACGGATTGATAGTCCTTTGTTCAAAATCGGTGAGATTCGACTTGAAGATCTTCAATTAGAAACGCAATACATCAGTGAAAACCAAAGCAAAACCATGCCAGAGTGGTTGGGCATATCACCGTATTTTCGCACCGTTAGTAATAACGATATGTTACTGGAGTTAGTGAAAGTGAATGGCTGGGCGTTACTTCCAAAAAGCTTAGCGACCGAAGCGGTGAACACGAAGCAGCTACGCCGAATAGAGTTCAATGAGTTGCTTTCACACAGCGCGAAGTTCGGGCTCTCATTCTTCTATCCAACGAGTTTTGAAAATACCAATGTGTATAAAGGTTTGGTTGAAGTACTGAAGGGTTACGCAACTAAGAATTTGTAGACCCAACTTTAGTATCGCTTTGAAAGGTACTTAATATAAGTTGAGAGTGAGAGCGCGGTAGATGCACTCTGGTTGAAGCGGAGTGTTGATTATGAATAGGACAAAGGCCAAGTGGCCTTTGTCTCAGGTTTACGCGTGCTTAGTTTGATTAGTTTGCAGATTTAATGATCGTTTCAGTCACATCTCCAATCAAACCCGGCTGGATTAACTGGAAGCTGATCGCTTTTCCAGATTCTTGGATATCTCGCATGTTGTATTGAAGCTGAGTGAAGTCATCTCCCCACTGATAGCGAAGCAACGTTTCTCCTGTTTGTAGGTGATAGTTAACAGCGTATTCCGTCGCGTAGCCAGACATCACACCATCAATGGGTGCAATTGGCGCATCATGTGGGATCTTGTAAGTAAGCGAGTCCAGTTTGACCATACCGTTGATCACGCTGCTCGGCTCCGTAAGGTGTTCCATGTAGTAACTTGAATGTACAAACCTGTCTTCTGGGTTGGCATTACCGCCAGTCCCTAAGTTGGTTTGTGAGTATTGTGCTTCTTTTGGCCCCCAACCGCGTTTAGAGCGTTCTACATTGGCCAGATGTTGGTCGTAATCGGGTTGGTTGGTCATTACGGTGTATTCCGCGCCATGCCATACTCGAGGTCCTTCTGCTCTAAATTCTATAATTGCTGAGTCACCCGATGTGTCTTGAAGGCTAATGTGCAGAGCAATTCTAACGGGAATACCGGGTACGAATTCAATGGCAGGTTGCGATTTTTCAACGAATTTAACGGCCTCTTCAACAGTACTAAACTGCGATAAAACATGTTTAAGGTAGGTCAGCGTACCTAAGTCGTCAGCTTGCGTTGAGTCATCTGTATCCATGTTTCGGTCGTACAGCACATTACCACTAAGCCCTTCACTATTCATACCATCAGTAATTTGCCCATAAGTTGTTAATCCAGTGACATCATATTTAGAGGTTACTTGGTTAGAGTTATTTAAGTGGGTAAGGTAAGCGCTGTTTTTTGGAATGTTGACGAGGTGGACGTTGGTTGGTTCTGACCAGTCCACTGTACGTGAAACGAATGTGCCTTGATCTTGTGTATCCCAAAGCAAGCGGGTACATGCTTCGGCGGCAGTAACAACGCCCATAGAGAAGGTAGCAATAATAGCGGTAGATAAAATTTTCTTATTCATGATGAATGCCTTTGTAATTTGAGAACGCAATCATCATGACATTGAATCTAGAAACGAAAAATTCACATATGCGGGTTAAAATCCATCAATATGGCTAGATAACACGTTAATATTGTTACCTAACCCATTAATATAACTATGGGGCGAAGTGTGCTTGAGTGATTTTCTTGATTGTAGGTAGTGGTTCTTTGTTACCCATTGATACTGGGTAATACAAGGTTAGTCCAAAATTAAAATGATTTGCGACCTGTTTTACTTGGAGAGCTACCAACTCGCCGCGCTGGACTAGGGGCTTTGCTAGATCGGTACTCATGATTGCCCAACCGTCATGTTTTACCAATTCTAATAAGAGGTCGTTATTGCTGACTAGGTGGTACTGGGGGGAAATAAAATAGAGCTCTGGTAGCGTGTTGAAATGGTTTTCGCTCACATATTGCTTGTCTAACTTTAAGTCTTCAATTGACAGCGCGTTGAGGTGAGGGAGTTTGCTTCTTTTTCCTGCATACATACCTAGCTTGCCATAGCCCAAAGAGAAGAACTCGATATTTTTACTAAAACGTTGGATGTTTTTATGCTCCATAAGCGCGATGCTGTTCGATTCAGATTCAATGTTATCAAACGCGTCCTCTCGATTACGATGCAGCCAATGCACACGAAGTTCAGGGCATTTTTGTTGTAAAGCGTGCTCGATTTTGACAGCCAAATTGAGTGGTAGCGAAATGTCGTGATAGATATTGAGCGTCAGCATCTCATCCATATAGATGTTTTCTAATGAGGTGCTGAGCTTCTCAGTGTTATTCAACACAACCTTGGAGCGTTGATAGATATGATCAGCCGCTTGAGTCGGTGTTGCTTTCTTTCCGATGATTTCAAATAGCGTAACGCCATATAAGTCTTCGACGGCCTTTACTTGGTCTCGTATTGTGGTGCGGTCTTTGCCTAACTTTTTGGCAGCTGCGCTGTATGAAGATGCTTCGTACGTGGTGCAAAATGCCAATAGATGCTCATAAGAAAACATGCTCAAACCTCAATAGAAAGTAAACCCAGACCTTATGATGGAAATTATCCCGCATTAATGTTGAATTCGCTAAATTTTATCTTCGGTAATGAGATGAAAATGTGATCAATACTAGGTGTTTATTTTTCGAGTTCGATTAACGCGCTTCAAGCAAATGCGGTGTGTCTATTTTTATCTGCCTTACCAAACCTATATACGGCAATTCAGTGATGATTTCATGTGACGATACAGAGATGATTTTTCTTGGCGTTGAGAACATACGGAGGATTATATCTCTTGAGAAAGCGTGGAATTTAACTTGATCAATTTTCCTTGATGCTTCTTCTAAACGAATTGAGTCTGCAATCACATCAAACTGGATATGGTTGTTTTCAAAGCGTTGCCACTCAGTGTCGAACTTCACCGTCACCTGAGCAACGGAACCTGATGGGGCGAAAAAATTGAAGTGCATGGCGTGATAAGACTTGTCCTTAGTCATGAAGACTTCAGATTCTGTCTCGACGACGCGTATATCCCATAACTGAGCCAAGTAACCAAATTGACCTGGGTATCTTCTGTGCTTATACGACCAATACTGATCGACAAACACCGATTCTGGGCTGTATTGAGAAATGTAGATGTCTTTGATGACGTAAGAAATCAGCGCCACAATAATGAAACCGCTTGTGATTATTTTAGTGGTGATAGATGACATACAAGCACCTCCTTATTGTGATCTCGCCAAAACAATCTCGGCAGTGACGGGGCAGAGCTTTCACGATGAAAGGGTAAAGTATCGAAGAGTGCACTCTGTTGAGCTTCAATCAGTAGCGATTGGCAGATTTGAATGTCTTGATCACTTGGCGTCTCAGCGTTTTGATGGATCAACATCGGGATAGGTGGCGCTATGGTCGGCTCTGCGATTAGGCGACTGAATGCGCCGTTATGGTATAAGCCGACTAAGTTCCAGCCGATAAAAAGAACACATGCGAACCTGATAAGGTTATGAATAAAAAAGGTTTTGTTATGTTGAACCCAGTTTGCTGTTTTTGACCATAACGAAGCGTGGCGAGCAATCAATGATTGGTATTCTGTTTCAGTGAGCGCTTGAGTTTCTCCGATGTAGGCGTAGCCCTTCATCACTTGAGTTTGGATGAACTTTGGTTGTTCGCTCGAATCTCCCAGTTGGGCACGCAAGTTTTTTACCGCGGTGGCGACACTCGATTTTGCACGCGTACTTTCCCAAATGGCCTCAAGAATAAATGATGATGTGAGGTCAGAACCTGAATGTTCAATGAAAAGTGACAGCAACTTCCACTCATTGGAACGCAGTTGCGTCTCTTGCAAAGACGTCAGGTTTAACAGCTTTCCGCTTTGACTGTTAAAAAGCAGATTTTGATTTAATAGGTAGAAACTCATCGTAGCTCACTCAAGGTTAAGTCTAAATCTTACTTAAGGTGGATCGTATCGTCAGTAACTTTTGAGCCCACTTGCGACGCCGAGCAAGCTCAAGTGGACTCTCTTGTTTCGCTAATATGCGATCAGCGTGCGCTATTTTATTGGTCAGCCAAAGGCTTTGATACTGAAAAATATTTCTCACTATCGTATCAGCGGTCGCTGAGTTAGTTTTTGATTTCAACTGTTCAATGGCTTGATTTATGTTGTCGAGTTTGGCTTTTAATCGAGCTATTTGGTCTTGAGGTGAGAGTGTTGGGCGTCCTTTCTTAACGGGTTTATCTATTGCCGAGCCACTTTCACCATCGCTACTTTGGTTAGATTTTAATTTTGAACAATCGATGGTGCGCTCATTAAGCTGATGTTCTTGGCACAGTATCTGATCTTCTAATACTAGGCTCTGATTGACGAGTTTTTGCAGTTCGCTCATCGGTTTTCTACCGGCTTTTGTTTGGGTTGTTGCTTTGCTGTTTTTTTCGAGCGCCTTGGCGGCCAGTGTTTCGATGCTTAATGCTGCTTGGTTGTGTGCATGACACACCTTTCTGTATTCGAGGTACGTATCTTGAAGCGCTTGCTCTTGTCGCATTAATTGCACAGGCAAGGGGAGTGCTGGTCTGCCCGCGCTGCTTTGTGCTTGCCTTAGCAGCAATGAATCTATTTTGTTGTCAATAATATGCAGCATCAGTAAGCGAATGATCTTTCGTTGATGCTTGATGCGCTCAAGCACAAACGAAGTGTCGTCACTCCAGAAATGATTGAGACTTTCTGAACCATTCAATAAAGCTCCGTTAAGCTCTCTGATGCTTGATTTGAAGCTTTCAGTGACGGTATAGAACCAATCATCTTGTTGAAAGCCAGTCGCCTTAACTAATGTACTTTCGAGCCAAGAGGCCACTGTTTGCGAAACTAACGTTTGCGAGATTACCGTTTGAGATATTCCCTTTTGTGATATTCCTTTTTGCGTGACAGCTTGCTCATGGAGCCAAAGCTGATCCGCGAAATCACACACAAGTATTGACCTTGGCTGCGCAGGAAGCGATCTAATCCGAAGCTGGTACAGGCTAATAAGTTGCTGCACATTACCTAATACCTTCTCTTGGGTGCTTTGCCATTGCTTGATCGGATCAGAATGACGTTGCGCAGACAGCATTAGGTTATCAATGCTGCTCCAAATCTTATACTCCTCGGAGGCGCTGATGATGTCGGCGTTAATGAGAGCCAACTGCTCTGCGTTGTGGTCTGGGTAGTGTTGACGAAACTGAGCTTGGTAACGAAGGTTAAGGCTCACGTAATCTTGATAGTCTTTTACAACGTGTTTAGCAAGCTTCACAACTGGCGACAGCGTAGGACGACCTCGTTGATGAGTCTTCATCATACTGACTCAAATGCGGAGAATGGTTTTGCCAGAGGTAGCACTTTGACGGCATTCCAGTGAGGCTTACCTTTTACTTCCTCAAGCTCCATATAAACTCGCTGACCTTCCTCTACGTTAATTTCACCATCAAATTCAATGACACTGATGTGAATGAGTACATCAATATCACCGTGATCAGGTTTAGCAAAACCAAACCCGTTTTCTAGGTGAAACCAAGTGATGTAGCCACGAGTGCAAATCAAATCGGACATTTACGAGATTAACTCAGTGAATAGGTAATGAGGTGATTCTATCAGTGGGTTTTATGACTAATTTTGATTTAAATCTATTTAATAAGTAATTAATTAAATCCAAATTCTATGTGGAACCCGACACAAAACCCTCGGTATTTGCCAGTAAATCATGACTTAGAACAAGTTTGATTCCGACGGCGCTACAGCTCAACGCCCTAAATCGCAAAACTTGACTCAAAAGGGCGCAAGTCCGTTCATCCATTTGATGTGTTGGTGGGTCATTCCATGAAAAAACAAACTTCAATGCTTACAAGTTCGGTTGCCGTTAATCGCAGAACGCCGAGATCTTCTATGAAGATCTCGGCGTTAGCTGTGCTGGTGGCCGGAGCATTAACGAGCTACGGAGCATTGGCTGAAAGTGTCAGCTTAAGCGAGCTGTATCAGCAGTCTCTCGACAATAACCCTGCGTTAAAAAGTGCAGCACTAGCCATTGATAGTGCGACCTATGGTGCAGACAAAGTAGGTGCCGCGTATTTACCTCAGGTTGATGCAAACCTTGCGTATGGTGTGCTTCGTAACAGCTACACCACACTCAACGAGATAGACACCAACGCGGCGCAAGCGTCTATTTCTGTTGGGCAAAATCTTTATAACGCGGAACTGAACGCGGCAAATGAGCTAAGTAATCAGCAGGTTGAGCTCAGCCAAGTCTCACACCAAGTCGCGTTAGAGAGCCTCGCTTTACAAGTCGTGGTGGGTTATTTCAATGCCCTTAAAGCGCAAGAGTCGTTAAAGCAAACCAAAGCGACACAAGAAGCGATCGAAGAGCAACTTAAGCAAACCGAACGTCAATTTTCATTGGGGATGATTCCGGAAAATGACGTGATTGATGCGCGCGCTCAGTTCGATTTAGTTTCTGCATCGGTGATTGTGGCTGAAAACGAAGTTGAGAAATCATTGGACGCGCTTTACGAGCTGTCTGGCAATGAGTTTTCGTCGGTTTATCCACTGAATACGGACCGTTACGACGCAAATATCCCAACGCCGGAAAATGCGCTGACATGGCAGGAAAAAGCCCAGCAATTTAACCCTGAGATGCAAATTCAGAAACAGCTGGTTGAGCTAAGCAAGCAGCAGATTGAACTTGCGCAAGCTGGACATCAACCGTCGTTAGGCTTGGTTGCTGAGTACCGGTATACGTTTGCGAGCGAGATTCGTAGAACCGAGATGGGTCAGTCAAAACAACAGTTTAATAGCATTGATGACAACTCAACTGTGTTTGCAGGTGTAGCAATGACCTTGCCTGTTTACCGAGGCGGGGCAACCAGCAACGAAGTACAACAAGCCAAGGTTCAATACCAACAAGCCCTTCAGCTTCAAGAGCAATCTTGGAGAAGCGTAACGCGTCAAATCCGCGGTGCAGAAAAAGACCTCAATGCCCTTATTAGTGCTCAGCAAGCCTATGCCAACTCTGTTCATTCTGCCGAACGTTCACTTGTTGCGACTCAACAAGGTTTTGAAATTGGCAGCAGAACGATTGTCGATGTGCTGAACGGAACTCGTCAGCTCTATGCGGCGAAGCAAGACCTGACTGAAGCGCAAATTGATTTCATTTTGGTGTCACTGCAGCTCAAGTTCTTGGGTGGCGAGCTTTTACCTGAAGACATCAGTGCGATTAACGCTGGTTTGAAACGCTAGTCGAAAAAGCTGGTTAAAGCGCTCGCTCGAAATCATGGCGTCAACGCCGAATAGAAAATAGATCAAATGTGATGGCACCTGAGGTTGAAGCTCAGATTGAATCAAGGATGCGGTCACTCAATGTATCGACGTATTTGTAGAGAACACACGATGAAAAAAACAATAACGTTATTAACCGCAAGTATCTTACTTGCAGGCTGTGGTGGTAATTCACAACCTACGGAGCAAACCGCTGCTCCAGTGCCTAGTACACCTGTAACGGTGGTACTTGCCGAGGAAATGGCGCATTCGCCAATCCAATACCATGTAGGAAGAATGGAGGCGGTTGAGTCTGCTCAACTGACACCAAGAACCAGTGGTTTCTTGTTAAATAAACTCTTTGATGACGGTGCCTTTGTCGAAGCGGGCGCTGTGCTTTTTGAAATTGACCCAACGTCATACCAAGCGGCATTTGATGCGGCAAAAGCAACCTTATCTGAAGCGCAATCGGCAATGAGCTTGACTCAGCTAAACCATGAAAGAACCACTCAGATGTTGAAGTCGGGCGGTATTTCACAGTCGCAGCTTGATTTGAGTATTGCGGAGCTAGAGATGGCGAGATCTCGAGTGGTATCTGCGCGAGCAAACGTAAGAGTTCAGCAAGACAACTTAGACCAAACCCAAGTTAAAGCACCGTATTCAGGTCAGTTAGGGAAAAGTAACTTCTCTATCGGTGACATGGTAGGCCCTAACTTTGGCCCATTGATTGACCTGATCAAGATGGATCCGATCGATGCCACTTTCTCGATTAAAGAAAGCGAACTGAGTCAATATCAGCTTCAAGGTAAGCAAGCAACATCAGTATTGCTTGAGCGTGATGGTCAATTGACGGACTACCAAGGCAACATCGCTTTTGTTGATAACAAAGTGAATGCAGCCAGCGGTACGGTGACGATTTCTGCCTCTTTTGATAACAGCGAAGCGGGTCTGCTGCCAAATCAATTTGTTCGTGTTGGTCTAACGAGTGCAGAACCGTTAAGCGGCGTGCAAATTCCTCATAAAGCGATCCATCAAGATCAGCTCGCTCAATATGTACTTACCATCGAAGAAGGCAACGCGGTACGTCGTGATGTCGTTGTAGGTGATCGAATTGGACAAGATGTTTTCGTCGCAAATGGCTTGGACGCCGGTGAACCAGTGATTGTTGGCGGACTGCAACGTATTCGTCCTGGTGCTCCTGTTTCAGTTGCGGAGTAATAGATTATGATCAGTAAATTTTTTATCGACCGACCGAAATTTGCGTTTGTTATCTCGATCTTCCTGACCTTGATTGGTTTGATTGCGATTAAAACCATGCCGATTTCAGAGTACCCAAGCGTGACGCCTCCGCAAGTTCGTGTCGTCGCGTTCATGCCGGGTGCCAGTGCTGAAACCGTAAAAGAGGTGATTGGTAATCCAATTGAAGAGGAAGTGAACGGTGTAGATGGCATGGTTTACATGCAGTCGCGTTCAACCAACGATGGCCGTTACTTCTTAAACATTACCTTTGATAACAGCGTTGATGCGGATATGGCGATGGTTAACGTATCTAACCGCGTCGCCGTTGCTGAAAACATGCTGCCGTTTGAAGTTCGTGCTCGTGGTGTGCGTATTCGTAAAGCCGCGCCGGATGACTTGCTCGCGATTGCTTTCTACTCTGAAGATCAATCGATGTCAGAGCTAGAGCTTAACAGCTGGGTCGAAGCAAACTTCATGGAGCGTATCGCTCGTATCTCTGGCTTAGCAAGCAGCGATTTGATTGGTGCGACCTATGGTATGCGCGTGTGGCTCGATATGGACCGCATGGCGTCACTGGGTGTGACAACATTTGATGTGAAGAACGCGATTCGTGAACAAAATGCAGTAGTGCCAGCAGGGCGAATTGGCCAAGGTCCAAGTCGTGAAAATGCCGCATTGCAGTTTAACTTGATCACTCAAGGTCGACTGTCGAGTGCAGAAGAGTTTGAACAAATTATTGTAAAAACCTTAGCAGACGGCAATCAAATCTACCTGAAAGATGTATCAAACGTAGAGATTGGTAGCCAATTCTATGATGCCTACGCAACCTACAATGGCGGAGATGCTGCTCTAGTCGCAATGCAGGCTAACCCAGATGCCAACGCTTTGGAAACAGGCGCTGCGGTTAAATCGGTACTGAAAGACATTGAAAGCATCATGCCAGCCGGTATGACTTACGCGATCCCATACGACACCACCTTATCGGTTGAAGCGTCTATTCGCAGCATCGTCGAAACCTTAATTGTTGCTGTCGGGCTTGTGATTGCGGTGACTTACCTGTTCTTGGGTAATGTCAGAACAACACTTGCACCTGTGATTGCGATTCCTGTGTCTTTGATTGGTACTTTTGCTTTCATGCAATTGGGTGGCTTTAGTATCAATACCGTTACCTTATTTGGCTTGATTCTGGCGATTGGTATCGTGGTGGACAATGCCATTTTGGTGGTTGAGAACGTAGAACGCATTCTCAATGAAAACCAAACCATTGATGCCAAAGAAGCCACCAATCGAGCTATGAAAGAAGTCACCGGCCCGATTGTCGCATCGACATTAGTCATGCTTGCGGTGTTTATTCCTGTGGCATTGCTTCCAGGCATCACGGGGCTGATGTTTGCTCAGTTCTCTATCACCATCTGTATTGCTTTGGTGCTATCCGCTATCAATGCACTCACGCTGTCACCTGCATTATGTGCAATGGTTATGAAGCGTAACCCTAAGCCTGCTAAGTGGTTTGTGGCATTCAATGCAATGTTCGACAAAGTAACAAACGCGTATGGCAAAGCAGTCTCTTTATTGGTGCGCAAATCAGCAGTGCTTTTGGTTTCGTTCGCAGTGGCTATTGCTGCCATGGTGGCGATGAATGACAAGCTACCGACGGCATTTGTTCCAGCTGAAGACAAAGGCGTGTTGGCGCTCGCGATGTTCTTGCCTGATAACGCATCGAAAGAGCGTACTCATGACTTGATTCGTCAAGCTGAAGCGGTATTAAACCAAGACCCAGCAATTGAAGATTTCGCAGGTGCAATTGGCTTCAATGCTCTGACCGGTGGTGTTGCCGCTAACTCAGCGACCATGTTTGTTAATTTGAAAGACTGGGATGAGCGTCTTGCAATGGATGGCGACCATACACAAGCTGCGGTTGCCCAGCGCATCAACATGCAATTGTATGGCATTGATAAGTCGATGAGCATCGCTATGGGTCTACCACCTATTCCAGGTATTGGTATCGGTGATGCACTTGAGTTTATGGTGCAAGACACGTCTGGCCGCACTGCTCAAGAACTCGCGCAAGTGACTTACGCGATGATGGCAGCGGCTAATCAAGCGCCAGAAATCACTAATGCGATGACGACTTATCGTGCCAATGTTCCACATTACAACGTCGAAATTGATCGCGAGAAAGCGCGTCAGTTAGGCGTACCACTCAGTGCAATTAACGATGCGATGGCGACACATCTGGCGTCTTCATATGTTAATGACTTTGCCCTAAACGGAAGAAGCTACCGAGTTTTTGTTCAAGCTAAAGGGGAACAACGAAATGATCTATCTGATGTGCTACGCATACATGTCCCGTCGGCGCTTGGCGAACAAGTTCCGCTGTCTGCTGTCGCAACGATCGAACCGACATTAGAACCTGACCTAGTTACAAGCTACAACATGTTACCTGCGGCACGTTTACAGCTAAATCCAGCTCCAGGTTACTCATCTGGTGAGGCGATTGACGCAATGGAGCGTATCGCCGAGGAAGTTCTCACTCAGGGTTACACCTATGAGTGGACGAACATGGCTTATCAAGAGAAGTTGGCGGGGAACACGGCTCAAATCGCTCTGGTTTTAGCTCTGGTATTCATCTACTTATTCCTTGTAGCTCAGTACGAATCATGGGCTCTGCCTGCTGCGATCATTATTGTGGCTCCAACCGCTGCTGTGGGTACTTTCGCGGCGTTATTAGCGGGTGGGCAGGCCTTGTCTATCTACGGTCAAATTGGCTTGATTCTATTGATTTCCCTAGCAGCTAAGAACGCGATTTTGATGGTCGAATTCTCAAAGCTGAAGCGTGAGACTCAAGGTTTAAGTATCGAAGAGGCAGCTATCCAAGGCGGCAAGATGCGTTTTAGAGCCGTAAACATGACGTCATGGTCATTCATCCTTGGCATCTTGCCTTTGGTGTTTGCCAATGGTGCAGGGGCTATCTCTCAGAACACGACTGGATTGGCATTGCTGGGTGGCATGTTGATGGTGTTGGTGGTCGGTTCGATGATGACTCCGGGCTTCTATGCCATTTTCCAAACACTCCGTGAAAAGCTTAAAACGAAACAACAGTAACTCATAGCCTCAATAAAGTGACGGCAAAGGTGTGTTGCTGCTTTATTGATGGTTTTTACCCCTCGTTATGAATTTTAAAGATTGTTTTTACCGTCTAATAATTGAGGGAGGCAGGGAGTATTTCTCTGAC
Organism: Vibrio sp. 10N.222.54.E6; assembly: GCF_041473955.1. NCBI lineage: Bacteria > Pseudomonadati > Pseudomonadota > Gammaproteobacteria > Vibrionales > Vibrionaceae > Vibrio > Vibrio sp. 10N.222.54.E6. Next base: position 122,596 of record NZ_JBFRTD010000006.1, on the reverse strand, counting down.
CCGTTTTTAAATCTGAGCCATGTGAGTACGGAAGCGGCTATGGCTCCAATGAGAATAAGGTTTACACATGAAAAAACTATTATTGACCGCTTCAATGTTAGCTGCAATGTCTGGTACTGCTTTGGCGAATGAAGAAGAAAGCCAAGTGATTGATCCATCGGATCTAACTCGCGTTTATACACAAGCTGCTTTTTTTGTTACTTCTGACGCTGATATCCGTTTGTCTTCAATGCTAACTGGGTCATGGTCTGAAACGACTCAGTTCGGTGGCTTTATCGAAGGCAACTTTGGCGACTCAGATGCTAAGCCGGGCAAAGATTCAATGGGCGTTGACTACCTTGGTAGCCGAGCTCAATATTTCCAAGTGTCAGCAATTGATAGTTCATTGATGCCACGTGTTGGCTTCATGGCGGACTTCATCCACACTAAGAACTCGGCACTGGGTTTGGATGACAATACCTTGATGTCTGTCGGTGCTATTGGCTTGATTAACCCTGCTTATACCGGCGGTGCAATGCTGTTTCCAAACGTAAACTACACCATTGGTGAAGTGTTTGGTGAAACGGCAGACGGCTACATGCTAAACCTGTTTGCTACTATCCCAATGGGAGATTCTGGCGCGTTTGTTCAAGCATGGCCTGAATACATGAACGTTTCTGGCGACACAGTTGAACTTGAGTCGACGTCTTTCAACATCATGATGAATGCTCCTATTAAGGAAGACCGAACTCAGTGGCTAATGACGAAGCTCCAATACGCATCTGCAGATGTGACTCTGCCAACGGGCGTTACGCTAGAAGGTGACTACGAGCTAAAAGCAGAAGTCGGCGTGAAGTGGTTCTTTTAACGCACTAGGGTGAGCTATCTATGGTTCAACTAGCCATGGTTTAACTATCTATGGTTTAGCGTCCTAACAAGCGGTAACTAAGCTATGGTTTAAATAAGAAGAGAGCTAATGATGTTAGTTCTCTTCTTTTGTTTTATGGCGCTAAAGATAGCTTTAATCCAGTGAACTCGATGCTTGAACCATAATTCAACATGGTCATTTTGTTGTTTTAAGATTACACTGCGCCCAATATTTCAGAAGTACATATTTAGGTAGAGGTCACCATGGACCAAGAACATTACGAAGACGCTGATTACGAAGGCCAAGAGCTGGGCGAAGAAGGCGAAGAGATTGAAATTGAAGCAATTGGTATTGATGTTTCATCACAGCCAATCGAGCTCTACAAAGTGTTTAAAATTGCTAACCTAGTGAGTGGTGGCGGAGAAGCTAAACACATCATCTCTGAAGGCTACGTAGCGGTAAATGGTGAATTAGAAACTCGTAAACGTCGTAAAATGTACGATGGCGACTTCTTTGAATTCAACCAAGAGTACTATGTAGTGGTGTGCGATCAGCCAGTACAAGAAGAATCAGAAAAGCCGAAAAAGAAAGAAGCGCCTAAAAAAGATAACAAGGCGAAGAAAGGTCAGTCTAAAAAGGATTCTAAGAAGAAAGAATCTAAGAAAAGCAAAGCAGAAATGCTAAGCGCAACGGCTGAACCAAAGAAAGAGAAAAAAGAGAAGAAGAAAGAAAACAAACCGAAAAAGAAAGCGGATACGCCGAAGCCAACACGTGACGACAAAAGCGGCCGTAATTCGATTGAGTTCTTCTAAGTTATTACTTTGAAACGTAAGCACCGTTATACCCAGGTTTTACGTTAAACAGATATCAAAAGACTCACTATTTAGTGAGCCTTTTTTGTAGGTGTAAATTAGGTCCTGACCTAATTTTATTTTTGATGAGCCACAAACTCTACAAACTTATCTCTAAGTGGGTTTTCACTCTCTCCATTCCAGATCAATCCGACAGGCCAAGTGGCGTATTCACCTTCTAAAGTAATGAATTCCACATCGGTATTGCTAATGAACTGCGCACTGCTAGGAACAATGGTGAAGCCGATATTGGCAGAAACCAAGGCAAGCAGGGTGAGGATATCATCGGCTTCTTGCGTCTTTGATAAGTCGATTTTATTGGCAAGACAATATTGTTGAATCTGTCTGTCTAATCCGGGACCGCGATGTTGGGCGAGCTTTAGATAAGGCCATTTCGATAACTCAGAGACGACGAGATTTTTGTTTGGCGCTTGCTTGAGAAGATCTTGGTGTATCGCGACCACAAGCGAATCATTGAACAGTGTTAGGCTTTCTAAATCCGATGATTCTGGTATCCGATTGAAGCTGATATCGAGGTCATGGCTCAATAACTCATCTGTCTGCTGCTTGGAAGGTGTGTCATTTAACGTGATATGAACGTCTGAGTATTGTTGTTTATAAGCCGCAATAAGCTTGGGTGCTTCATGATAAGTAGACACGCCAAAGGCAATGTTCAAATGTCCCTGAGTCCCTTTTACCACCGAGCCTGACAGCTGCTCAAACGCTTGCATTGAATGAACCAAACGTTGGGCTTCTGCCAGTAACGTTTTTCCTGCGTGCGTGAGCTCTGCGCCATTCCTGCCACGAGAAAACAGAGACGCCCCAATATTGGATTCAAGTCGTTGAATCTTTTTAGTGAGTGCCGATTGAGTGATGTAGAGCTGCTCTGATGCCAAACGGTAATTGCCCGATTTAGCGAGCTGACAAAATGCCTTCAGGAGATCAAATTCCATTCCAAATACTCATTGAATTGAGAATATCTTTCATTATATGGAATTGAATTGATTTTTTATACTAGGTTCATACCAATCAGATAAAGCGAAGTTTGAGGACGAACCATGAAGAAAGACATCAAAGTAGCGTCGGTTCAATTTAACCACCACGCAGGTGATAAGGCGTATAACTTATCGGTTATAGAGCAATACGTTCAAAAGGCTGCGGACAGTGACGTGCAGATCGTCAGTTTCCCGGAGATGTGCATCACTGGCTACTGGCATGTGTCTGCTTTGTCGCGAGATGAGATTGAAGCGTTAGCGGAACCTGTACCGGGTGGTGAATCGACTCAAAAGCTGATTGCACTGGCAACACAGTTTGGAATCAGTGTTGGCGCGGGCTTGATAGAGCAGGGCATCGATGGCGAATTATACAACACCTACGTATTCGCCATGCCCAATGGTGAGGTACAAAAGCACCGTAAACTGCACACCTTCGTTAGCCCACATATGAGCAGTGGCGACCAATACACAGTGTTTGATACGCCTCATGGTTGCAAAGTCGGTATCTTGATTTGTTGGGATAACAACTTGGTTGAGAACGTCAGGATCACTGTTTTGAAAGGCGCCGATATATTGATTGCGCCACACCAAACGGGCGGTTGTCATTCACGAAGCCCGAACGCGATGAAGCGAATTGACCCTGAGTTATGGTTTAACCGAGATGAAAACCCAGATGCGATTCGTGCAGAAATGCAGGGCAAGAATGGCCGCGAGTGGCTAATGCGTTGGCTGCCTGCAAGAGCGCACGATAACGGCCTCTTTGTGGTGTTCAGTAATGGTGTAGGTGTTGATATGGACGAAGTGAGGACAGGCAACGCGATGATCTTGAGCCCTTACGGTGAAATCATTGCTGAGACCGATAGTGTTGATAACGATATGGTGATTGCAGAGCTAAAAGCAGAAGAGTTAGATATGTGTACGGGCAGACGTTGGATTCGTGGTCGTAAGCCAGAGCTTTATCATTCACTCACACAACCTCTTGGTCATGAACTTGATCCGCACCAAGCGCGTTTTGCTGAGAAATAATGGTGTAAGCGCTGGTGAAAAAGGATGTATTAGGGACGGTTGAAAGGGAGGGGGAAGTTGGAGGGGAGAGAAGAGTTCCTGATGTAGTCTACCCACTTAAACTGTTTTTAAGTGGGTAGACTATTTACACATCAAGCATCAAGCACCAAGCATCAAACGTCAAACGTCTAAGTTCTATTCTCAGTGTCGAGTGCGAGAAGACGTCAGTTCTGATGCACGAAGTTGAGCAACGGCTTTTGCTAGTTCAAGCTGAGCTTGTGCAAAGTTGATGTCTACATTGCCCTTATTGATATTTTCTAGAGCTGCATATTTCGCTTCTTCTGCGCGAGCGCGGTCAATATCTTGACCGTGCAAGGCAGTATCGGCTAACACCGTTACCACATCCGGTTGAACTTCCAACATCCCGCCAGAGACATAAAGCACTTGCCCCTCTGATTTAGGATCTGTGACAAACACTGTGACGCCCGGCTTGATCTTACTGAGAAGCGGGGAGTGACCGGGGCGGATCCCCAGCTCACCATCAGCGCCAGAAACGGCTAGGGCATACGCTGGACCTGAAAACAGCGTACCTTCCGCACTTACAATATTAAGTTGAAATGTATTATCTGTAATTCCGATAGCCATGGTGTACCTGCCTCTTAGAGTGATTTTGCTTTGTTAAGCACTTCGTCGATAGAACCACAGTACAAGAATGCCTGCTCTGGGATATCGTCATATTCGCCGCCTAACAGGCCTTTAAAGCCTCTTAGTGTTTCGCTTAGCGGTACAAATACACCTTTCTGACCAGTAAACACTTCGGCTACGTGGTAAGGCTGAGTTAAGAAACGTTCAATCTTACGAGCGCGAGATACGGTCTGTTTGTCTTCAGTAGACAGCTCATCCATACCAAGAATCGCGATGATGTCTTTTAGCTCTTTGTAGCGTTGCAGCGTTGTTTGGACTTTTTGTGCAATGTCGTAGTGCTCTTGGCCAACCACAAGTGGGTCTAATTGGCGAGAGGTTGAATCCAATGGGTCGATTGCAGGGTATAGGCCCAATGCCGCGATATTACGAGACAGTACAACGGTCGCATCTAAGTGAGCAAAGGTTGTTGCTGGTGATGGGTCAGTCAAGTCATCCGCAGGTACGTATACCGCTTGGATAGACGTGATAGAGCCTTGTCTAGTCGAGGTGATACGCTCTTGAAGCACACCCATCTCTTCAGCGAGTGTTGGTTGGTAACCTACTGCTGAAGGCATACGGCCTAACAGTGCTGATACTTCTGTTCCCGCAAGTGTATAACGGTAGATGTTATCAATGAACAGCAGTACGTCACGACCTTCATCTCGGAAGCGCTCAGCCATAGTCAGGCCTGTAAGTGCAACACGTAGACGGTTTCCCGGTGGCTCGTTCATTTGGCCGTAAACCATGGCTACTTTGTCTAGTACACCCGCTTCTTTCATCTCGTAGTAGAAGTCGTTACCTTCACGAGTACGCTCACCAACACCGGTAAATACAGATAGACCTGAGTGGGCTTTTGCGATGTTGTTGATAAGCTCCATCATGTTGACAGTCTTACCTACGCCAGCACCACCGAACAGACCAATTTTACCGCCCTTAGCGAACGGACAGATAAGGTCGATAACCTTAACGCCGGTCTCAAGAAGTTCAGTGCTGTTTGCTTGTTCTTCATAAGAGGGTGCTTCACGGTGAATTTCGTAGCTTTCTTTTTGACCGATTTCACCGCATTCATCGATAGGCTGGCCAAGAACGTTCATGATACGGCCTAAGGTTTCTTCGCCCACAGGAACAGTGATTGGAGAACCGGTGTTTTCAACAGTTAGGCCTCGGCGCAAGCCATCTGACGTACCCATTGCAATACAACGAACGATACTGCCACCCAGTTGTTGCTGAACTTCCAATACGAGAGAGCTTGCTTCTTCGCTCGTCACTTTCAATGCATCATAAACGCGTGGGCTGTTGCCGCCGCTGAACTCGACGTCTACCACCGCGCCGATAACTTTAACTATTTTTCCAACACTCATCTCTAAATCCTCAAATTCTATTCTTAACCCACTCTTTTCTGCCCTTAGACAGCTTGAGCACCTGAGACTATTTCACTCAGTTCTTGGGTAATGGCAGCCTGTCGCGCTTTGTTGTATACCAACTGCAAATCATCGATGAGTTGGCCTGCGTTATCGGTCGCCGCTTTCATGGCCACCATTCGGGCTGCCTGCTCACAGGCAATGCTCTCTACGATGCCTTGATACACTTGCGATTCAATGTATCGATGTAACAGCTCAGAGAGGATGTCTCTTGGTGCTTGTTCATAGATGTAGTCCCAACGACGTGCTTTTTTCGCGCCTCCATCGGCTTCAGAATCTGAAGGGTGGGGCAGCAACTGCAAGGTCGTTGGTTCTTGAACCATGGTGTTGATGAACTGGTTATAAACGAGATACAAGCTGTCGATTTTTTCGTCGTCGTAATGCCCTAGCATCGCGTTAACCGTACCTAAAATGTCTTCTAATTTAGGCGCGTCACCAAGGCCTGACGTTTGCGCGATAACATTGCCGCTGCGTTGGAAGAACGAGATAGCCTTAGATCCCACTAAGGTTGTTTCTACCTCGACTCCCTTGGTGCGCCATTGCTCCATTTCTTCTAACACTTTCTTGAACAAGTTCGAGTTCAAGCCACCACATAAGCCCCGGTCGGACGAAATAATGATGTAAGCAACGCGTTTTGGTTCACGCTGTTGAAGGTAGGGATGCTGGTATTCGAGCGACCCTGATGCGACATGAGAGATAACTTTGCGCATGTTCTCTGCATATGGACGTGTTAGCGTCATATTGTCTTGAACCTTACGCATCTTACTTGCCGCAACCATCTCCATTGCACTGGTGATTTTCTGAGTGTTACTAACACTGCCTATCTTGGTGCGAATTTCTTTAGTATTTGCCATTATCTGCTCCTAATTTGTTTTGATTTCCAGCCAACAAACCGGAGCGTTTACCAAGCTTTCAACGCTACAAAGTCACCGAGAAGCTTTGCAAGAGCGCCATCAATTTCATCGTTGTAGTCACCATTAGCGTTGATGGTGTCGAACAACTCTGGGTTTTGACCTTTCGCGTAAGCAATCAATTCTTCTTCAAAACGTGCAATTTTGTTCAACTCTACGTCAGCCAAATAGCCTTTTTCTGCTGCGTAGATAACCGTTGCTTGCTCAGCGACAGACATCGGAGAGTATTGCTTTTGCTTCATCAATTCGGTTACACGCTCACCATGGTCAAGCTGCTTACGCGTCATGTCATCTAAGTCAGAAGAGAACTGAGCAAATGCGGCTAATTCGCGGTATTGAGCTAATGATGTACGGATACCACCAGACAGTTTCTTGATGATCTTGCACTGCGCCGCGCCACCCACACGAGATACCGAGATACCAGGGTCAACAGCAGGACGTAGGCCTGAGTTGAACAGTTGGGTTTGTAGGAAAACCTGACCATCAGTAATTGAGATTACGTTGGTTGGTACAAACGCAGATACGTCACCCGCTTGAGTTTCAATGATAGGAAGCGCTGTCAGTGAGCCTGTTTGGCCTTTCACTTCACTGTTCGTGAACTTCTCTACGTATTCCGCATTCACTCTTGCAGCACGTTCTAGTAGACGAGAGTGGAGGTAGAATACGTCGCCAGGGAAGGCTTCACGACCCGGTGGGCGTTTCAGTAGCAATGAGATTTGACGGTAAGCGACGGCTTGTTTTGATAGGTCATCATAGATGATCAGTGCATCTTCACCACGGTCACGGAAGTATTCGCCCATGGTGCAACCCGCATAAGGTGCTAGGTATTGAAGCGCGGCTGATTCTGATGCTGATGCTACAACAACGATGGTATTTTTAAGCGCATCGTGGTCTTCGAGTTTACGAACAACGTTTGCGATAGTAGAGGCTTTCTGGCCGATAGCCACGTACACACATTTGATACCAGAATCTTTCTGATTGATGATCGCATCGATAGCTAACGCTGTTTTACCCGTCTGACGGTCACCGATGATAAGTTCACGTTGACCACGACCGATAGGCACCATGGTATCAACGGCTTTATAACCAGTTTGAATTGGCTGATCGACGGACTTACGCTCGATTACGCCGGGAGCAATTACTTCTACAGGGTCTAGTCGGTCACAACTCACTGGGCCTTTGCCATCGATTGGCTCACCTAGTGTGTTCACTACACGGCCAAGAAGTCCGTTACCTACTGGTACTTCCAAGATACGACCTGTCCCTTTGACTTTCATACCTTCAGAGAGGTCAGTGTAGGGACCCATAACCACGGCACCGACTGAGTGCGTGTCAAGGTTAAGAGCAAGAGCGTATTTGCCACCTGGAAGCTCGATCATCTCACCCTGCATGACATCCGCAAGGCCGTTAATGGTAATGATGCCGTCACGAACCGAGACTATAGTGCCTTCGTTGCGAGCTTCGGTGCTCACATTAAATTTCGAGATGCGATCTTTGATTAGATCGCTGATTTCATTTGAATTTAATTGCATAATTGTTACCTATCTCGCGTGAAGTTGATGGGCTAATCGGTTAATTGATGTGTTCAAAGAACCATCGATGACGGTTTCGCCCGCCTTGATTACGATCCCGCCAACCAGCGAGTCATCAATAACCTGTTCCATTTCAACCTGACGTTCTAATTTCTTCTCAAGTGCAGCAGTGAGTGATGTAACTTGATCTTGTGTAAGCAATTCTGAACTGGTGACAGTGACAGGGATTACACGTTCATGTTCGTCCTTTAGGTCGCTGAACAAGTTAAACAAGTCTCTGATCACTGCAAGACGGCCATTCTCAGCCAAGACTTTAATGAGATTAATGACGTGGTCATCAACGAGTCCTTGGCAAACGTGAATGATGAGATTGACCAGTTCTTCAGATTGCTGTGTATGAACACCTTCTGCTGATGAAATCTGTTTAGCGATCGTTTCTTCTTCCGCTACCGTCACAAGAATGGACAGCATTGAGTGCCACTCTTGTAACTTGTTTTCACCTAAAGCAAAGTCGAACGATGCTTTAGCGTAGGGATGAGCAATATTGGTGTAATCTGACATATTGCCTCCGTTTAGAGTTCGCTTATCATTTGATCAACTAACGCTCGGTTCGTTTCAGAATCTAGGTTTTTGCTGATCAATTTCTGTGCACTTTGAATAACAGCGTCTGCCATATCCGCCTGAAGTTCACGGCGTAACTTTTGACGTTCGCCTTCTAGCTCAGCTCTACCTTGCTCTAAGATGCGTGCTTTTTCTTGCTCACCTTCTTGGTGAGCTAGGGTGATGATTTCGTTGCGGCGTTTTTTGCCTTGCTCAATCAGTTCGGTCACATTTTTTTTCGCATCTGCGACGAGTTGTGCGCCATTTGATTTTGCTAGTTCTAGCTCTTTCGCTGCATTCTCTGAGTGGCGTAAACCATCAGCGATTTCTTTTTGGCGCTCGTCTAACATCGCGGTGAGAGGGGGCCATACATATTTCATGCATAGCCAAACAAAAATCACGAATGAGATTGCTTGACCAAACATGCTGGCATTTAAATTCATACCTTCCTCACTAAATCTTGATTATTTACAAATCGATCTTTTCAAAGCTTTCAATTAAGCAACGGCAAAGATGATGTATAGACCGATACCAACACCGATCATCGGTACAGCATCCACAAGGCCCATCATGATGAAGAATTGAGTACGAAGCATTGGCGTAAGGTCTGGTTGACGAGCAACACCTTCAAGGTATTTACCTGCTAAGTTACCAATACCAGATGCTGCACCTGCTGCACCTAAACCGATCAGTAATGCACCTGCTACATATAAAACTGCGCTTACGATATCCATTTGTATCTCCGATAAATAATGTGTTAGTTAATTTTTTAGTTATTAATTAGTGGTGTTCTTCTGTTGCCATTGCTAAGTAAACAACGGTCAGTACCATAAATATAAATGCTTGTAAGAATACGATTAATATGTGGAACAAGGCCCATGGAACACTTAGTGCCCATTGCATCCACCAAGGCATTAGTGCGATAAGGATGAATATCATCTCGCCTGCATACATATTTCCGAATAATCGTAAGCCTAGTGATATTGGCTTTGAAATTAATGTTATTAATTCAAGAACAAAGTTAACAGGATATAAAAGAGGGTTATCAAATGGCTGAGTAGTTAGCTCTTTGATAAAGCCTTTCAAACCTTTATTTTTCAACGTATAAGTTAACAATAAAATAAACACACCGAGTGCCATCGACATTGGGACATTTACATCCGCTGTCGGTAGATCTCTAAAGTGTTCTAAACCCATTACACGAGTTAACCCTGGTATTAAATCTATAGGCAATAGGTCGACTGCATTCATTAACAACACCCAAACAAAAGTGGTTAATGCCAGTGGCCCTATTAATTTATCCTCCGCTTGAAAAATCTCTTTGACTAGGTTGTTAACGAAATCAAAGATAAGCTCGATAAAACATTGAAAACGACCTGGAACACCGCTAGTGCCCTTGGTCACTACATATCGAAAAGCTCCAATAAACAGTAAACCCGTGATCCAAGATACCAACATTGAGTCAATGTTGAACGCCCAGAAACCATCACCTGTAGTTAAGAAGGTTAAGTGATGCTCTATGTATTCGTGAGCGGTAGTGACTTGATCCATACTACACGTACTCCGATCTTGTAGAGGCAGTAATAAATGGTGTTAAGAAGTACCCAATCATTGTGAAAATATACGCGTATAATATTACTGGGTTATCCAATTTAAAAAACTGGAATGCCAAGATAAACATTAAGAACGTATAGGTTATTTTCACGACACGACTCATTTGCATTAAGTCACGTAAACTATAATTAGGATTCTTGTGCACCTTAAGGCTTGCATATATAAAACCAAACAGCGGTGGTAACATCGCGATTACGACACCCAAAGCTGAAGACTCCATATCTACTTTATTACCAAAAAACACTTCATATAAAACTACACCGACGGCTAATACTATTTGGCAGAGAACAACTCTTTTAGCAGCAACAAGGATGTCGCTACTTATCCCATTAAGCCTCATAATAAAACCTTATATTTAACAGTGTAAGTCAATATAAAACACAGTTTGAATATGTTTTGTTACTAGCACTTACTTGTTAATAGCAATTTGACTTGTTAATAAACCTTTACTTGTTAACAAAGAAATAATCTTTCTGGCTTTATATCTCCTGACGAAATTAAACGTTAAAAACTAACTCGCTATCGTTTCGACAAAATATAAACTACGCCTAAAATTATGTGATCAAAACGACAAATATCGGCATCAATAATTCCATTTTTGAAATGAGTGTTTTTCATTTATGAAAGTAATAGTTCTATTATTAAACCCATGAATATTTAAAATGCTTTGTTTATAGCGAGAAAAGGGAGGTTTTACCCAGAAAATTAGAGATAAAGAATATTAAGATATGACGTTATCAATTAAGCATATTCAATGACTTAGAGTCTTTCCTAAATGTGATGACGGGTTGGTATTCGAAGCGGGGTATAACCAAGATTTTGTTGATATTGGAAGGTTTCGTTTGTGTAGTGAAATAGCAGTATGGTGCTCCTTATCATTAAGCTAATATTTTTTAATATCGTTATCATATTTTCATTATTGATGTATTGGAACGCGAATCAACACGCCCAGCACCGGGTTCAAGATGAAAATTTGATGAAAAATTCAGCGTCCAACCGCTGATGCAACAAAATCTAGGGTCGATGATGAGAGCGAGGAAACATACATACAGATGGAAAGTACGGGTTAATTGACTCAAAAATAGAGGTATCGCTGAGGTTGGGTCGAATTATTATCAGACGAATTCGCAGAGCATCGACCCAGAAATCACAGTTTCAATACAGAAATAGTTGGAATCTAAAGATGTTTGTCGTATCAATAGGCCTATAGGAAGCGCATTCATTCATGTTTCTCTATTACTCTTCATAGCTTAGGTATTGAATACACAAGTCATGAAAGGCTTGTGCTTGTGGCGAGATCGTACGGTCAGCCAATCTGAAAATACCGATCTGACGCTGTAAGGGCGGGTCAATCAATGGAATCCAAACCAAACGGGTTTCATTGGTTGGGAAAGCCAGCTTAGGTAGTGTGGTCACGCCTATCCCGAGCTCTAACACTGAAAACAACGAAGTGATGTTCTCTACTGAATACAGAGCCTGTTCGCTGAGCATTCGTGCGGGAGTTGGGTCAAGTAGGGTACAAGTACCGTTGCGAATGAAGGGTTGTTTTAACAAAGTTTGCCATTCTATTCCCTCTCGTTGAGAGGCGATAGGGTTGTCTTTGAGGCAGACCACACCAATAGGGTCAGAGAGTAAAGGCGTGAAATCGATGCTCTTTTCTTCTAAATGGGAGCTATTTCCGAGGGCTACATCCACCTCTCCAGAGAGTAATCTCGCTTCCACACCTGCCGCATTATCATCAATTAAGCTGACCTCAACATTGGGGTACTTTTCGCAAAAAGCCCCTAAAACACTAGGGATTAGTTTTGCGGCCACTGAAGGGACACTCGCTATTCGAACTCGCCCTTGCTGGCCAGCTGCTGCAGCACGGAGGTCGTTATCTAATGCCTTGTAAACATTTAAGAATTGAATGATTTTCGGTAAACATATTTCGCCAAAAGGTGTCAGCGTCGATTTGTTGCCCGTTTCAAACAGTGGTTGGCCGAGAATTTTTTCTAGCTCTTTTATCGATGTTGAAAGTGCCGCTTGCGAGCGATTTGCTCGGTGAGATGCCGCTCTAAATCCGCCTTCTTCGACCACTAAAACAAAATGTTTTAACTGTTGTAGCTTAATACTCATGACAGGAATCCTTCTCTAGGCCTTGCTATACCTTACTTTTTTAAAGGTGATAGATTTTATTTATCAAATGCACAAAATTTACCGTTAGATTTATCAATCGTCAAGGTGCAGTATTTAACCATCTTGAAACATAGTTGTTACAAAGTTGGATGGAATCGTGAACGCACAAACTAAAAAACACCCAGTAAAAACCGAGCTTTTCGCTTCAAAAGCACCACTAGAGTGGGCAATCGTTAATAACGGCACTCTATACACAGCGCAGATTCCAATTGATGAAACTGGCGCAGTAGTAGAAGGCGGTATCGAAGCGCAAACGCGTCAGACTTTTAACAACCTTGTTCATACGTTGGAGTGTGCAGGCGAATCTATGGATTCAGTGCTGCAAGTTCTGATTTACGTGACAGACCGTGAATATCTAAAAACGGTTAACAGCGTATACGGAGAATACTTCAATGCACCTTATCCAAACCGTGCTGCGGTCGTCGTTGCAGGGTTAGCAAGAGAAGAAATGTTGGTTGAGTTCGTGGTTTACGCATCAGCCTCTCAACCTGAATAAAGATACTGTGAACTGAGGCAATTTGCGGATTAAAGCTATTTGTCTGTAAAGATCTTTATTGATACAAGCGTCTTGGTTCAGTTTTAGATACAAGATTTAAACGTTATTTCTTATATAAATTAACGTTTTATTCATTAATCAGATGGTTGCCAGGCTCAAACGCAACCTAACCGTTACAAGGACAGAATGATGACTCAATTACAGAATGTTCAAGCAGAAAACGCACTTTACATTGGCGGCGAATGGCAAGCGGGTGTAAGCACCGTTGCGAACATTAACCCATCAGATATTTCTGAAAACATCGGTAACTTCGCACAAGCAAGTGCTGACCAAGTTCAACAGGCGATTTCAGCGGCAAAGCACGCTCAACCAGAGTGGGAAAAAACGCCGATTGAACGTAAGCAAGCAGTACTTCAAGCAATCGGTGATGAGCTGATTGCACGTTGTGATGAGCTAGGTACGTTGCTTTCTCGTGAAGAAGGTAAGCCTTTTGCTGAAGGTCGTGGCGAAATTTACCGTGCAGGCCAGTTCTTCCAGTACTTTGCAGCTGAAGTACTTCGTCAAATTGGCGACAACGCAGAATCAGTACGCCCTGGCGTTTCTGTTGAAGTGACTCGTGAAGCGGTGGGTGTTATCGGCATCATCTCTCCTTGGAACTTCCCGACAGCGACTGCTGCTTGGAAAATCGCTCCAGCGCTTGCTTTCGGTAACAGCGTTATCTGGAAACCAGCAAACCTAACACCAGCAAGTGCGGTTGCGTTAACTGAAATTATCCACCGTCAAGGCATGCCAGCAGGCACGTTCAACCTTGTTCTAGGCAGCGGTTCGAAAGTAGGTGATGCACTGATCAACTCTAAAGAAGTGAACGGTGTGAGCTTTACTGGTTCTGTTGATACAGGTCGTAAGGTTGCAGCTGCTACAGCGCCAAACTTCGTTCGTTGCCAACTAGAAATGGGCAGTAAGAACGCACTTGTGGTTGCTGATGATGCTGATATTCAAACAGCTGTTGATGCAACTATTGCAGGTTCGTTCTCTGGCGCAGGTCAAAAATGTACAGCATCTTCTCGTCTCGTGGTTATGGATGGCATTCACGACCAATACGTTGAAGCACTAATCAAGCGTATGAGCGAGCTTAAAGTGGGTCACGCACTAGAAGACGGCGTATTCATGGGCCCTGTTGTCGATGGTAACCAACTTGAAGCAAACCTAGGTTGGGTTGAGAAAGCACGTCAAAGCGGCGGTGAGCTAGCATTTGGTGGCGAACGCCTAAGCATGAAACACGAAGGTTTCTACATGTCTCCAACGCTGTTCTTGAATACTAAGAACGATTGGGAAGTGAACCAAGAAGAAGTGTTTGCACCAATGGCAAGCGTGATTCGTGTAGCTGACCTAGAAGAAGCTATCGCGACAACAAACGATACTCGCTTTGGTCTAACGGGCGGCATCATTACTCAAAGCCTACGTACTAGCGCAATGTTCAAGCAACAAGCGCAAACAGGTTGTGTGATGGTGAACCTACCAACAGCAGGCACGGATTACCACGTACCGTTTGGTGGTCGTAAAGAGTCTAGCTTCGGTCCTCGTGAGCAAGGTCAGTACGCGAAAGAGTTCTACACAGTCGTGAAGACAGCTTACCAGCGTCCTTACTAATCCACTTTCTATATAAGAATTGGATAGCTGAGGATATTAAGTCCCTAGCTATCCAGCTATCGAATTGGCCTGATTCACAGAGTCAGGCCAACATCCCAACCAAAGCCGCAAACGAAATTAGACAAGTGATTTAACCCATTTTTGAAAACATGTTATTTGAGCGTGTTTTCAAAACCGAGCTAGAACACTGAGCTTTCAATAGGAGTGGTTATGTACCAGCAACGGATTGTTATAGATGGATTGCAATACTGCAATTGGAACAGAGAATATTTCCAAACACTAAAGGCGAGCGGCATTACAGCAGTTCACGCTACCGCGGTTTACCACGAGACAGCTCGTGAAACCTTATCTCGCTTTGCAGAATGGAACTTAAGATTCGAGCAGAATGCAGACATTATCATGCCGATTCATTCAATGGCTGATGTTGAAACTGCAAAAGCGACCGGCAAAGTCGGCATTTTCCTTGGTGCTCAAAACTGTTCGCCAATCGATGATGAGATTGGTCTTATCGAAGTGATGCGTCAGCAGGGTCTTTTGATCATGCAGCTTACTTACAACAACCAAAGCTTACTGGCGACAGGTTGTTATGAGCAGAACGACACAGGCATCACGCGCTTTGGTAAACAGGCTATCGAAGAGATGAACCGAGTGGGCATGATCATCGATATGTCTCACAGTGCGGAGCGTTCAACGCTTGAAGCGATTGACCTGTCTTCTCGTCCTATTTGTATCAGCCACGCGAACCCAACGTTTGCTCATGATGCACTACGAAACAAATCAAACGATGTGATTAAAGCCCTAACCGAACGCGGTGGCTTAATTGGATTCAGCTTGTACCCATTCCACCTACCAAATGGCAGCCAATGTACGTTGGAAGATTTCTGCCAAATGGTTGCGACGACCGCTGACATGGTTGGCGTAGAACACCTAGGTATTGGTAGTGACCTATGCTTAAACCAACCTCAAGCCGTTCTTGAATGGATGAGAAATGGTCGTTGGTCTAAAGCAATGGACTACGGTGAAGGCTCTGCGAACAACTCAGGTTGGCCAGATGCGTTGCCTTGGTTCTGTGGTAGTGCGGGTATGGAAAATATTTATAACGGATTGATGCGTCATGGTTTCAGCGAGTCTGAAGCTGGGCAAGTCTTGGGAGAAAACTGGTTTAACTTCTTGAAAGATGGCCTAGAGCCTCAAAGTAAGGGTTAAGTGCTTTCTCACTAGTAATCATCGAATTAGCAGCCTTCTAATTAACCTTCATTTAGAAGTGCTGTTGTTACCAATTTAACTATTCAAAAGGAACAACGGTCTATTTCGCAACGCGGTAACCCAAACATGGATTAGCCTGCCCAACACAAAAAACAATAGGGCAGGTGTTAAATACACCTCTTGTAGTCATCATTAAAATGACAGCTGCAAAGAAACCTCTGGAGTCAGAGTATGTCTGATTTAACCAATAGCGTGAAATCTTCAAACGTAAATGCGGGTCAAGCACACACAGCAAGCAACAAAACGAGTAACACAAACCAGTCTGAATCGACTTCAGACAAATTAGGACTTACCAACCCAGCATTATGGTACAGCGGCGGTTTTATCGCTCTGTTCGTGGCGCTTGCTTTATTTGATGGCGAGCTGCTATCAAGCTTAGTAAATACAGGCTTTGCTTGGTCGGTAAAAGTGTTCGGTCCTTATTGGCAAATGCTTCTTCTTCTGACTTTTCTTATTGGTCTTGGCCTGGCGGCAGGGCGAACAGGCAAGGTTATCCTAGGCGGCATCGCGAAACCTGAAATGGATGGCTTCCGTTGGATGGCAATCATCTTCTGTACGCTACTTGCGGGCGGTGGTGTATTTTGGGCGGCAGCAGAGCCTATCGCACACTACGTTAACCCACCACCGTTGTATGGTGCACAAGAAAACGCACAGCAAGGCGCAGTGAATGCTTTATCACAATCATTCATGCACTGGGGTTTCCTAGCATGGGCTATTGTGGGCAGCTTAACGTCTATCGTGGTTATGCACCTTCACTACGACAAAGGCTTGCCTCTTAAACCTCGTATTTTGCTTTACCCAGTTTTGGGCGAAAGAGCACTGAAAGGCCATACCGGCGCATTGATTGATGCATGTTGTATTGTCGCTGTAGCGGCGGGTACTATCGGTCCGATTGGCTTCTTGGGTTTGCAAGTCAGCTACGCTCTGAATGAACTGTTTGGTATTCCAGATGGCTTCACAACTCAGCTAATCATTATCTTGTTCGCTATCGTGCTTTACACATTGTCGGCATTAAGTGGTCTCAACCGCGGAATGCAAATGCTAAGTCGTTACAACGTAATTTTGGCAATGGCATTGATGATTTACATCCTTATCTTCGGTCCAACGAACTTCATCTTCAATGGCTACATTCAAGGTGTAGGCAGCATGATAGATAACTTCATCCCAATGGCAACATACCGTGGTGATGAAGGTTGGTTAAGCTGGTGGACAGTGTTTTTCTGGGGTTGGTTCTTAGGTTACGGCCCAATGATGGCAATCTTCATCGCTCGTATTTCACGCGGTCGTAGTATTCGCCAATTGGTATCAACCATTAGCCTTATCGCACCGTTTGTAACTTGCTTCTGGTTCACGATTGTTGGTGGCTCTGGTCTTGCGTTCGAAATTGCAGATCCAGGCAGCGTAAGTAAAGCGTTCGAAGGCTTCAACTTACCAGGCGCGCTACTGGCGGTAACTCAGCAGCTACCTATGCCAATGCTTATCTCTATTCTGTTCTTGATCTTAACCACGATCTTCATCGTAACGACCGGTGATTCGATGACTTACACCATCAGTGTGGTAGTCAGTGGTGAGACTGAGCCTAACGCAATTATTCGTACTTTCTGGGGTGTGATGATGGGGGTAACGGCATTGATTCTGATTTCCCTAGGTTCTGGCGGCATTTCAGCGCTGCAATCGTTCATCGTAATCACAGCGGTACCAGTGTCCATAATCTTACTGCCATCGCTCTGGAATGCGCCTCAAATCGCAATCAAGATGGCAAAAGAACAGGGTTTGTAGAAGAGCCGAGTTTATAAAAGAGCAGGGTCTGTAAAGAAATGAGCCTGTAGATAAACGCTCTCTAAAAATGAAAGAGAAACAAGGTGTCAGCCTTTGAAAGAAGGCTGATACAAGGTTCCGAAAGGAAGAGGAAACCCGTACTGGTGAAGATACACCGGGCGGCACGTATTTAGGTCAATCGATCTAGTCAGGACAAATAATAAGGGGTGAGTTCACTTACCCCAAATAACGTGAAAGCTAACCAACACACTGTAAAAACGAATGCTTCAAATGATGGCAACGATCGGTTCTGAATGGCTAGCAAAATCCTATAACTATAAGGTGGTGAGCAAAATGGATGCACATCGTTCTACCTACACTGAATCAGCACTACGTGACGCGACTGTCGTCATGGCACCGGAAAGGCTAGGTGCAATGCACCAAACACGTATCAGCTTCGTTAGAACTCTGATTCGTAAAATGGCGCAGCAAGAATGGAAAGTGACGAAACATGAGTGGCAATTAGACGCTCAGGGTTTTGGTCATGTTATCTATAAGCTTACGACGCCAAACCATGTTTATCATTTGGTTGTTTTCTGCGATGAAATTGCAGATGACGAACGAAATGACCGTGTAATTGCTGAAAAGTGGGACGTAACGTTTGCGCTTGTTCTTGGTGATGTTGATGTCACCCTACTTGAAAGACTTCGTGCGAATGTACCACTTCAAGAAGCCGGCCGTAATCCTAACAATGTGCTTGTTTTAGCGCGTGCAAACAAAAGTGTACGTGTGTTTGAACATATCGTTAGTCACCTGGCTAAAGGTGTTCAACCAACGCCCAAAGAACTGGCTGAAGTAGGCTACATCCTGCGAACCACTGCCGTTTATGGTAATGGCAAATTTGGCATCGCTGATTTTAAAATCTTAGAGAAAAATGAAGATTTTAATCAGTCGTTTAGCGCGCAAATGTGTGCGGTGTATATGCTGCGTGAGTTCAGCTTAGACTGGGTTCATTACCTAGCCGAACAACAGGGCGGTGAACAAGCGATTACCTTGCATCGAGGATTACAACGTTACCTTGGTGTTGGTAATGCAACTGGTTTAGGCATGGCGCCATACCTTATTAACCACCCTAGTATTGTCGATCAGTGGATGACGACCCGTGAACATGCATTGGCGGACGTGTTGTCCAGTGAGACTAATACGGCGTTGATCGAGCCACTACGTACCTTAGTTAAAAAAGCGATTTGTCATTTAGAACAAGTCATTACCATCAATGAAACACAACAAGAGCTGAACAAAGCTGCTGTTGATGATTTGAAGCACACAGAACAATCATTAGAAGCTTCTGTCAGCCTGTGCGATACATGGTCGCAGTTAGTCGAGCAATCTAAGCAAATGAGTATGGAAGCCCAAGAAATCCTTATCTCATGTTTGATGGAATTGTACCCAGAATTAGTGGACGCCCATCAAGAGCAAATGAATTGCAGCGAAACACTGTCGCTTCCTAGCGGCAAAAAGATTCAAGATCTTCTTGTTGTACTAGAAGAGAAGTATCGCTGGGCGATCACGACCGACTTTACAAAAGCAGAGAACAACTACTGGTTCTGGTATCGCTCTCAAGACAAAGAAGAGCCAAGGCTCGGAGTTCGAGGCGAAGAGTTGGGTGAAGAGCGTGAACTGCCGTTGGATATTGGCCGTCAAGCTTATCGTTTGTACCATGCTTTATTGCAATTTGCGCCTGAGCTTTCATTGGCCGAATTCCTTGTTAAACAGCCGCAACACCGTGCCATTGCGCGCCGTGTGTGGACGCTAGGTAACAAAGCGATGGGTGACATTCAAATGAATGTGCTGCATCAAGATTCGCCGCCAATGCACTTACTGCGTTGTAAGCTAGCAATGTTTGGTGCGACTAAATTTGATCCTCGCTCAGATCGTTGGGTACGAGTGACGTTTTTCCAAGGTGCGCCATTGCTTGATGAAATTCATCAGGACGAATGGGTGTTCCCACTGTTACCGAGTGAAGCGGAGATGGCTGACTCAAATCAAGTTCCTACAAATATCAACGCTCAACATGGAGGTAAATCGTTATGATCGTTTCTCACAATGAACTGGTAGCGGCCGTTAATAAAGCCTTTTTGGGTATGCGTCGTACATGTGGTGAAGCCGATGTGATAGCGAACATGGTGGCAGATTTACAGATGGTTGGCTTGGATGGTGTTCGTCATTTTAATAATGCGAGCAACTTTATGGGGTTAGAAGACGATTGCCCTGTAGACATTCAAGTGCGCAGCGATAACACTGTTGAAGTCGACCTGCACAAGGCGAGCTTAGCGTGTCACCTTCCTGTGGTTATCGATTACGCCATTGAACAAATGGTCGGTAAAAAGACGCTGAAAATTGAGTTAAATAATTGCCACAACCGTTGGTTGGCGTACAGCGAGCTTGTAAAGTTAGCTGCGAAAGGTATTGCGTGCATGGCACGTTGGGATAACGGTTCTAACCCCAAGAGCACTTTGTATGTTCTTAATCGTGGTTGCGTTGCTCCGGAACTGTTTTTATCAGATTTGCCACTGGCATCGTACGAACATATCCACAATATGACCATCGAACTTTCCGTCCAGGATTTCGATATCGAACGTTTGTCAGATGGCTACCAAACACACATTGAATCAGAAGCGCTTTTTAAAACTCAAGAGAAAGCGTGGAACGATGGCATTGAAGTTGATGATGGGGAGTGGGCGGCACTGAAAGAGACCGCTACCGCAATTTTAGTTCAGAGCAGCGAACGCTCGACTCAAGGTGCAGGTGAACTGACAGCTTCGTAGCCGTTAGATTTAATAGGTTCATTAGAACTAACAGGTTCGATAGATTATCAGCGAGTAAGCTAGTTAGTTTATCAAAACAGATAAAACCAAAGAGCTTAACGTATCCTCACCTCGTTAAGCTCTTTTTATTTGTCCCTCTTTTTTTGCTTCACTCTTTTGATCTCTCGCTGGATTTACCTATTCTAAATTGACTGTTTTGACACACGTTGTTACCCGTTGAGAGGTAATTGAACAATTAAACGAAGCACCTTCACATTCATGTTAAACAAACGGTTTCTTTTAGAAGCCACTATGCGTATCTTGCTAATTCTAGGTGCCAACGGGCGCCATTTTTATTCGTACCGATGACATTAGAATCAGATAAAAGGAATGAAGCGTGCAAGCTAACTTTATTGATGGAACCACCCTGTATCGTCAGCACTCTTTTGAGTTGCCACTCGATTACCAAGCCAAAGATGGACAACAGATCCAAGTCTTCGCACGTGAGCTGGTTGATCTCGCTAAAGATGCGCAAGAGCTGCCGTGGCTTATCTACTTTCAGGGCGGCCCAGGCTTTCCATCTCCACGAGTGAGCGGTCAATCAGGTTGGCTAAAGCGTGCATTACAAAACTATCGTGTTCTGCTTCTTGACCAACGTGGTACTGGCAATAGCACGGTGATCAGCCATGAAACATTGGCCCATCTGTCTCCAGAACAACAAGTCGAATATTTAACGCATTTCAGAGCGGATAACATTGTTCGTGACGCCGAAGCGATTCGTGAGCAATTCGGTGTTAAACAATGGTCGACGATTGGTCAAAGCTTCGGTGGCTTCTGTACACTGAGCTATTTGTCACTGTTTCCACAGAGCTTGCAGCGCTGTTATGTGACGGGCGGCATTCCGTCTATTGAGCGCGAAGCTGACGATGTTTATCGTGCGACTTACAAGCGTGTAGAAGACAAAAACAGAGCCTTTTTTGCTCAGTTCCCACTAGCACAAGCTATGTGTCGTGAGATCTCTGATTACCTGCTTAACAATGATGTGAGACTGCCAAACGGTCAGGTGTTTACCGTTGAACAGTTCCAGCTTATTGGCATTAATCTTGGTGGCGGCGAAGCGAACCTTCCTATGTACTTCACACTGGAAAGTGCGTTTGTTGAAGTGAATGGTCAAAAGCAGTTGAGCTACAGCTTCTTAAATCAAATGCAGCAAGAGCAGGGCTACCTAACGAACCCAATCTACGCTATTTTGCATGAATCGATTTACTGCCAAGGTGCAGCGTCTAACTGGTCTGCACACCGAGTACGCGAGCAGTACCCACACTTTAACTACCAATCGGGTTGCGAGTTCTGGTTTACCGGAGAAATGGTGTACCCATGGATGTTCGACCAACTAGAAACGTTGAAACCATTACGCGAAGCGGCAAACATGTTGGCCGAGAACTCGGACTGGGGCACTTTGTACAACGCAGAGCAGCTGAGTAAGAATACGGTTCCAATGGCATGCGCAGTTTACGCGGATGACATGTATGTAGAGCTGGATTACAGCCGTGAAACGCTAGCGAACATTCCAAACTCAAAAGCGTGGATCACTAACGAGTATGAACACAATGGCTTGAGAGTCGATGGTGAACGAATTGTAGATAAATTAATGACGATGGTCGAAGCGTTAGAGAACCTGCCAAAATAGTCAAACTCTCTGCGTAGGTTATCTACGTTAGAGACAAGATACGCTAGAAACAAGAAAACGCTGCATCCGTGCAGCGTTTTTTTTATGTCATCAAACTCTGTTTTACTCAGTATCGTATTGATTACTAGAGCGAGTAAAACAGAGAGTTTAAGAACCGGGAGGGATAGTTCCTAAACTCATTATGGTTGGATGACGATATCTTGATTTTCAGTAGTCGATAAGCTGGCGCGGTCCTGTTCGATAAGTTGAGCCGCATAAGAGGGAGTCACAGCTTGAACTTCGCCCTTGGAACGAATAGTTAGTGCTTCCCACGCATGATCTCGGTATTTGCCTGTTTGTGTATATTCAATAAGTACTCTCATGATTCTTCAATCCGATGTGTGGTTAACGTGCTACTAACATTAGCGCCATTGTGGAGGTTGCACACCTGTTAAAAATGGAACATAAGATTAACCAAATGAGAATGCGTGTAACTTGAAAAACAGACCTTATTGAACTTATCTTAACTAACTGCATTTATCGTAACCAACGGTACTTATCGTAAATGGCATCCATAAAAAACGCTGCACAGTGGCAGCGTTAAAGTTGAGAGCGGTTGAAGATTGTTTAGCTGTTTTCTAAGCCAACAATCTTGCGTGCAGACATCACTGCGCTATCCAAATCGGTCAATCTACCAGCACTTGCTGGACCAAGAACTGATGAATACAAAGCCAACTGCTTCTCAAATGATAAATCTAATTGGTTATATAGATTTTGGCGGATTTGAGCGTGTTGCTGTGGCTTTGCGCTCGACAGACCTTCCAATGTATCGTAGATGAGTGTAGTTGTATCCATATCTGTCCTCTGCTGCACCTTTATAAAATTTTGCGTATTATGCACCTGGTACTGTATTTGTTCTGCGAGATTGATCGCATTGTGTGCAGCTCTGCTTAATTGTGTAATCAGTTGGTTATAGCTGTGTAATTGGCAGGATGTGATTATGTTGTCGTCTCAATCGTTGAGAGTGTCAGCTTGATAACAAAGAAAAGGAGACACGCTGGTCTCCTTTTAATTGATTAAGCTGTGATAGAAGTAACGTATTGTTGCTGCTTACCGAGTAAATTGAATACGTACAGAACCTAGCGAATGTTAATGTTCTTATCTCGACTTTCGTACATTTCAGGTGTGGTGTGTAACCCTCCAGCGTAACCTGCAGCTTCAAGAGTTTCTCTTACCTCTCGAACGTGCTCTGCCGTTACTGGTTCCTCTCTATCTCCAAGGTGCAATCGCACGAAAGTGATCAACTCAGCCAACCTTTGATCCGACAGCACATCTTCAAAGCTTGCCATTGGCATGAAGTTTCTGTCTTTGTCGAGATAGGTGGGTTGTAGGCCACGCACGGTTACTGCGATGGTGTTGAATGGATCGCTGTGCATGATGATGCCGTTATTCAACAGAGTAGGGGCGATAGGGTCACGTCCCTTACCATCGTCACCATGACAGGCTCCACATGTCTGGCGATAAGTGGTGTAAATGTCAGTCGCGTAAGAGTCTTCATCAAACCCTTTGGGCTGCAACGGAACGGCGTCACTGCTGATGGTGTTGTTGATGTCACCACTGAGTAGGTAATAGGACATCGACTCGATATCTTCACGCGTCATCAAGCTTAGGCTGTTTTTTACTACGTCTGCCATGCCCGCAAAAGCAGTCCCTTTGTCTGAGTGACCCGTGTGTAAGAAATCGGTCAGTGTCGCTTCATCCCAACCATCGACATACAGCTCGTTGGCCGTGATATCGGGCGCATTCCAACCGTCAATCAAGTTACCTTGGAAAATACGTTCGGGTATCAGAGCTTGAGCAATGTTTCGAGGGGTATGGCACTCAGAGCAGTGTCCAAGACCAGCAACCCAATATTTCCCTTGTTGCCATTTCTCAACGTTTTCGACTTCCGATTTAAGTTCTTCAGGCACTTGATAGTCAATCGGGTCGGTATCCATGAACACAATGTTCCACCCGAGCAGACCTAGACGTATATTCGAGGGAAACATCATGCTGTTGTCGTCATTGCGGCGAGGCACCGCGGTGATTGACTGCATGTATTCCCACAAGTCGAGCATGTCTTGGTCGGTGAGGTATTGATAAGAGGTGTAAGGCATTGCAGGGTACAGGTAACCATTCTTACCTTTGCCTGCAACTAACGCGGCTCGGAAATTATCAAAATCGTAAGTACCAATACCTTCCGTTGTATGGGGTGTAATATTGGTTGAATATACGGTGCCGAAAGGGGTCACAAACGGCAGGCCGCCAGCAAAAGGTTCGCCACCTTCGGCACTATGACACGCGACACAGTCACCGGCATAAGCGAGGTATTCACCACGTTCAACAGACTGAGCTTCTAGGTTCGCGAGTCTTTGCTGCTGCTCTGAGCCCGCATGTCGAATGTAAGCACCCAGTGCGAGTATCTCGTTTTCCGTAAGCTGTTTATCAAACGCAGGCATCAGGTTGTTCAAGCCTTTGTTGATAGTGTGCTGAATTTCTTCAATACTGCCGCCATGCAGCCAAATATCGTCGGAAAGATCAGGGACGCCGATCGCCGGATTCGCGATAGAACCATCGGCGTGACAAGATGAACAGTATTTTGCAAACAGCTCTTTGCCGACTTTGACTTTCACCTCTGGAACATCGGTATGGCGTTGATTGAGCGAAGCTAAGTAGTAAGAAACCTTAGCCACTTCATCGGGGCGCATTATCTCGCTCCAACCCGGCATCGCGCCATTTCGCCCTTTGGCGATCGAATGAATGATCGCTTCATCACTACCACCATATAGCCATTCTTGGTCAATAAGGTTAGGGAAGTGTTTCTGACCTTGAGCGTTGTCGCGGTGACAAGCCGCGCAGTGAGTTTGGAACAAGATTTGTCCGCTGTTTACTATTTCGGGTATGCCAGACAATCCTTCGAGGGTGGTTTCCGTTGTTTGAGAGAATTGCTCGTTTAACGTTGTGCTGGGTGAGCTGAGTTTGTCGTCACTTTGCTTCCAATCGACTAACCCTTCCCATTCACCAAGCCCGGGGTAGAGCACCAAATAGCCAGCAGACAATAGAAAGGCAATAGCATAGCTAACAAAGAGTAGTTTTGGCGGTGGCGCATCTTTTTCTTCAATCCCATCAAAAGTGCCAAGGGTGTGGTCTTGATCGGCTTGGTGATTGCTACGCCAATATTTAACGACAACAGACACCATAAGAACGAAGAAGATTAAGGTTAAAATTACCGCCCATAGATTCCAAAATGCACTCATTGTGATACCTCCTGTGACGTATCTTTACCAAGGCTTTGTAGATAGCGGATCAGAGCTTCACCTTTGGTTTTTCCTCTTACTTGTAATCTGGCGTCACCTATTTCTTGGTCAGTATAAGGAACGCCAAGTATGCGGAGGGTTTCCATTTTGTCGCTTATGTCGTCGCCTGACAGAGTCTGTTCAAATAACCAAGGGTAGGCGGGCATGATCGATGTCGGTACGACTTTTCGAGGGTCAATTAAGTGAATAGCATGCCACTGGTCAGAATACTTTCTCCCTAAATTAGTGAGGTCCGGACCCGTGCGCTTAGAACCCCACAAGTTAGGAAATTCGTAGATGTCGTCTGCTTCTTTGTTGGGACGACCATTACGTTTCACTTCAGGCTCTAGAGGGCGAACCATTTGTGTATGGCACACATGACAGCCTTCACTGATGTAGATGTCTCGTCCTGCTAACTCTATCGGTGTGAGTGGCATCGCTAAGCTGCCTTTGGCAATATCATCGCCACGGACAATGCTTGGCACTACCCAGACCAACAGAGAGAAGGAGGCCACGACAACAGTGGTCAAAATTAAAATGACGATTGAATGTGTAAAGTCTTTACTCATCATTTAAGCCCCCTCATTAACGGAGTGTTTAGCGTTATGTACTACTGGCATACGAACGGTTTTGTACAAGTTGAAAGCCAATAAGAACAATCCAAGTACAAACAGCGCGCCACCAAAGAAACGCATGAATAGCCAAGGTGCTTTAAAGTCCATAGCCTCTACAAAACTGTAAATCAGTTCGCCATTTTCATTTTGAGCGAGCCACATATATCCCTCGCCGATGCCTGCGATCCAAAGTGCTATCGCATAGATGGCGACGCCAGCATGAGCGAGCCAAAAGTGCCATTTAATCAGTCGTCGTGACCATAGTTCGGTTTGGCCCCATAAGCGTGGAATGAAATAGTAAAAAACCGCTATCCCTGACATTCCAACCCATCCGAGAGCCGCGGAATGTACGTGCCCGATGATCCATTCGGTGTTGTGTGCCACCATGTTGAACCAGCGAATAGCGAGTAGCGGACCTTCGAATGTTGCCAAGCAGTAGTAAAGAATCGCTGAGAAAAAGAATAAAAGAATGTAGTCGGACTTCAGCTTTTCTTTGTTTTGTAGGAGGGTCATTGCGCTATTAAACGCACCGGCCCAAGAAGGGAGCCACAGGATCAATGACATCACGATTCCGATGTTCTGAATCCAGATGGGAACGGAAGAGTAGACTAAGTGGTGCGTTCCGGCCCAGGTGTAAAAGCCGACCAACCCCCAGAAATGGATCACAGACAAGCGGTACGAGTAGATAGGTCGGTCCGCTGCTTTGGGTATGAAATAGTAATTCATACCAATCACACCAGCGGTCAGCAAGAAGCCGACGGCATTATGTCCCCACCACCATTGAACAATCGCATCTTGAGCGCCTGCAAACACAGAGTAGGACTTCATCGCCAACACAGGCATCGCGAGGTTGTTCACGATGAAAATCATTGCAACGACGATGATGAAAGCAGCAAAGAACCAGTTAGCCACGAAGATATGGCTGACCTTTCGTTTAGCAAGGGTGCCAAAGAACAACACCGCATACAGCACCCAAACCAACACAATCATCAAGTCGATTGGCCACTCAAGCTCCGCATACTCTTTTGAGCTGGTGTGGCCTGCGGGTAAGGAAATGATCGCAAGCAATAGAATAAATTGCCATCCCCAAAATACCATCCATGAAAGGCTTTTATTGAACAACTCACAATGGCCTGTTCGCTGGGCAATGTACAAAGATGTCCCCATCAAGATGTTCACGACGAACCCGTAAATCACCCCAGATGTATGTAGCGGGCGCAGTCGACCAAACTGGAAATATTGAGAATCGAAGTTTAAGACTGGCCAATACAATTGCGCGGCGAGAATCACCCCGATGATCATACCTACGATTGCCCACACTAAAGACGCGATGATGAAGTACTTAACGACCTTAATGTTGTATTGCGGTGTCACTTGTTCCATAACAAGGCTCCTTGCCTAAAGCTTTTATTCGCTGACTGAATTTGATTCGTTGAGTGAGTTTGAATCGTTGCCGAGCATCGAATAGAAATAGGAAATGTCGCGGATGTCTTGGTCTGAAAGTGTGTCGGCTTGTTGCTGCATGAGAATTGCCAAACCACTGGTTCTTTCCCTTGTCTGATAGTCTTTTAACGAGGAAATGAGATATCCCACCTTTTGACCGCGAAGGTTCGGGTAAGGGTCTTGTGTTGAGATACCATCAACGCCATGACAGGTCATACACACCTTGGCTTTTTGTTTTCCTAACTCGAACTGCTCGTCGTTGGATTCTGCGTAAACTGGATTCATGACAGCCGTCATTAGCAGAATGGAAAGTGCGGTTATGGGGTTAAACTTTTGCTTATTTAATCTCATTACGTATTCCCTTATTGAAGAAAAGAGCGAGTGCTTGATGACCCTCAGAAAACACTCACCTTGGTGTAAAGGTTATGCATGCATAAGCGTTCTCGCTACTTACTGACTCATATTTATTGTCAATTTTGTTAGTCAGTACGTATTCAGTGGCAAGATTGGATTACTCATTGCCTTTAAAACGCAGGGATTACTTGTATGAACGCTAATTAAAGTCTTATTTAGACAAGGAGAAGGTGTTGTTCGCACCTGGTTACAGGAATGAAACATTATTTGAGAAAGGTTCGAACTGCATCATTGAGAAAATAGGCAATGTCTAAGCAAGTCAAATGACTAATATGAACTAGACTCAAATTAGTGACCTTTTAAAATGGAGTTTAAAATGAGAGCTGCACTTCTGTTTATCCTTTCACTGTGTTCATTTTCTATTTTTGCAGCATCGGAACTGACAATATTCGATCACTTAGGGCAAAAGCATCAATTCAGTCGAGAACAACTGTTATTGCTTCCTCAAAAAGAAATCACCACGTCATTACCTTGGCTGGATGGAGAATTGGTTTATAGTGGTGTGGCCTTACAAACGGTGCTTGAAACTATGGATTTACCCATGGCCTCGCAGGTAACTTTTGTTGCACTAAACGATTATAAAATAGCGGTGCCCAAAGAAGACTTTGACGACTACCAGCCGATCATTGCGATTAAACAAAATGGCCAATTTATGTCAGTCAGAGAAAAAGGTCCGTACTGGTTGATATATCCACTTTCTTCGACTCCAGACATTGATAACACTGACTTCCATGCCAAGATGATCTGGCAGATACGCGATATTCATTTGTAAGGACTTAGTATGAAAAAGCTGTTGTCATTGACTGCAATTAAAGTCGTCGTGTTATCTTTAGCGGCAGTGGTACTCACCATTAATATCTACAGTGTGACCCGCATTAACGATATCAATAAGAGTTTTTCCACCCGACAAAATGAGGCAACGTGGTTCGTTTTTCAATTGGTGAAAGAATACGCCAATTTCTTGATGGTAAGCCGTTCTGAAACTATTGATTATGATGAGTTATGGTTAGCGTACGATATTACGTGGAGCCGTTTTGACATATTAATTAACAGTACTGAGTCCTCCAATTTCATCAAGTCAGCAAACTTTAAACCTTATTTTAGTGCGGAATTTGATAAATTTAAGAGCTTGGAATCCTCAATTAAACTGGTCAGTCAAGGGTTGTTGCCCAAGGAATCTCTGCAGAAAAAAGTCGATATTTGCTACCACACACTCGTCGATTTTATTAATGACAAGTTTCGATTACAAAGCCCTGTGATTGAAGAAAACACCTCTATGGTTGATAACTTAGTGACAGTTCATCGGATCAGTAGCGTTTTTCTTGTTGGCATCTTGTTATTGACTGGGATTATTTTTTATATGGATTTTTCTATTAAAAGAAAGCTCTACTCTACGGATTTTATTACAGGATTTCGCAATCGAATTTCGTTGATGAAATTTGTTAAGAATAGCTACTCGAAGGACAAAAACTTTGATCTCTATTTTGTCCGAATCAGAAATCTTACCGAGATTAATCAAAAATATGGCCTTGAATATGGGGACCTTGTGGTGAGCTCGGCTGCTAAGTCTTTGACCACCAAGATCCCTGAAAGCACCATTTCATTCCGAAGCAGTGGAAGCCAGTTCTTATTCTTCATTCCTGATCATTTGTACGCGAGTGACGAAATTCAGGACAAGTTTAACGATGTGCTTAGTGATTACATCTCTGCAGGTAACTTAGAATTGATGATTGACGCCGTAGTGAGGCACAAGAAGAACATAAGCTCTAAAGACATGATGGAGCTGTTGACCTCGATGCAAGGCTAAGCTTCTACAAGGTTTGGTCGTGGTTATTAAGTAGTCATGCTTTCGGAATACGACTACTGTTTCTGATTGAGTGCCACAACCCTTTCGTTAGTACCTGGTTCTAAAAGGGCTTGCTGATCCAGAATAGTTTGCGGATTGTGGTCGCGAACAAATTCAATGAACTCGATGTAAGTGAGTGGTTGGCTGAAAAAATAACCCTGTATTAGGTCGCAGTTGGCTTTTCGAAGGTGATGATACTGTTCGAGAGATTCGACACCTTCGCCAACAACGAAGGTGTCACAAGAGTGCCCTAAGTTAACCATGGACTCGACCATCTTGCGGTCAGCTTTGTCGTGGACGATATTATCGATAAAGCTCTTATCTATTTTAAGTTCATCGACAGGGTAGTGAAGAAGTTGGTTAAACGCCGTGTAACCCGTACCGAAGTCGTCGAGGGAAACTTTTAAACCTAAGCTTCTGATGCTCTCAATGGTCTGCACGGTAAGCTTGCTGCTTTTAACGTAACTGGTTTCGGTAATTTCTATAATGATGTTGCCCGGAGGAACTTGATAACGTTCGAGTACCTTTCGAATATTATCGGCAAAGTTACGGTTGTAGAGCTCCATCGCCGAAATGTTAATGGACAAGGTGCCTTTGTATTGGTGAATCTCCGACAGTTCTTTATAGCTTTTGATTGCGGTACTAATGACCCACATGTCGAGTTTGGATATTAAATTACTTTTCTCAGCGGCTGGAATAAACTCATCCGGCCCAGCCTTTATATCAAATAGAGCAGGGCAGCGAATCAGACATTCTGCTCCGTCAATCTGAAGTGTCTTAGCATTGAAAATAGGCATAAAGCGAAGTTCAAAGTTATCACTCACGCAGCACTCTAATAGCCTTTTCTCGATAACATCATGCCTTTCAAGTGAATGAAGTAGTTCTTCGCCGTAAACAATCCGGCTATCTCCGTCACTGTGATCCTTAGCATTAATCAACATCTCATCAATACATCGGTGCCATATCTCCTCGAACTTAGGAGTATCGACGGGTAGTACACCAGTTGCAATTGAAAGCCTGAACCCATAGTAATCTAGGAAAGTCGTACCCGTTAGGGTGTTGTTAATGTTCTCAATTTCTTCGTTTATTGATTGGTGTTCACCCATTTCCAATATGGCAATGAATTGGTTGCCTCCAAGCCTTGCGATTGAATAGTCGCTGCAACTAAAGCCGAAAGAGGATTGTTGATTCTGCAGGGTTTCTCTTAGTGTTTTGGCTAGACTAACGAGTACATTGTCGCCCACCTTTGCACCGTATAAATCATTGATTTTACGAAAGTCGATAATGTCCCAGCAAACCAAGTAGCAGTGTGGGCTCCTTGAGCTTTTTATACGTACATCGAGGTGTCGAATAAATGAGCGTCGGTTCGCTAATTTGGTTAATTGATCGAATTCGGCTTCGAATTTCAATTCCGTTAGTGAATCAATGTAAGCGTTCTTCAAACCATCAATTTCACTGTGCCCGGATGAACGTTTGAAATACCTCAGTTTAAGTCCGCCAATCGATATCTCGTGTAGTAGCTCTTTGAGTGGACGTACTAATTGGTAGCGCACCACCATGTGTACGATGAGCATAATAATGAATAGTGTCGTCAAACTGCCAAGTAAGGTCTGCTTAGCAATGATAGATTTTTCCTGATTGAATTTTTTTTCGCGAATATTAACTTGAGCGAGGAAGTGACGGCTGTTCATCTCAACTTTGATTCT
Source organism: Vibrio sp. 10N.222.54.E6 (assembly GCF_041473955.1). Classification (NCBI taxonomy): domain Bacteria; kingdom Pseudomonadati; phylum Pseudomonadota; class Gammaproteobacteria; order Vibrionales; family Vibrionaceae; genus Vibrio; species Vibrio sp. 10N.222.54.E6. The sequence continues at coordinate 90,954 of NZ_JBFRTD010000006.1, read as the reverse complement.
GTCTTTGGTTTGTTCAAACGATTTGATAACAAACTGCGTATTCTCTATGTGTGCAGTATTCGATGATGGCTCAATCAGAAGCTGCATATTGTCATCATCGTTGTATTTTATTAGTAAGTTGGATAGTTGTTTTAATGGACCATCTGCAATCAGTATGTATCGATTTAAGCTGTCGTTTGCGCGTTTGTCTTGTGGGAGCAAGTAAGGGTCGATTGCAATAACGTAAGCGTATCTAAGTTCACCACTCACAGAGATATATGAGAAGCCTTTATGAGACAGCTCGTTTTTATTGATTAACGAGGTATAGATATCGAAGATTTTTTCATAGATGTTATCGGGGATTTTTAACCCTTCGAAAGGGTCTGCTCGTAACGTAGATAGCGTTAACTGGAACTTAGGGTCAACGATATAGATGTTACGTTGACCAAACTGATTAACGTGACTTTGGTTTAAGACGCGAAGCACTCTTTTTTCCAGCAGGGACAAGGTTGTGTAGTCACTAGGGTTTTGAATATATCGCAAGAACTGTAGCGATGAACCAATATCTTTTACAAGCAAAGATAAACCAAGTTGCTCGTACTCAGCGGCCACTAGCGCTGTGTTTACGTCGGATTGCACCTCGTCTAAGTACATGTGTTTCGCATGGTTGGAGGCTAAGTTGTAAGTAACCATTCCGCCTATTGCAAATACGAACAATAAAGTAGGAATGAGCACAAAGTAGAGCTTCTTTAATACTGGCATTAATTATCTCAAACTGTCGACAATGCGGTTACGAATTTGAATGCTATTGGGTTCGAGTTGCTGATACAGATAGCTGCGTTCTAAAACCTCTTTGCTAGGGAAAAGCTCCGGATCATTTTGGTACTCTTGCGTTGTTAAGGCTTTTGCTTTTGAGCTTGGAGTTGCAAACCATGAATCCATTGCGTTTTGAGCGGCGATCTCGGGTTGCGACAAGAATGATAGAATCGTTGTTGCTTGTGCAGACAACTCTCCGTTGTTAATTGCAGCAATGCACTCTAACCATAACGTTGTGCCTTCTTGAGGCACAGCGTAGGACCAAGAGGCATCAGGCTCCAAATCATTGAGTACATAACTGTCACCAGAATAACCGTAGGCAAGGTCGATGTTAGCAAGACGTTCGGGTTGGCGAATATAGTCGATGACGTATTCGTTGCTTTCTAGGTGTGGCTTTTGAGCTTGCAGGGTTTTATAGGCAACGCGAAGTTCCTGCTCATTATTGGTGAATGGATCAAATTGATTTGCTAACAGTGCAGTACTCACCAAATCCGTAGGTTCGTAATACATACTTATGCGGCCACTGCCGTTGGTGTCTGGTTCGAGAATAGCGTTCCAAGAGGTGGGAGTGTTTACTTTGTCACTGCGATATAAGATTCCCGCAGTCCCCCAAGCGTAGGGAATGCCATACTCGCCACATCCTTCAACCCACCGTGAATCTATGTTACCAGCAATGGATTGTTGTAACTCACTGAGATTATGAAACAGGTTCTGCTTGGCTAACGCATTGAGCTTTACACTTTCTATAATGACTAGCTCAAATGCGCCACGACGTTCGCTCAATAGCACTTCATCTCTGATCGACTCATCAGAAAAAAACTGTTGTTTCAAAGAAATGCCGTACGTGTCACCTAGTTGGGTCACGACGCTATTGGATAGAAATTCATCCCAATTGTAGAGATAAATATCATTTTGTTGGCTAAACGCTGTGCCAGTTAAAAAGGATGATGACGCAAGAACAGAAACATAAAATGCTTTCACTGACGGATTCCTTTCCTACTTTGCTTAACTAAATCGTAGCCCAAATTTTGCGACATAGCTCAAATTTAGGTCTCTAATTTCAGTTCAACCTAACGCAATGCATTTAGGTGTGAAAATCCTATGACCTAATTGGAACTAAAAGTAAGCTTTGAGCACAAAATCATTATGTTAAATCAAGGGGATATCAACCTTTGACCGACGAACGCCTGAAGAAGTGCACGAATGACTCATCTACTTCCGATTTGGCACGACGAAAACACGGGATTTGTTTGATTATTAGGTTATTAGTAAATATATATTCATCTACTTGAGCATTTTTTCGTTAGTTATGCAATAGTGGGGCATTAATTGAACGACAGGAGGTTGGTTTATGGATGCAGGTTTAGTTGGGATTTTTGTTACCGTGGCGATTGCTCACTTTTTGGCGCTATTGAGCCCCGGACCAGATTTTGTGATTGTGGTAAAGAGTGCTGTTAAAAATAAGGGTAGAAAAGCACTCGGCGTTGCATTCGGTATTGCCAGTGCCAATGCAGTCTATATTGGTTTGTGTCTTATTGGGGTCGGTTCTATTTTGGCAGCTTCGGTTTCAGTGATGATCGCTTTAAAAATTATTGGCGGTTTGTTTCTGGTGTACCTTGCAGTTCAAGCGATAAGAGCGAAAAAATGTAATTACAGTAATATCGATGTTGTCGAAGAAGGTGTCTCCATTCAAACCACTTTTCTTAAAGAATTTGTTACGGGTTTTCTATCGGGAATCCTTAATCCTAAAAACCTTTTGTTCTATTTGAGCTTATTCACGGTTGTACTGAATAATGAGGTGGGTTTCATGTTTAAATTAGGGTTAGGCATTTGGATGACAGTGGTTGTGTTTGTGTGGGATGCCGCGATTATCTTCCTTTTATCTGCACCTAAAGTTCGACGAGAGTTTACACGTGTTGCTTACTATATTGATAAAGTGACAGGAGTTATGTTGGGTCTGCTTGGCTTGACCATTGTGAAATCTGCTCTGGTACGTCAGTAGATTCAATAAAGTTACCATTGCTGAGTAACCTCACGTTTGTGGCACGATACAATGCCTATGTGCCGCGAATGTGTGCTTGTTTCCTACCAGGGCTGATACGTTTTATCTCTTATCTGCCCGATGTAAAACCCTCAGCTTAATCCACCAATTCTTTCCATAACTGCTTGTTTATCATTCCTTAGTTCTTAAATAAGTATTAATAATGTTGCTGTTGAACACTTGTAGCACGGGGTGTTTGTGCTTATTGTAGGCTGCAATGTCTATTCAATATCAGCGCTAGGAGCCATTGTGAATTTAGAGATATATCAAGTGGATTCGTTCACAACTCAAGCTTTTAAAGGAAACCCTGCAGGGGTTTGTATTTCACAAGAACCTTTAGAAGAGTCGTTGATGTATTCGATTGCTGAAGAGATGGCAGTATCAGAAACGGCATTCTTAGCCCTCAATACGATGACGTTGAAATGGTTCACACCAGAAGTTGAAGTCAAATTATGCGGTCACGGTACGTTGGCAACAGCGCATGTGATGAAGGAAAGAGGGTTAGTCAATGTGGGTGAGGTTGTGACGTTTGATACGCTTTCAGGGGAGCTATCTGCCACAGTTTGTGACTCCACAATCGAGCTTGACTTCCCAAGTACTGTGCTTGATCTTGGATTGGATGCTAATAAAGATTTGCTTGAATATTTAGGGCTGTGTGAAGCCCAAGTCGTGTCATACAGTGAGTTCGATACCAAGCAGTTTATTGAGGTTGTCAGCGAACAAGTTTTATTAGATTTATCACCAAACTTTGATGCTCTAAAGCGTATTAAAGGTCGAGGCGTTGTTGTGACAGCATTGTCGTTGAACTCTGAGCTTGATTTTGTTTCGCGCTATTTTGCGCCGTGGGTGGGTGTTAACGAAGATCCCGTTACGGGTTCAGCGCATTGCGCTCTCACACAATACTGGTCCGAGAAACTAAACAAAGCGCATTTCAATGCTTACCAAGCGTCGCGCCGCGGTGGGTATGTATCGACAGAGCTATTACCGAATGGTCGTATAAAACTGATGGGGTCTGCAACCACCGTAATCAGTGGTACTTTAAAAGTCTAAACTTCAATATCATTCATAAAACAGCAACGTCATAATTTAAATCTGCTAGGTCACTACTTAAGGAATAATCGTGTCAGCTTTTTATCTTTCTCAGGTATTAGTCGCAATTGCTATTTGTTTCGATCTTCTGTCTTTTCAATTTAAAGAGAGGAAGAAAATCGTCACATGCTTGTTTTTTGCAGGCGTTCTTATTTCTAGTCATTTCATTTTGCTCGAACAATGGACGGCGGCAAGTTTGATGATCATCGCGACCATTCGATATTTGACGAGCGTGTTTTCTACGTCACCCAAATTTAAATATTTGTTCAGTTCCATGTCAGTAGTCGCAACGGTTGTGACTTACTCGGGGCTCACTAGCATATTGAGTTGCTTTGCTTCCGTATTTCAAACCTTTGCAGCCTTCAATAAAGATGACCGTCGATTAAGAGAGTTGATGATTATCGGAACTAGCTTTTGGTTGGTTCACAATTACTTAGTTGGTTCTCCAACTGCTGTACTGATGGAAGCGCTATTTATCTGCAGTAACTTGGTTGGCTATTATCGTTTCTATTTCAGAAAAAGTGCTGTGGCTTAGGGCTTATAGCTCAGGAGCTTAGGAACTCAGGAAGCTAGGCTTTAGATAAAACGATAAAACACTGCACCATATTCATCTAACAAGGATTAGGAGAGAGCGATGTCAAATATCTACTCGGATGTGCCTTCGTCAATACCCGACGAAATCTTCAACGACATCATTACTACTGAGAATGTGCGGATTGAAAGAATAATATCTCATGGGCACCGTTCTCCAGAACAAGGTTGGTATGACCAAGATGAAAACGAATGGGTTATGGTGCTAGAGGGGCAAGGTGTTATTGAGTTCGAAGACGGACGTGTCGTTACCTTGTCTAAAGGGGATTACATCAATATTGCCGCGAGAGAGAAGCACAAGGTTGTAGGTACGGATAGAGACGTTGTGACTATTTGGCTAGCTGTGTTTTATCGTTAGTATTGCTATCAAGTAGTGAATAGGTAATCAGCAATACATGAAAGGACTGTGTCGTGGTTAGAATTCGAAATTACCAAGTTAGTGATGCCAAAGCATTATGGGAGATCTATTTCCATACTGTTCGAAATATTAACGTTCGTGACTATTCTCAAGAACAAGTTGAGGCTTGGGCTCCAAGTGACTTTGACTCCGAGGTGTGGGAAAAGTGTCTGCATCGTATCCAACCTTTTGTAGCGGAGTTGGATGGCCACATTGTTGGCTATACTGATTTGCAACCGAATGGGTTGATAGATCACTTCTTTTGTCATCATGAATATCAAGGTAAAGGTGTAGGGCGAGCTTTGATGGAGCATGTATTCGAGATTGGTCGATTTCGTGGTGTATCGAGATACTTCTCTGAGGTGAGTATTACCGCTAGGCCTTTCTATGAGCACCTTGGCTTTAAGTTAGTGAATGAACAAGAAGTCGAAATACGTGGCGTTAAGCTGACTAATTACGTGATGGAGAAAACCACTAAGTAGCCATTAACGTTATGTCTAGTGTAGGTAAAATTGGATATGCTCAACGCTTAGCCCAGTAGGTTAAAAAGGGTGTGAATTGTCACACCCTCAAAGAGTTTGGTTTGCCTGAGACTTTCTTTCTATTTGATTATTTCGGGAGCAAGACCGTATCAATTACGTGGATTACACCATTGCTTGCTTCCACATCAGCCGCAATCACTTTTGCATTGTTAACCATAACCGTGCCATCGCTTACGCTTATCATCACGTTTTGACCTTGGATTGTTGTCGCTTTGTCTATTTTCATAACGTCTGCCGCCATCACTTTCCCTGCGACTACATGATAAGTTAGCACTGCGACTAATTTGTCTTTGTTTTCCGGTTTCAAAAGCATATCGACAGTACCATCTGGCAACTTGGCAAATGCTTCATCGGTTGGTGCGAAAACGGTAAAAGGTCCTTCTCCTTTCAAAGTATCTACAAGTCCACCCGCTTTAACAGCAGCTACAAGTGTATTGAAAGAGCCATTTCCTACTGCGACATCGACGATATCTTTTTTCATCTCATGATGATTGGCGTTAGCGAATGCACTAAAAAAAAGTGCAGCGACAAGAAGAGATAGAGACTTGCTAATTTTATTAATCATGTTGGAATCCTTTGAGTTTGTCCGTTATTTTCGTCAGGTATTACGAAAGGCTCAAAGCGATGGATCAATTTATACCAATCACAGTAAATAAGTGATCAAAAATAGCGCAGGAAAAAAGCTTGAGAACAAGGCTGCTCTTTTCAATAAATAGTTTCGATAAGTAGTTATTCTACAATCAAAAAACCTAACGACGTTATCGATATTTTTAACAAGCTAGGGTGAACAGTTATTTACTACGATTGGTATTATTATACCTTTGAGCTATTTGCTTCGAGAGCGAACTTTACTCTATGAACAGGCGAGTGAGGGCCTTCAATGGTGCATTTTTAGTATTTGAGTTTTATATTTATGGGCTGTGGCGACTGTTTATGGGCTATGACGATTATTCAATTATTTCTGTCACTTACGGTTGTAGCTACTCGTTGCTATCCGTAATATGAAAATTAGCTTAAGGATAGAAATAGACAGTAAGGAATCACTTTGGAAATACAAATTAGACATCTTGAAACCACAGACAACCAAGACATTTTTGATATTTATCGTCATTCATCAGTATCAGAAAATACCTCACAAAAACCTTTCCTTAGCTCTGATCAAGTGGAGCGATTGTTTGGTCATTCAGACCATTTCACTTTAGTCGCAGAAGTGTCAGGTAAAGTCGTTGGGCACATTACCTTATTCATGACGACTAAGGTGAGAGACCGACATAGTGCTGGCTTAGGGATTGCGATTCACCCTGATGCACACGGCAAAGGGGTTGGGAAGGCATTAATGAAAGAAGCGATTAATCAGACTGATAATTGGCTTAATCTGGTCCGTCTGGAGCTAGAGGTTCATGCCGATAACAACGCTGCCATTGCTTTGTATGAACGAGTAGGTTTTCAGTTAGAAGGCACTAAAAGGCTGAGTACATTCAAAGGCGGGAAATACATTGATATGTTGTTGATGTCGAGGATTAGACCTGATTATCGTTGATTGTTAGACCTATAACGTCCTATTTAGATGAAATCAAAGAAGCTGGCAGTGTGCCAGCTTCTTTGGTTTGAACGAGATATTTTATAGACTTGTTCGTAATCGAATCTACTTGTTCACGTAATCTTTGAATTTCTGCTTCGTTTCAGCATCGGCTTTTTCGTACCAAAAATACAACATTTCTTCAGCTGTGTTAGCCGCATTTCCATCAATTTTTGCTGGAAGTGTTACAGGTTGAACAACCGCCGCTGTTGCGCCTGCTGTTGTACCTATAGCTAGTGCAGCAATGCCGCCTTGCTGGTTGTATTCTTTTGCTTCTTGAGGGTATTTACGTCCAATTTGCATACCGTCTTTAACTAGCTTGTCTTGCTTAACGCTGATTTCATTCTGGTTCTCGTCAACAAGGCTCCACTCTAAGTTTTTAAACCCAGATTTTGCTTCTGCTGTGTTGCGGTATTTTGGCAGGTCGAAAGTCAGTGTGGTATCAGTCGCATCGAATGTTGCGATAACAGCGTCGCTGTCTACGAATTCACGATCGTTACCTTTATCAAATGCAAGTTGATATTGGAATACGATTTGGTTTTGGCCATCTGGTAACGTCAGTGTTTTATGAGAAGAGAATAAGCCGCCGTCTAAGTCAGGCTTAGCTTCGTTAACCGCAAGAATATCAACACTGGATGGAACTTGGATTTCAACGTCAGCTAATACTGAAGGTGCAGCAACGATAGCTGAGAGTAGGGCAATGCTTTGGGTTGTCTTCATAATCATACAGTTGTTAGGGTGAGTTAAAATACAATCGCACGCATATCTCTGTATTTCAAGTGATGTCCGTGGGATTTGAAAAAATTTGCGTAATCTTAACGTAACGGTCATAAACGAGGCGAGCTACAAGGCTATGCGAGTAAATGTATGCGGATAACCTTGTTCGTCACTCGTTTGTTAAAGGCTTATGTGGGACAGTTTTCATTGTTGATATACTGAAAAGCCGTGATAGCGCTTGAGCTATCACGGCTTGGTTTCACTTTCCTAGGGCTGGTTAAGCTTTAGCTAATTATTTAGCTTGCGCTGCTGCCGCTTCTAGTTGCTTAAGTTTACCTTGAAGCATGTAAGCATTCTGGTTGAAGTTACCAGGGTTCAACACTTGGCTTTGCTGCATAGGGTAGTCAGGTAGCGTGTTCATGAACTCTTGTACTTTGCCGCCTACAGGTACGAATAGCCACATGTTGTCTGCCATCCAACGTAAGTACATGCCCGATTCGTGTGGTGCTTTTTCGAATGGATCAGCACGTAGGTGAACGACTTGAGGCCAGTTTGGTTGGAAACGCACGGCATCAACAATGTTACCGTCCATAACAGCGAATGAAATCTTGAAGTCATTCCAACGTACCGCATTTAGTTCAGCGTTAGCAGAGAAGTAAAGCATGCTGTCACGAGGGCCTTTCTCTTCTTTACCTTGGAAGTAAGGTAGGAAGTTGTAACCATCTAGGTGTACACGCCAGTTTTTACCGTTGTAAGTAGCACCTTTATCAGAAGCAAGCTTCTCAACAACTTTATCATCACCAGCGGCTGCTAGTAGAGTCGGGATCCAGTCTTGGTGACCCATGATGTCGTTGATCTTAGTTCCCGGCTTGATAGTACCAGGCCAGCGAACTAGCTGAGGAACACGCATACCGCCTTCGTAAGTTGTACCTTTCTCCCCGTGGAAGTAAGTAGCACCGCCATCAGGCCAAGAAACTGTCTCTGCACCGTTATCGGTAGAGTAGATTACGATAGTGTTGTCTGCGATCTTAAGCTCATCAAGTTTGTCTAGGAGGATACCCACTTGGTCATCATGCTCTAGCATGCCGTCTGCGTAGATGCTGATACCCGATGCGCCTTGGTATTTTTCTTGTAGACGAGTCCACACGTGCATGCGAGTCGTGTTGTGCCAGATGAAGAATGGTTTGTCAGCTTTCACTGCTTTTTCCATGAATGCTAAAGATTCTTCTAGGAACTCTTCATCCGCGTGCTCCATACGCTTACGCGTCATAGGACCTGTATCTTCAATCTTACCGTCAGAAGTCGACTTGATTACACCACGAGGGCCAAAGTTCTTACGGAACTCAGGATCTTTAGGGTAGTAGTAAGTCTCTGGCTCTTCTTCCGCGTTTAGGTGGTACAGGTTACCGAAGAACTGGTCAAAACCGTGGTTCGTTGGAAGGTGTTTGTCTTGGTCACCCATGTGGTTCTTACCGAACTGAGCGGTCATGTAGCCCTGTTCTTTAAGAAGGTCTGCGATCGTTGGAGCCCAATCAGGGATGCCGTGGTCAGAGCCCGGCATACCGATAGTCAGTAGACCTGTACGGAAAGGTTCTTGACCGGTTAGGAATGCAGCACGGCCAGCAGTACATGATTGTTGACCGTAATGGTCAGTAAATAGTGCGCCTTCGTTAGCAATACGGTCGATGTTAGGTGTTTCATAACCCATCATGCCGTTGTTGTATGCACTGATGTTGAATACACCAATGTCATCACCCCAGATAGCAAGAATGTTTGGTTTTTCTGCTGCTGTTGCCGCTGAAGAAGCTGCTAATAAGCCAACACCTAATGCTAGTTTATTAATTTTAGTACCCATAAGGACTCCAATTCACTTTTAAGATTAATGCGTTAGAACAACACATCGATGAGCAAATGTTATTCTCAAAATTCCGTTCCGTCCTTTTATAGTGCTTATAACCAATCGTTATGATGTCTAGTTAACTTGTTGATTCATATGAGTTCTAGTGTGTTGCCAGAACAACCCCTTAGTTTGTATGTGTGATCCTTATCATGTTTGTTGCCGTAAACCTTATCGATGACTTCTGTATCCATATCTCGATGAAAATGACAAAAATATTAATAGCTTAGGTAATCTCGCGTATGCGCAAAAAATGAACTATACGTTGTAGGGCAGGATGCAAATAACTTACGAAGAGGTTTCTATGACAGCGAAGTATGGCGCTAAACGTCGATTAGCGATTTTGGGTACAGCAATGATGGCCGCGTCTAGCGCCACTTTTGCAGCAGAAAAGCCAAATATATTGGTCATTTGGGGGGACGACATTGGTCAATCCAATGTGAGTGCGTACACCTTTGGTTTAATGGGTTACAAAACGCCCAATATTGATAGCATCGCCAAAGAAGGGATGATGTTTACCGATTATTACGCTGAACAATCGTGTACTGCGGGTCGCTCTACCTTTATTACGGGACAAAGTGTATTACGAACGGGTTTAAGTAAAGTAGGCCTTCCAGGAGCAGACATTGGTTTGCAAGCGGAGGATGCAACGATTGCAGAAATGCTTAAACCTATGGGGTACATGACAGGTCAATTTGGTAAAAACCACCTTGGCGATAAAGATGAATTCCTTCCAACAGCACACGGGTTTGACGAATTTTTTGGCAACCTTTACCACCTGAATGCTGAAGAAGAACCGGAGAATGAAGATTACCCAACTGACCCAGAGTTCCGTAAGAAATTTGGCCCTCGTGGTGTGATCAAATCATTCGCTGATGGCAAGATTGAAGATACAGGCCCACTAACGCGTAAGCGTATGGAAACGGTCGATGAAGAAACACTAGACGCGGCACTTGATTTCATGGATCGCGCAGTGAAAGCGGACAAACCATTCTTCGTTTGGTGGAACGCAACAAGAATGCACTTTAGAACGCACGTGCAGCCAGATAGCAAAGGTGTAACCGGCATCAGTAATTACGCTGATGGTATGGTTGAGCACGATCGACACGTTGGACAACTATTGAAGCAAGTGGATGAGTTGGGCATCAAAGACAACACCATCGTTTTCTACTCAACGGATAACGGTCCACACATGAACTCTTGGCCTGATGCCGGTACAACGCCGTTCCGTGGTGAGAAAAACACCAACTGGGAAGGCGCATACCGTGTACCAGCAATGGTTCGTTGGCCAGGAAAGATTGAACCGGGCAGTGTTTCAAATGAAATCATGCACCACATGGACTGGATGCCAACCTTCGTTGCAGCTGCTGGTGATGATCAGATCAAAGAGAAACTACTGAAAGGTCATACTGCGGGTGATAAAACGTTTAAAGTGCACCTAGATGGTTACAACTTCCTTCCTTACCTAACCGGAGAAGAAGAGAAAGGCCGTCGTTCGGAGATATTCTACTTTACCGATGACGGTGACCTTGCGGCACTTCGTTACAACCAATGGAAAGCGGTGTTCATGGAGCAGCGTGCGACGGGTACCATGCAAATTTGGGCAGAACCGTTTGTAACGTTACGTCTTCCTAAGCTGTTTAACCTCCGAATGGACCCATACGAAAACGCAGATATCACATCGAATACTTACTATGACTGGTTGTTAGACCATGCTTATATGTTTGTTCCTGCTCAAGCGTATGTTGGCAAGTTCTTAGAAACCTTTGCTGAATACCCGCCACGCCAAAAAGCAGCGAGCTTTAGCTTGGATCAGGTTATGGAGAAACTTCAAGAGAACCATAATAAGTAAGCTTTGGTTTATTGAAACTGATAGTTTGATGAAACTGCTAACACGAAAGAGCTCTTCGGAGCTCTTTTTTTTATGCGCATATCGATGAGTAAATACCAGTCGTGAATATGAGTCACAACAATCAAGCTCACTGCCACTAAATAATTGTAAATTCATTGTTTTTACGTCTACCTTATTAAGCATAAGGATGTATAAAAACAAGGAATGTTATGTCTGCATGGTTGTGCTCACTAGTGAACGGATTGAAACACCAGCGAGTTGCAGTATTATCCGCAATGTTGTCTTTACCTATGTTGTCGACACTCAGTGTCAATGTGTATGCTAATGAACAAGCTCCAGCGACTGAAGCTACGCTTATTGGTTCAGGAACTTTAGATGCCAGCTCTCCCAAGGCTACGTATGTCGGTTCTGAAGCATGCGTTGACTGTCACAGCGAAGAAGTGGAAGCGTGGCAAGGCTCTCATCATGACATGGCGATGAAACACGCTACAGATGAATCTGTATTAGGCGATTTCAACGATCAAACGGTCACTCATGGCGGTAAACCCAACCGATTTTTTCGCAAGGGTGAAGAGTTCTGGGTCAATATCGAAGGCCCAGACGGGCAATTCAAAGATTACAAAATCAGCTATACCTTTGCCTTTGAACCATTACAACAGTACATGGTTGAGTTTGAAGACGGTCGAGTACAGTTGATTCCTTTCGCTTGGGACTCTCGCACTGAGGGCGAAGGCGGTCAACGCTGGTTTAACCTCTACCCGGATACCACCAACACTGATGAATTCTACTGGACCAACAGCGGTCAAAACTGGAACTTCATGTGTGCCGATTGCCACTCAACGAATCTAGAGAAAAACTACGACAGCGCGAGCAATACCTATAACACTACTTGGTCTGAGATTAATGTCGGTTGTGAAGCCTGTCATGGCCCTGCAAGCGAGCACGTTAAACAAGCCCAGCTAGCAAATTACAAGTCAGTAAAAGCCAACGGCGAAAAGGATGTTCAAGCCTCCGCGCATTATGGCTTTGATCGCGACTTGTCGAAATCGGTGAAAGAATGGATCTACCAAGAGGGCAACTCAACCCTACAACCAAAAGACATCATCCATACCAATCAGGTTCAAACCTGTGCGCAATGCCACAGCAGACGTACTCAGTTAAATGAAACTGGAGATCACGTTAACGGGTCTTTCTTTGATGAGTATCGTCTAAGTTTGATTACTCCTGAGCTTTACCATAACGATGGTCAAATCTACGATGAAGATTACGTTTACGGATCTTTCCTTCAATCAGTGATGGCTGAAAAAGGCGTCACATGTACTAACTGCCACGATCCCCATACCGCAGAATTAAAAATTGCAGAGGAAGCTGTATGTAGCCAATGTCACATTGCTTCTGAATACACGCCTGAAAAGCACACCTTCCACGAGGCGAATACCGAAGCTTCACAATGTACGACTTGTCACATGCCTGAGACGACTTACATGGAGGTCGACCCAAGACGTGACCATAGTTGGCATATCCCGCGTCCTGATATTAGCCAACATATTAAAACGCCGAACGTGTGTACTAGCTGTCATGAAGATCAAACCGACCAGTGGGCAGATAAGCAAATCGGTGAGTGGTTCCCAGATTCTAAGTATCGTAATCAGCAGCACTTTGCCGTTGCCTTTTATGCTGACTCAATAGGGCACAGAGGGGCAGAGGATGCGTTGGCATACTCGGCTCAGGACTCTAGCTTAAGCAATATCATTCGTGCATCGAGCTTAGAACGTTTGGGCGGCAATACGGGTAAGAATACGCTTATCTCGCTAGCAAGAGCGGTGAAACATGATGATGAAATGATCCGTTTGGGCGTTGTGCAAGGCTCGTCTGGTTTCCCATTCACTGACCGTTGGCAGATTTTAGAACCGCTACTGAAAGACCCTGTATTGTCGATTCGTTCAGAAACCGCAGGTGCATTAGTGCGTTACTGGGGAGAAATGAATCCTCTGCAGAAAGACCAAATCAAGCCTGCATTGGAAGAGTACATTGAGATACAGCAATTTAATTCCGATAGAGGATTTGGACGTACTAACCTAGGCAACGTTTACCGCGATCTAGGCCAATATCAAAAAGCGATTGAGTTTTATCAAGGTGCTATCGAAATCGAGCCTTATTTCGAAAACAGCTACGCCAACTTAGCGGATTTGTATCGAGCGCAAGGTAACGAAGCAAAAGCGCTGTCGACATTGAAGCAAGGTATTGAAGCTCAGCCGAGATCGAGTGTATTGCCATACAGCACAGGCTTATCTCTGCTTCGTGTGAAAGATTACGAACAAGCAACGGAGTACCTTAAGCAAGCTGCTGAAACTGCACAAACCGACCCACAATATTGGTATGTGTACGGATTGGCTTTGGAGAAATCGGATGTGCTTGCGGCAAGTCAATCACTGCACAAGGCTTACCAATTTAGCCGCAACCTACAGCACTTGTATGCCCAGTGTGAAGTGTTGGCGCGAAACAGCCATATACCGGGCGTACCAAAGGCGTTTGAGCAATGTATTTCATCACTGAGCAAAGTGGCACCGCCGGAGGCCATTAACCAATTGAAAGCTAAGTTTAAATAAAGCGATGAGGTGAGCTTGGCTATGGTGCTTGCTGCTTATTCCGCTTGTAACCAATTATCGCGCTTATGAGCAATTATCACGTGTATAACTAATAGTTATGGGGCTTGTGAGTAGGATGTACGCAGCCAGATTGAATTAAGGGAAGACCTATGAACCATGCGCAACAAGCAATAAACCAACTGATTGAACAAACAGAGAAAAATGTTATCGGTCAGAGCCACGTCGTTCGGGCTCTGGTGATAGGGTTATTGACTAATGGGCATGTGCTTTTAGAGGGACTTCCCGGTACAGCGAAAACTCGTTCAGTGAAATTACTGGCGAACCTACTGAACACCAGTTTTGGTCGAATTCAGTTTACGCCTGACCTGCTGCCATCAGATGTAACCGGTACAGAAGTGTATCAAGAGCTTGATGGAAAGCCTCAGTTGCACTTTCAACCGGGTCCTATTTTCAACAGTATTGTTTTAGCCGATGAAGTGAACCGTGCTCCTGCAAAGGTACAAGCGGCTCTGCTTGAAGCCATGGCGGAAGGAACGATTACGGTGGGTGGTCAAACTCATATTCTTCCAGAGCTATTCATGGTGCTCGCTACGCAAAACCCAGTAGAGCAAGAAGGTACGTATCCACTGCCTGAAGCACAAATGGACCGTTTTATCATGAAAGTGACGGTCGACTATCCAGAAGATGAAGCTGAACGCGACATCATTCGACTTGTGCGCAGTGAGGAGCTCGGTAGCGAGACGAGTTCGGAATTAGTCACTCCAGAGCATATTGAACCTGAGTTGGTACTTGAAGCTCGCCGCCAACTTCCAGATATTGCCGTTTCCGATTTAGTTGAGAACTACATTGTGGCTTTGGTGATGGCGACTCGTAAGCCAGAGCGTTACCCAGAATCAGACTTATCGAAATGGATTGAAATTGGTTCAAGCCCTCGTGCATCTATTTCATTGGATAAATGCGCTCGCGCTTATGCGTGGCTGCAAGGGCGTGACCACGTCACGTTAGACGATGTGCGTGCCATGTTGCCAACCGTGTTAGGTCACCGATTCTCGCTGTCTTACGATGCATTGGCCGATGGTGTTGACCATCAAAGAGTGGTTGAAGAACTGCTCGATAATGTTGAGATTGGATAACTAGGGGGCGTCATGGCGAAGCCAACACAAGCTCCCAAATCGCAAGGCCTTGATCCACGTTTGTACTGTGATTATTCAAGGTTAGTGCGAATTCAGGCTCAAGCTGAGTCGTTTTCTCTACTGCCTCATCTAAAGGCGGGTAGTGTGCTGTCGGGTAGACACAACTCATTGTTCCGAGGTCGAGGTTTGAATTTCGAGGAGCTACGTCACTACCAACTTGGTGATGATATTCGTAACCTCGATTGGAAAGTCACGATGCGAACAGGCAAACCTCATGTTCGTAGTTATACCGAAGAGAAAGACCGTAATGTGATGATCTGTGTTGATCAACGCAGCTCGATGTTCTTTGCTTCTCAAAACACTATGAAATCTGTTGTGGCCGCCGAAGTCGCAGCATTGTGTGGATGGCGAGTGCTGAAAGATGGTGACCGAGTTGGTTTCGTTTTGGCGTCGCACCAAAAGCTCTTTCATACCAAAGCACAGCGTTCTCAATCGGACTTAATGTCTCAGTTAAAACATCTGACCAAAGCCAATCAAAGCTTAGGTGTCAGGGTGAGCGACAGCGAAGGTGTTGGGTTTAGCCAGTGGATTGAACTGATAAAACGAATGAGATTAAAGCAATCGACCTTAATCTTTATTAGTGATTGGCGAGATTGCCAAGAGCAACACCTTGACCGACTAAAGCAACTGCAACAACACAACGATATCTTAGCCATTATGGTCACCGATCCATTAGAACAATCATTGCCTCAAGATCTGGCAAGCGCAAACTGGGTGGTGGGTGATGGTCGCTTTCAACTTAATCTGGACAGCCAATCTAAGGTTAACCTTGCAAGTGAAAGCCTTGCCCAAAAAGCGGCACTCCAGAAACAGTCCCTTGCTAAATTAATGGCGATGAAAAACCTCCCTTATATCGAATTAGATACGTCTGGAACTCATATTTCTCAGCTTCAAAAGCTGGTGGGAGGGCGTTAGATGGCCGTTGAACATACGCCTCCAAGTACTTATATCCTTCGCGATCTGCACGATGTCGCCATTCCCGAGAGCGTGAGCTGGATGCCGCAAACTATTGGCTGGAAGATCCTTGGCGTCATTCTGTTATTGGTCGCTGTCTATCTGGCTTATCGTTTAGCGCTAAGGTGGTGGAATAACCGTTATCGCAAAGAAGCGCTTCAAGAACTCATGGTACTGGATGCAAGAGACAAGAACTCAACTGAACGAACCTTTAAAGTCCTCAAAGTGGTACTTCGTTACCTAGACAGCAGCAATGCAAAGCTGTTTGGAAAAGCCTATGTAAACCGTCTGAACGCTTATCTGCCTGTTAGCGCTAACACAAGTGAAAACAGCAATGCGTTCTTTGCCGATGAAGTTTCGGAATTATGGATGCAAAGCCTAATTGACCCTAATGTGCGTCTGAGCTTTGAACAGCGATTAGAGGTAATTCAAACCGCGATGATGTGGCTAAAACTTCACAAGCCGAATGTACAGGTAACGGTTGAGGGGCAAGACAATGTTTGATGTTTTATCTGCCAGCTTTGAATTTGCGCACCCACTGTGGTTTATCGCACTACCTTTGCCTTTACTCGTTTACTTCGCCGTACCTGCTTATCGCACTAAACAAATGGCCATCAAGGTGCCATTTTTCAGTGAGTTGGTTGAAGCGATTGGCGAGGCTCCATCAGAAGGTGCAAGCCAATTAACACCAAGCTGGTGGCAACGCACTACGCTGATCATTACCTGGGTATTAGTGATCTGCGCATTAGCGAAACCTACCATTCTTGGTGAGCCACAAGTTCGTGAACAATTAGGTCGCGACGTGATGGTGGTTGTCGATTTGTCTGGCTCAATGGCTGAACAAGATTTTACGTCTAAACAAGGGGATAAAATCTCTCGCTTAGATGCGACCAAAGAGGTGTTAGCCGATTTCGCGAAAACCAGAAAAGGGGACCGACTCGGTTTGATCTTGTTTGGTGATGCAGCGTTTGTACAAACACCGTTTACAGCTGACCAAGATGTGTGGCTTGAACTGCTTAATCAAACCGATGTGGCGATGGCAGGACAAAGCACGCATTTAGGTGATGCGATTGGCTTGGCGATTAAGGTGTTTGAACAAAGCGAAAAGCAGAGTGCTGCGGTTCAAGATTCAAGTATTGATGCGAACGTGAAAGAGAAAGTTGTGATTGTGCTAACTGATGGCAATGACACCGGAAGCTTTGTTGAGCCTATCGATGCCGCAAAAGTTGCTAAGGCTAAGGGCGTTCGAATTCACGTTATTGCGATGGGCGATCCGCAAACCTTTGGTGAAGTGGCTCTGGATATGGAAACCATCAAGCGAGTGGCTCAAGAGTCTGGTGGCGAAGCCTTTGAGGCGCTTAACCGCGACGAACTGACCAAAGCCTACGCTCAAATCGGTGAACTAGAACCACAGTTATATGAAAGTACCACTTATCGTCCTAAACAGGGGTTACATCATTACTTGATGGCCATTGTTGTTGTGATGTATTTGACTGCCTTTAGTCTGGCGACTTTACGTAGAAGGTCGCTTTTGGCTTCTAAAACTAAAAAATTGAAAGGAGAGGATGATGCCTGATTCTCTCACTCTGCAACAGTTCTTTACCCAGTTTCATTTTATCCGACCTTTGTGGTTGTTGGCCTTTATTCCGATGTTCTTCCTGTTATGGGTTCGTTGGAGAGAAGAGACCAAACCAACGTGGAAAGACATTCTACCTGCACACTTACGTGATGCATTGACCATTGGTGAAACAGGCTGGCGTAGGCAGCTGCCATTGAAGCTATTGATGGTGATTGTAACTATCGCCATCATTATCTGTTCTGGCCCAACATGGCAGCGTGAGGCTTCACCTTTTGGGGAAGACAAAGCGTCGATGTTAGTGGTGCTTGATAACAGCGAATCCATGCTGGCGAAAGACTTACCACCGAGTCGCTTGGAACGCTCTAAACAGAAAATTAGAGACTTATTAGCAGCGCGCAAGGGCGGTAATACGGGCTTAGTGGTTTACGCAGGCAGCGCACACGTCGCGATGCCTGTGACTCAAGACAGCAAGGTATTCGAACCGTTTCTAGCGGCTATCACACCCGACATCATGCCGGTATCAGGTAAGTCAGCAGAAGAAGCACTGCCACTCATAAATCAGCAATTGTCTGGTGAGCTAGGTTCGTCAGTGTTGTTGGTATCGGATGGTGTAAATCCAAGTACCATCAGAGCGTTCGAGAACTTCTTTAACGACAACCCGTATCAGTTGCTTATTCTAGCCGCAGGAAACAGTAATGTGGTGAGCGATAATCCTGTCGACCTCGATTCATTACGCAATTTGGCGAGTAAGACAGGTGGACGACTGATCGAAGTGACCGTTGATGATTCGGATATCCAACAACTGAACAGAGCGGTTGAAAGAAACATGCAGCTCAACGGCGAATCTTCAATGCCTTGGAAAGACATGGGCTATGGCTTGCTTATCCCAATGGCGATTATCATGTTGTTGTGGTTCAGAAAAGGATGGCTGGTGCAGTGGTGTGTCGTTGGTCTAGTGATTTCGGGCAGCATCTATTCACCAAGCACTTTTGCGAAAACAGTCAACTTAACTGCTGAGAAACCCGTTGTGGTGGAGTCGGTTACGGCTTGGGACAAAACAGCTCAATGGTGGTGGGACTTATGGTTAACGCCCGATCAGCAAGGTCAACGCCTGTTGAATCAGAAAGAATATCTTCAAGCTGCCAAACATTTTACTGACCCAATGCGAAAGGGCGCGGCTTATTACTATGCTCGTGATTTTAAGCTCGCTCACAGTGCATTCCTGCAAACCAAAACTGACCTTGGTTTATACAACGCGGCGAGTGCGTTAGCCAGACAGCGTGAATATCTTGCGGCGCGAGACCTTTTGAAATTATTAAGCGAGAAAGAGGATCTGTCACCAGAACTAAGAACGGATGTGGAAAACAATCTTGCTGTGCTTAGTGGGATTGTCGAAGAGGTTAACCGAACCAGTGAAAGTCAGTCCGGGACCACAGATGGCCCTGAAGAGTCTTTAGAACTCGAAGACGATCAGCCGCGAACGGGTGATGGCGCTGAAGAAGAAACGGTAGCGGAATTGATGCTCAAGGAAACGCTTAATGCCAATGAAATTTTGGGTAGCCAAGAGCTTGCCGATAAGTGGTTAAAACGAGTCGAAGCGGACCCTAAGTTCTTCTTAAAGTCCAAGTTCCAAATTCAATTAAGAGACCCTGCACCTTCCATCGAACAAGCGTCAAAACAGGAGCAAACCCAATGAGTCGATATCATTTAGCTCTTGAAGCCATTCAATCAAAGAGAGTGCGATTTAGAACCCATAAGTGGTTACTGTCGATGACTCTTATATTGAGTTGGTTTTCTCCTTTTGTTGCTTCTGCTGCCGATATCTTCGATCTCCAAAAAAGTGGTGACGTTGAGCTTATCGCTTGGGTAGGGGAAAAGCCAAAGTCAGGCGATAAGATAACGCCGACTAAAGTGAGCGTCAATGAGCAGGTAATTCTGAATATTGAGGTGGCGACGCCGCGTTGGTTAACGGGAGGGACTCGAATCGGCAGTATCGAAATCCCTAACGTGATCGCTAAGCAACGTAACCAACTCGCGACTAATTACACGGAACGGGTCAATGGCACTACATGGTCGCGTCAACGTTGGGAAGTGACGCTTTATCCGATGACTTCTGGCGAGTTTGTGATTCCAACCGTACCGGTTCGTATTCAAGTGTCAGCTCCTGATGGGTCAAACGTTGGTGGCACGCTTTATACGCAGCCGATTAAGTTTGAAGCCTCATTACCGTCTGGTTTGTTAAGCGATGAATCGCCTTGGTTTTCAGCGACAGACGTGGATGTTGAGCAGCAATGGCAACGTTCGAGCGAAGACTTAAAAGTGGGTGATGCGGTTACTCGAACCGTGACGATCAAAGCGAAAGACAGTTTGTCGGTGTTACTTCCCAATGTGTTGACCAATGAATCGACACAGCAATATCAAGCTTACCCGCAACCTAATCGTTTAGATGACACACAAGAACGTGGTGACTACCGTTCCAGTAGAATTGAAGAGACGGTTTATGTGATTCAGCAAGGTGGTGAATTTACCTTACCGGAGTTCACATTCCAGTGGTGGGACAGCAAAAATCAGCGTCTTGAGAGCGTGGTAATAAAAGGCGAAGTGTTTGAAGCAAAACACACATTCCAATCCTTCATCAAAGCTTACATGTCGGTCTTTATAAGCGTTGGTTTGGCAGTGGTCTTATGTGGCATGTTATTCGTTGCGGCGAAGCGCTATTACAAAAATCGACCAACACCAAGTTGGTTGGTATTGCGTCGTTTGCTTAAGCAAAATAATTGGCCCGCATTGAGAACCTTTATCTATCGTCAATTACGAAACGAAACCTCTCAGCTAGAACTGAATAAAGCGCAACTTGGTAAATTGAATGGACAGAAACGTTGGATAGAAGACAGTGAATCCCTCCAACAAGGGCGAGAAGACAAAAACGTATTTACTCGTTTGTGGAGAGGGTTACGTAACTTACCCAATGACACATCAAACTCAAGCAATTCTCGTTCAATTTTCGACCGCTTGAAAATCCCTAAAGCCTTGCCAAACTTAAAAGATAGAACTAAGTAGCAAACTTTAGTTATTCGCATCGAACAAAATCGGCAGGCTCTCTACTATAGGGGACCTGCTTCTTTAATATGGAACTGTATGAAAAGCACCGAACTCAATTTAATTCCTATATTTGTTGCTATCTATGAAGAGCAGAACTTATCTAGGGCTGCTAATCGCATGGATATAAGCCAACCTGCTGTGAGCAAAGCGCTTGCACGGTTGCGAGATATCTATGACGAGCCACTGTTTCACCGTACCACATCAGGCGTAGAGCCAACCACATTCGCTATTGATATCTATCCGGCAATGGCCGCTGCGCTTAAAAATTTCACTTCTACCTTATCCGCATCAAGAGATTTCGACCCCAAAACTTCAGGGCGCGTGTATTCAATTGCCTGCGTCTCGGCGGCGAGCTACGAAATGATGCCAAGAGTGATGCAGTTAATCAGCCAAGTTGCACCTGGTATCGCGTTAGAAGTTCACCCTCTATTTACGGAAGATTACGAGTCTGATTTAAGGCTTCAAAGACACGATGTTATTATCGATATGACACCTAAAGGAAGAACCATGCTCAAGCATGAGGTGATCTCTAAAGAGGAACTGGTGGTGGTGTGCCGCAAAGACCATCCTACGATTGGTGATACGATCGATATGGAGCAGTTCCTATCAGTTGAGCATGTGGTTGTATCTCGTTGGCATGCACGTAAAAGCTTATTGAGTTCTGAACACTACAGTGACCTTGAAAAGCGCAGAATAGTCTATCGCGCTGCGGGTGTTGTTGAGATGCTGCCAGTTATTGAGGGCTCTGATTACATCGGAGTGTTACCTATGTCATCGGTGCGTTGTTTTTCTGAAAAGTACTCGGTTAAAACACTACCACTACCATTCGAATTGGAAGACCTCGATATGTGTATGATTTGGCACCCGAGTCGCACTAATGAACCTAGCCACAAGTGGTTGCGCGCTAAGATCAAAGCGGCAGCAAAAGACATATCAAGTTAGCCTCTAAAGGGCGATTAATGGAAAATGTTTGTGCGAATAGCCGTTATTCCCAGCACTGACATACGTTGATTGGATTTCGACCTAACTACAGGCAATCAAAAAGAGCCGCTTATCTGTTTTGACTGAGTCAGTCTGAATTGATAAGTGGCTCTTTTACTTGGTGTGGGTTTCGACATTAAAACTAAGAAACCTCAATGACATCTATTATTCGGTAATTTCTTGCAGAACTTCTCCAATTGAACCACTTGGTTGAGTGATACCCAGTTTGTTCGAAAGCGTTGGTGCAATGTCGTATGGCGTGACTGGACGCGAGATTTTCTGAGCTTCAACGTCGTAGCCTGCGAAGATGACAGGGACATGTGTATCGTACTTCCATGGCGAGCCATGAGTCGAGGCTATTTGAAGGCCTTCCATGTCGTTAATGTAGCTACGTGGAGCAAATACCACATACACATCGCCAGAACGAGCTGGGTGGTAGTTGTTCTTAATGAGCTGCATTACATGAGTATCAGGTACTCGGTTTGCCGCGATATCACTGCTTGATACGGCAAACGCCACTCCCTTCACTTTCGCTATTTCATCGGCGATCGCTTCCTGTACTTTAGCTAGGTCAAGTTTCTTCTCTGCGATTAAATCGTGATTCAGATAAATATAAGGCTGTGCGTACAAGCGTATTGCGTCTTTGGATAAACCAAACTCATCCTTCAACCTTTGCTCTACGCCACTCGAGAGCAGTGTGTCTTTATTGAAGTATTGAGCTTGATTGAAGCCAAGCGCATTTGCCGCAGGTGAAGATTCAGGTACACCGTGGTCGGCAGACAACACAATTAGTGTATTCTTTAGTCCGACTTGGTGATCAACGGTTTTAAGAAGCTTGGCGATCGTCTTATCGAGTCGAATTAGGTTGTCTTCTGTCTCTAGGCTTTCAGGGCCGTATAAGTGCACCACGTAGTCGTTTGATGAAAAACTTACAGACAGGTAATCGGTCACGTCACCTTGACCTAGCTTCTCTTGCATCAACAGTGTGCTTGCAAAGTTTTCTGTGATTTCATCGCCAGCCGGGCTAACGGTTAGCGTTGTGCTGTAGTACTTGTAACTCGCGGGGCCATAAGGGTGAGGGAAGGTGCGTTGGAAATCACCGAGTTTCACTTTGTGTTCGGTATCGTGCTCTTGCAGCGTGTAGTTTTCACGTGGTAATGAGAGCT
Organism: Vibrio sp. 10N.222.54.E6; assembly: GCF_041473955.1. Taxonomy (NCBI): domain Bacteria; kingdom Pseudomonadati; phylum Pseudomonadota; class Gammaproteobacteria; order Vibrionales; family Vibrionaceae; genus Vibrio; species Vibrio sp. 10N.222.54.E6. The sequence continues at coordinate 67,870 of NZ_JBFRTD010000006.1, read as the reverse complement.
CCCATTTCTGTTTCGAGTACTCTGCAGCAATCGCTTTCTCGTTCCAACGTGATACCCAATCTGGATACTCGTCGTAGTAATAGTTGCTGGTGACAAACTCAGATTGCGCTTTGGAGAACCAGAAGGCTTTACCACTGTGCCCTGCCAATGAGATCGCACCGCGGTCTTTCACTGATACACCGAACACTTTTGATTTGCCACTATTGGAAATCGTCAGTTCGTCACCAAACGTGGTGGAGAGTATTGGCTCTGGAGAGCGGCCATCGCCTTGTGCTGTCTTCTGCGTTGGGTCGATCTCTGTTGCTTTGTCGACACCCGCGCCAGAGGTCAACATTTTGTAGTTGCCGTCTTCTACGTTATACACCAAACGCTCTTCGCTACGGTCATACCAAACGTTACCTACCATGCCGTGTACGCTCGGTGGAGCGCCTGTTGCAAGCGACACATGGCCCACGATCGTTTCCGTGTTGCCATGTTGGTAGTTCGCGTTGGTGTAGTAAGTGCCGTCATCCATTAAGTACCGGAAACCGCCTTCACCGAAGTTGTGCTTATATCGTTCGATTAGGTCTGCGCGCAGGCCATCTACCGTGATTTGAAGGACTAGATTTGGCTTCTCTGCTGCTGAGGTAGGGAAGGCACAGAGTAACGCGAGTGTAAGTCCTGAAAGCTTGGTGTATTGCATAGAAGTTCCTTATTCAGCGTTGCCGCAGAGTTCTAACGTTTGGTCAGATTTCTAACGTTTGGTCAGATTTCTAACGTGTGTATAGTGCAAGTCGTATTTTAGTATTGCTTGTGAAGATTGTTGATTCATAACCGTTGGCACCTTTAGTTAGTTCATTCTTTAACTAGCTCACAGCTTTAGCTAGTTCGTATCCTTAACTAAACGCAGGCCCATATCTGACATAGTGATCGATTGGCTTGCGAAGTCGCGACGGTAACTTTCAGATTCGTTTTCGTCATAAGCAAAGCTGCCACCGCGAACCGATTTATGTGATAAACCAACGTCGCTGTGTTTTGCGTTGTTAGGATTGTCTGTTGGACCGAATCGGTAGAAAGTGTCATCGAAGGCATCAATCACAAACTCACCCACGTTTCCGGTCATGTCATATAAGCCTAGTTCATTTGGCTTCTTTAGCCCGACTGGATGTGCGCTATTTTTAGAATTTGCTGAGTACCACGCAACATCATCTAAGTTATTGGAACCACTGTAAGTATAGCCTTTGCTCTTGTTGCCACCTTTCGCTGCAAATTCCCATTCAGCTTCAGTCGGCAGACGGTATTCTTCACCTGTAAGTTCGTTCAATTGTTCAACGAAGTAGTTCGCCTGTTGCCAACTTAAGTTATTGACCGGAACTTGTGGGTTTTGGAAATAACTGAGAGATGAACCCATCACCGATTCGAACAATTCTTGAGTCACCTCAAACTTTGCAATGTAGAAACTATCTACAGTTATATTTCGTGCTGGTCGTTCTGCTTTGGTCGCTTCAGGATCGTTCGAACCCATGGTGAATGTACCACCTTCAACTAGCACCATTTCTTGGTCAATTTGTTGGGCGATGGGGTGTGTAGGCACGCTCGCACAGCCGCTTAGGAAAATAGTCATGGTGACGCTGCTGATCGCCGCTATTTGTTTGTAATTAAAAAATTTCATCACGTGCCTCGAATGTTCGAAATAGAGGGCAATTTTAACGTTTAAGGTCATTCCTATTGGTTATAAAGGGTATAACATGCCACTGATTGAAATAGGCATTATGATGGCTACAGACACTAAGATAGGTAGATAAATCATGCACATTACTCAAGGTCCACAATACAATGGTAAAGCGTCTAAACGCTTGCATGTTATGGCTAAGCCAATTGGCGCAGCGTGCAACATCGACTGTAAATATTGTTATTACCTAAGTAAGCAAGATTTGTTGGAGTACAAGAAAGGCAGTTCTCCGAGAATGGATGATGAGACGCTAGAAACCTACATCCGACAATATATCGAAGGTCAAAACACGCCTGAAATTATCTTCTCATGGCAGGGCGGCGAGCCAACTATGCTGGGTTTAGCGTACTTTGAAAGAGTGGTTGAACTACAGAAAAAGTACCGACCTGAAGGTGTGTTGATCTCAAACGATCTGCAAACCAATGGCACACTGCTCAATGACGATTGGGGCCGATTCTTAGCAAAGAATAACTTCCTGATCGGCTTGAGTATTGAAGGTCCTGAAATGCTGCACAATGCGTATCGTGTTAACAGAGCAGGCCGTGGCACATTCAAACAAGTGATGGCGGCGGTTGAGTTGCTGCACAAACATCAAGTTAAATTTGCAACGTTGACTTGTGTGAATAACCTCACCAGTCAAAATGCACTTGAGGTGTATCGCTTCCTACGTGATGTGGTGAAGTCTCCACAAATGCAGTTTATTCCTATCGTTGAACAGAAAACCTTTAGAACGGTTGCGCCACAAACATCCCAAGTGAGTGAGCAGCTAAAACAAGGCGAAAAACGCCTGATCCCCGGCCATAAAGACTCGATCATGGAATCGTGGTGTGTGTCGGATTTAGCTTGGGGTAACTTCCTGATCTCTGTGTTTGATGAGTGGGCGAAGAACGACATCGGTAAAGTGTTCGTTCAGTATTTTGAAGCGAGCTTAGAAACGTGGATTGGTCGTCCGAATCCGCTTTGCACTCTGAATGAGATCTGCGGTAAAGGCCTAGCGATGGAGCCAAACGGTGATGTGTTCTCTTGTGACCACTACGTTTACCCTGAATACAAAATTGGCAATATCCACCACGAGAAGCTTGATGATTTAGCGTACAGCGCACCACAGCAAAAGTTTGGTTTCGCTAAATCACGCACAATGACCAGTCAATGTCAGCAGTGTGATTACAAGTTTGCTTGTCATGGTGAATGTCCTAAAAACCGCTTTATCAAAACTCGCGCAGGCGAACCGGGCTTGAACTACTTATGTGCAGGTTGGCACAAGTTCTTTTCTCATGTCGACAAGTCGATGGCTTATATCGCTCGTGCGATGGGGCATCCGGTTGCTCATGGCAAATTCAGTGATTCAGTATTGATGGCACATCGTGCAAAACAGGCGCAACAAACTACGTTCGAGACCAAGTTTTAACTCGTTTTTTGGGTCAACAGGTCCAAGACAAATTTAATCAGATACGAGTCTAAGGACAGGCTAAGTTCTCCAGTTTAAGGTAATACTATGATGAAGAAGAGTTTAGCGACGGCTGTTGCTCTATTAGTTTCAACGTCCGCATTGATTTCAACGTCTGCGATGGCAGCGAATAGCGTTCAGCAAACTGTTGACGCACCGGCACAAAATATCAATCAAGTGCTCGAAATGACGGACACTCAAACCCGTATTCAACAGTTGTCTTACATGGCACAAGATCAAAATCAATCTGTTGAAAATCGTACTGGTGCACTGCAAGAGCTTGCTTCATATCCAAGCCAGAATGCGCTGGTGGCGGTGGCAAGAGGTTTGAAAGATCAAAACCCTGAAGTTCGTGAGGCTTCGATTATCGGTTCTTCGCCATATCAACTTGAGCATCGTTGGGCGTTAGTTTCGCCTTTGCTGAGCGATACAGACTCTATGGTTCGTCATTCAGCAACATCGAACTTAGTTCGTGATTACAATACGTTAGATAAAGAACAGAAAGCACAAATCGAACAACCTGTCGCTGAGTTAATAACATTCTTGGAATCACAAGAATCTGAAAAGTTTCAATTGTTGTTCGCTGACGTGCTCCGTTGGCACAATGAATGGGATAAAGCGGAAACGATTTATCTTGAGTTGATTAATACTCACCAGAAAGACCCTCAAGTTTGGCTGAGCTACGCGGATAACTTCCGAGCTCAGAATAAAGATCAACAAGCGGTCGAGGTGTTGGATCGTGGTTTGAAGAACGTGCCGGACAATGCAGCGATGCACTATTCTAAATCATTAACTTTGGTTCGCCTTGAAGACAAGGCAGCAGCAGCCAAAGAGATTGAAGTAGCAGCAGAACTTGCAAAAGATAACAGCTACTACTGGTACTTGAATGGGGTACTACAAGAAGAGCTGGATATCGACAAATCGACTAAATCGTTCGAGAAAGCGTATTTGATCTCTGGCTCTCCAGAACAGTTATACGTGGTATGCGATATTTATGTACGCTATGGCAATGAAAAAACAGATGATTGCTTGGGTGAGCTAGGTAAAGTGGCTCCTGATTATGTTATTGAACAGTTGAAAGAGAAACGAGTCGCGCCAAGCTCATAATATTTGAATGAGTAAATAGATAAGCCGCTTATGAAAAGCCAGTCGAAATATTCGACTGGCTTTTTTGGATCTTAATTGCTGCAAGTGACCATCGATTTGAATTCGAGCTAAAAAACAAAACTCAACATGATGGTGTAGAGCAATGCATCTTTATCGGTTTTAGGGGCGTCAATAAAGGCACCGTTTGACCTACGAGCTTCGAAGAATTGCATTTCACCATTGATAGATATATTTGACATCAAGTCGTAATCTACACCAACTAAGTAGCTATTCCCTTCTAAGTGCTCATTGGCGTTAAATTGCGCGCCGTATACTACGTAAGGTGTGAATACTCCTAAATGGTAACCTAGGCTGGCGTACATGGATGAAGAAACGTCACTGATTTGACCTTCGCTCGCCAATACCGCTTGGCCAAATTCATATTCAGCGCCTAGCGACCAAAGTTGGATGTGTTGGTTGTCTGCTGTTGGAAGCGTGCCAACGTTTTTAATTTTTGTCGTTTGATCGAAATTTGAATCAAGGAAAGATAAGTTCCAACGATAGTTATCACCACTTAATTGAAGGTTTGCACCAAACATTCGATTTGTTTCGAATTCCAGCTCGGTTGTCGAATTGAACTCTACTTCATTCTTATCTTTGATTCCGACAAATGGAGAGAGTTGTAGGGTAGCTTCATCGGTTACATCATGAGTCCAACTCACTTTGACACCGTTGAAAGCGGTAATACCAAGAACGCTGTTATACACCTCTGTCGGTGGTCTTGCCGTCATATAGGCTTGGCCAACATAATAGTATTCAGAGGCAAGGAATAGTGGCAGTCGTAATCGACCAATACTCACATCGAAGTCGTTAAATTCATAGCCCAAGTAAGCCCACTCGAGTTGAGGATCACTCCAATCATATTGGGGTGGTTTGACAACTTGTACGGAAGCTTTAAATGAGTTGTAAAAGTAATCGAGTTGAACTCCAAGTGTGGTATCACAGTCATAACAATTTTCATCGGTAAAACCATTGTTGATGATTAAAGGGGAGTCGTTATCTGATGTTGCCCAAGAAGTAGAACCAAATCCGCTTAACGAAAAATTATCGGTAAGTTCAATAATAGCGAAAGCCGGAGAGGCAATTGAAGCACATAGCACTGACGTAATTATTTTTTTCATATTATTTCTCCGAGCTTATAACGTATAGAACATTGGCATTTTCAGGGAGCGTCGAGAGCGGGGCGTACCCAATTCGATTGGGCTTGTCATCAAGCCAGTCAACCAAGGTTTCGGTGGACGCCGATTTAATCTCTCTTGGATAACGAGCTTTACCTGAGAAGGATAAGCTCGCCCAATGGGCATTCATTTGAGCTGCGTTTTTTCCAAGCAGTTGTTGGTAAAAAACTTCACGTTCGCTGCTGTTTTCAGGCCAATCAGAAAGTTCTACACGTTTACCATCGAGTCGTTTTGTTTTTCCTCTATACAGCTTCCTTGCTTTGTTTATCGATATTTCTTCAAATCCTGAATCTAAAGAGAATATGGCGTAATCTTCTGCGGCATGAGCTGGGCTGAGAAGAAGCAAGTTTCCTAATAGCCCTACCGCGACTGGCAATATGACTCTGCGTGGAAGTGTTTTTATTGTTTTAATCCAATCCATGGGTTTCTCCTAACAAGTCGCACTTTCTATTTGATGGAATAGCTTTTCTTTTCTTACGGGCTTCGCTACGTATCCATCCATGCCTGAATCAAAGCACTTTTGAATGTCATCATCGATAACACTGGCGGTTAGCGCGATGATAGGAGTTTTGCTTAAGCCTAGGTTTTTCTCATGCTCCCGAATCTCCTTAGTTGCTGTGAAACCGTCCATAACGGGCATCATGCAATCCATTAGTATAATGTCGAAACTACTGTCGTTTTGGTACATATCAACGGCAATTTGACCATTCTCTGCAATTTCAAAAGCGTAACCAGCCCTTGTTAGCATGACCGAAGCGACTTTTTGGTTAACTCGATTGTCTTCGACGAGCAGTATTCTTTCAGATTTGCTCGGAACCGGGTTTTGTTCTCTTTCCTCTGGCACAGTCCGTTTAGCTGCAGCATTAAGAATCGGCGTTACGGTCGCGGGTTTTTTCGTAGATTTAGTTTTGTAGGCAACAGGAAGTGGCATTGCTTCAACGGCGGCAAGTACTTTTTCTTTTAACATTTCAAATTTGAATGGCTTTGGCACATAGTCATCCATGCCCACGTCGAAACACCTTTGAATATCGTCATCAATAACACTGGCGGTCAGGGCAATGATAGGGATACGACGCGTGGCATTGGTCTCTTTTTCAACGCGGCGAATATTACTTGTCGCTTCAAAGCCATCCATAACCGGCATCATGCAGTCCATGAGTATTGCTGCGTAGTGAGGGTTCGATCTGAACATGTCCACGGCTTCCTGGCCATTATTCGCAAACTCGAATTCAAAACCACTTTTACCAACATGAAGCCCGGCAATTTTTTGGTTGACCTTGTTGTCTTCGACGATCAGAATTTTGTGTTGTATCTCTAGAGAAGGTTGGCTCGCCTCTGAAAGCTCAACCCGACCCTGTGTATCACAGAGCTCAACCGCTTTAATCAAACGTAAACCGAGTAGGGGCTGTGATACTTGAGCCGTAACACAATTGCCGATGTCAGCCGGCTCGCTCAAAAATGATCGAATCAAGCAGATAGTGATGCCGTTTTGGTGGAGCTTATCTAAGTCACTGGTATAGTCACTGGCTTGGAATGTGTCATCTTCAGCAAAGACAACTGTGATTGGGTTAGCGTGCTTTTGAATCGTGAGTTGTTGTGTAAGCTCAGCTGTATCTCTCGTTTGTTGGGTTATTTCTAAACCATAGAGGTTAAGGTCCCATTCTATTCGTTTAGAGAGCATGTTCGCGTTACCTAGAACATAAATGTCGGCGGTTGCTGTGCTTGGTTTTGGCAACATTAAATCAATGGGTAATTCTAGATCGAAGTAGAAACAACTGCCTTTACCTTTGACGGAGTCGAGTTGGATCTGACCACCCATAAGTTCAACAAGCTGAGTACTGATCGCAAGGCCAAGACCAGTACCACCGAATTGTCTGGTCGTTGAATCATCTTCTTGAGCGAACGGTTCGAATATCTGTTTCTGTTGCTGTTTATCGATACCAATCCCCGTGTCTCGCACAGAAAACCTTAGGGTGACATTGTTTTCTGCTTTGTTTAGCGTTTGGATTGACAGGGTAACGCCACCTTCTGCTGTGAACTTCACCGCGTTCGACATAAAGTTCATCAAGATCTGTCTTAATCGGTGATCATCGATCATCACGCGTGCAGGTGTGTCTGGGCTGATATCAACGTTCACTGATATTTTTTGCTCTTTAGCTTTTGGCGCGACAATAGATGCGATGTCGTAAATGGATTCTCTAATCGATGCCGAATGCGGGCTGATTAATAGCATGCCAGATTCAATCTTAGAGAAGTCTAAGATGTCGTTGATCAGGCTTAGCAGTAGTTGAGATGAGGTCTCGATCGTATCTACATAATCACGTTGTGTTGGTGTAAGTGGTGTGTCTGACAGAATCTCCGAAATACCGATAACGCCATTCAGTGGGGTTCGAATTTCATGAGACATATTGGCCAAGAAGCTACTTTTCGCTTTGCTAGCTTGTATCGCGTGGTCTTTGGCTTCTTCGGCGTCTTCTTTAGCTCGCTCTGCGTCTTCTTTCGCTATCGTTAACTTCTCTTTTGCATGTTCTCGTTCGATGGTCAGTCGCTCTACTTGCTGAGCAAATAGGCTGAGTTCGTCTTTGCCTTGAATCAGTTTGTCCAAAGAAGGGCGGGTATCATCATTTTCACTTTTTAAGAACCTAAGAACTAGCCCAAGATTGTTGGTGACTTGTTTCGCTAAACTGAGGGTTAATCCCATAACAGTTGCTGCAAGCAACGTGACGATGGAAATAAATAGCGTTCTTTCTGTTTGAGCATCTGAGATCGCTTGAGCTACTTCGGCTTGGAACTCTTGTTTGATCACGTCACCTAAATTCTGCAACAGGCTTAGGCGAGCACTCATCGCATTGAGTCCGGTAGTGATCTCTTTTGGAGTCAATGCGCTTATTGTGGATGAACTATGAAGTGCGTGACGTATCTCTTGGCTTTTCATAAAAGCCTCATCTTTAAACACTTCAATCATGAGTGAAACTTGATGTGTATTGGCATTCAAGGACACAAATCTTTCTAAGAACAAAACTTGCCTAGCATTGAGGCTTTCAACCAACTCGGCTAGTTCAGAATCATACTCTTGATGATTTTGGTAAATATCGAAGAGTGAAGCGCTGAGCTTAAATTCTTCATTTGACCAAAACATCAACCACTCTAGTTGATGCAAGGCGGTGAGGTGCTGTTGAATCTCACGCTTGGTGATATCAAAAGGGACTTTCTCAATGGCTAGCAACAATTGTTGGTACAAGTCACTTTGCCATTCAATCGCATCCAGCTTATCGAAACTGTCGGTCGTTTTCATAGTCGACAAGGTTGCCTCACTGAAGTCGGCCAGCAGTTGGTTCACTTCTTCGGAACTGTTTAGAAATATGCTGGGTGAAAGTGCTTTGAGCTCGGCATTTACCTTAGCACTTCGATTAACGAACTCTTCAGTGTTTGGGGCCAAAGTACTTCGATACAAGACAGAGATATCTTCAAGGTAAATTGCTAACTGATTGGTTCGCTCAAAATCGTTTAACTGCGTCGTCAGAAAGTAAGCTTGTCTACCGGCTAAGAAAAGGAGCAATGAGATCGGTAGTAGAACTAAGCCAAAGAGTTTATGTTTAACTGAAAGGTTATTCCAGACCGTGAGTGTCGACATATTAAGGATCCATCCAACTGGTTTTATATAAAAACAGTAGAATAAAAATGCCGATATGGAAACTTTGAAACTGTAAATTTAATGGAAGTGTGGGAGGGGTATAAGTTCTTGTGATTCCACAGCTTATTTTGAAATAGCTTGTCTTGCTAGCAATTTATAGCGTTTGGCGGTCGGTTTGATTTTGATGCTTATTGATGAGTATCTTAAAAAGCGAGTTAATTAGGGTGATTTTTATCGAGACTTAGTTCAAATAGAAGTTGCTCTAACACCGTTTTTGCAGAAGGTTCTAGCGCCCAAACACCGAGCATTCTGTTCAGTGCAGCGCGGTACACTCTGTTTTTGAGTAGGAAAGCGAGCGTACGCGTATCGTTGCTCAGAACATTTGATTGTACGACGGTTAACTCAGCTTTGTTCTCGATATCGATTTTCTGAAGATTGAAAGCGGGTAGAAAGGCACACTCATACCAAACTTCTATGATCTCTCGAAGTTCGATTTCCTCTTCAGGCACATCGCAGCCCTGAAGTTGATGGTTTTCAGGAATTGCGGATAAGTAAGCGACATCAAGCTTGTCTGCAACGAATGTGTACATTTGCTTCCTTTGTATCGGTGATTTTAGAGCGAATCATCTCTCTCACTTATGTTTTTGTCAATTACATCCATTTATCTAACGAGTAATTTGTGAATAAGCATCGTCGTGTTTAACTCAAGCTGTTTAAGTATTTGTCTGTTAAGCCAAAATATTTCAAGTTGCCATCAGGTTCTAGAACCAAACTCATATTGGAAGTAGCGATCAAACCGGGATCATTGGTCGAAAAAATGACGGTCTTATTCAGCAACTTATCGCTGAACAGGCGGTTAAAATACTGGGCGTTTTCATTTTCAGCCCCGTTGAACGGTTCATCAATGATTATCAGAGATTGCTCACAGTTGCCTAAACCAAGTGCCAAACGCAGCTTTTGTTGAATTCCATTCGGAAGACCTTTGCACTTATCGACACTCAATTGAGTCGCCAAGCCTTCTGGCAGCCATTCGTCTAGCTCGAAGAAGCTCACCATCTCCTGCATTTTCTCTGTCGGAATGAGTCCGTTATGCAGAATGAAGTTGGTTTCTAGTGAGCCTTCAAAAATATGCAGGTTAAAAGGGATGTAGTTAATTGAGGTGCGATAACGGTAGCTATTGAACTGTTTAATGTTGTAACCATCGACAGAAACTGCGCCTTGATAGCGGTCTTCTAGCCCAGCAATGATTGAAATTAAGGTGGTTTTTCCGCAGCCCGTAGGGCCACAAATGACCACTTTTGCACTGGGTGGTATTTTGAACCCCAAGTTGGTTAACCCTGTTGCTGCCCCTGTGTAACGGTGGCTGACACCACTGCCTACAATATTTCCTTGGAACAGCCGAATAGGCGGGCTTTTTTCTAGCGTTAACTTGTCGTCATTCATCGACATCAAGTTGTTGATCTGTGCCGACGAAGCCTTGATGGATTGAAACTTAGAAATTGAGTTATAGATGCCCATTATCGGGCCTAGTGCTTTCCAAACGAGAATAACGGTTGCGAGCATCGCGCCCGCATCAGAAGTGCCTTCCATGACTCCGATTACTGCGGTCACGATACTTGCAGTACCAATCACCTGAATCAAACTACCGCCAGCAGCCTGAATTTTACTGTTGGTTACAGCTACATTCTCCGCATCACTAGTGCTTTGCATATGGGAGGCACTAAAACGAGATTGAACCACGCGCAGTAAAGGCAAACCTTGAATGGTCTTGATACCACGAAGGATTTCATTCCATTGATAAGAGACCATGGCGTTAGCGCGAGAGCTTTTAGATGTAGCTTGTGAGTAGATGTAACGAGAGTAAACACAGAACACCAACATTAATATTAAGCCACCCATCACCACAAGTGCAGCCGTGCCAGACATCAGAGCAATGGCGATGATAAATACAATCACAAACGGCATATCAAAATAGCTGAGCGTTGATTCTGCAGTCACTAAGCGGCGGAACGTATCGATATCTTTCAAACGAGCCAACTGCGACGAAACCCCAGCGGTTGATGTCATCGCGTAGGGCAGCCAGAGAAGTTTCGATATTACGGCTTGTGAGATGTGCACCGCGAGATCTTTACCGGAAGTGGCAATGATATTTACCCGCATTTTCTTAAAGAAGTATTCAGAGAAGCCAACAATAATGGCGAATAAGGTTAACCAATAGAGTGTGGCTTGAGAGCTCGAAGTCAGTGCGAAGTTATAGACACTCATGATGAAGAATGGCTGCAATGCACCGAGAATACTGATGACGAAACTCAGAATGATCAGGCTTTTAAGTTCATTGTTGTAACGATAGAAAGCGTATTTTATCCAATTGCTTCTATCTTGCGATTCCGGAGGTGGTTCGCGGAACAGACGAGAATATTCGCTAATAGAAATCAGCAAGCAGGGCTTTTTACACATTGGGTATTCAATGGTGTTGTTGTTCGTGTAATCAAACAGCAGCAACTTCCCATCTTTTGTCCCTAAGAAGATGGCACTGAGGTTTTCTATCTCAATAAAGCACGGGTGAGGATATTTATCGATATTCTCGAGTGTCTTTAGTTTGGTCACATCACAGCGGTATCCAAGGCGCTCTATGGTTGCTGTAAAGCTATCACCGTCTTTGGGTTTTGGAATAAAAGCATCGCTGAGTATAGCGGGCGTGCCTTCCCATTCGAGTGCTATCAAGGTGTAGGCCAAACCACGAATAAGTGGCGATTGACTGTAACGTTCGTCGTATCCACTAGATTCAAAATCCAAGACACGTTGCGGCACATTATTGAAGTCTACTAGGATACTCATTGGTCACCTCCGGTAAGTTTTACGCGTTTGAGGCGGTGGTTGAGTTTGTCCATTTTATTGCTGGCGATGATTAAGATTTTGTCATTGGCACGATAGGCAGTACTGGTCAGTACGACGCGTGCAAATTCTTCATCAAAGACGCAGTCTATATCGTCGAATATCAACACACGCTTACTGGCGAGCAGGGCACGGACTAATAACAGAGCATAGCCAACTTGGCGTGAGAATGGGTTACGCATGTGACCTTTGAGCTCGGTATAGAAACCTGCAGGCAGCCCATCAATTTGAGCCTTGATGTTCATGGTTTCACATAAGGCGAAAGCCGTATTGTTCAGGCTTGGACGGAAACAGGTTAGGTTATCAATAATGGTCCCTTCCACGAATGAACTTGTTTTATCGACCATCAGCACGCTGTTACGCCAAACGTTGTAGTTTACGTCACTCAGAGGCGTGTCATTAATCATGATGTCCAGTTTGTTATCATTGTTCTGACGTGTAATACAGTTGGCAAGGTGGGTCTTGCCGGAGCCACTTTTCCCGGTAAGCAAATAAGTTTGTCCGAGTTCGAATTCGATACGCTGCTTTTCAGAATATTTAACAGAAATACGTTCTACTTCGGTCGTCTCATGTTGATGTTCAACCGACGCGGCCAGTTCAAGAAGTTCGGCGATACGTTGTATATGGAGCTTGTTTAGTTCCCAGCGGCTCGCGGTACGCATCACTTGTTGGTAGGGCGCGAAGTAACGATTGGTAAGCATGATTATCGCGGCCATAATGCCTTGGCTTGACTCCATATTGATCACGGCTGTTGCCAATACCACAACAACACAAGCAATCGAGAGTTGTTGGATGAGCGCTAAGATTAAGCCAAAATTCGATTCAATCTGTTCGTATTTGATGTTTTCAACTTCACGTTCCTCGACCATTTGGGTCATCAGGCTTTCAACGCGGTATTCCATGTTTCGAGCTTTGATATCCAGAGGGCTAGAAATGATTTCAATGATTTTGGATGTGGTTAAGCCCTCTATATCGGACTTGTTTTGTAAGCTGCCAATCTTCTGCTTAGAAAGGCTCCAAGCGAAAATGGCTAAAATGAGCGAGGCAATCAGAAGCGTCACGCCAGCCCATATGTTGATCAGACCAATAATGAGGATGGTGATCACGCTGACAGCAAGGTTTATCAGGGCTCGAACCGATTCGCCGCCAAAGAAGGTTTTCAACTCAGGAATGGTTGAGATTCGCTCTAGGTATTCGCCCGGTTCTAAGCGGCGAAATTTAGAGATCTCAGCCAAACAGATGGATTGGAATACCTTGTTGGTTAAGTTGGTCTCAAACTGCCTCATGATGACGGAAGATATCTTCTCTTCCTGATTTTTCAGGTGGTAGTCGAGGAAGATAGAAATCAGGATAATCGCGAACAGCAAGAACAACGTATCTTGTGCTTGGTTTGGTAATACTCGGTCGAAAATGATCAGAATGGAGAAGGGCAGTACCAAGCCAAATAGAGTGGAAATTATTGTAGAGAAAGTCAGATAACACTTATCTGCCATATTGATCTTTTGAGAAAACTGCTCAGTTTGCATTACGACCTCCTGTTTTCAACGACTCAGTTGAGAGAAGGTGTTTAGGCACTAATTCTTGATTGTTTCGTCCTTCGATATCACTCATCAATTGCATGATGCTTTCTATCGATTGAATCGAGAGCACGCCTTTTGTTTGTTCGAGCTTGATGGTTTCGATGATGTAGTCGTATCGTGCGCTTTCATAATCTCTTAAGGCGCTGAAGAGCTTACTTTCTGCGGCAAGCAAATCGGTGATGGTACGGGTGCCTAACTGGTATGCCCTTTGAATGCCTTTGTAAGAGGCATAGTTGGCACGAATGATGTTCTCGTAACTGCTTATAGATTGCGAAAAATCGTTAATGTTTAGGACCGAAGTGTTTACGCTGTTACGAGTGGTGTAAAGCGAGTCTTGATAAAGCAGTTCAGTACGTTCAATTGCCGTCGATGATTTTTGATATCCATAGTAATCAGAACCACCAGACAAAATAGGCAAGGCTAGGTTCAAGCCAACGCTAGTTGAGTTGCTTTCGCCTGTCGCTGTGATGTCGGTTTTATCGTAGTTATTGGCGTCATCGTGACGATAGCTGGCTGAGAGTGACACGGTAGGTAAGAAGTTTGTACCGCTCTCTTTTAAGCTTCTACGGCTTCTCTCGACGTTTTTCTTGGCTACTAGTAAGTCGTTGTTGAGCTTTAACGCTTGATCCATGATTGAGTGTTGTTCGCTTTCGTTTATCTCTTTTAATGGCACACTTTCGTATATATCTTGTGATGGAGTGATAGGGTACTGAATCTGAATGGATAGCCCGTTGAGAATGACACGGCGATCTTTCTGCAAGGTTCTTAATCGATTCGACACACCTTCTTTCTGAGCGATAACTTCGTACAGCTCGCTGGCGGCTGTGTTCCCCAACTCTACGTTGCGTCGCATCTGATGTTCACGAGTCTCAGACGACTTAAGCTCTACCTTGGTCGCTTTTATTTGCGCATTGTTTTTCAAATACTCGAAGTATTGAGAGCCGATTTCCGAAATGGTGCTTTGGACTTTGTTCTCGTGTTTAATCTCTTCAATATTGAAGTCGAGTTTTGCCGTCCCATATTTAAAAATGTCACCAAGATTGAATATGGACTGGGATAACGAAAGGCTGTAGCTGTTTGAGTTATAGCTAGAGGTTTCATCGGGTACGCTCGATAGCAAGGTTTCATTCTCGTTCCATGTGGTATCGGCAGCACCATTGAGTGAAGGCAGAAATTTAGAGCGACTGATCCCAATGTTGTATTCGTTCTCTTCCACACCTTTATCACTGGCGCGAAGAGACAGGCTGTTTTGCAGGCCGAGTTCTACCGCCTCAAGCAAGGTAGTCGCCGATGCTGAAGGTGTCGTGCTGAATGCGAGTGCAGCTATGATGCTGCTAGTTAAGTTTCTGTACCGCCACATACTTGTTGATCACCTTGATGATTTGGTCGCTTTTATAAGGTTTGCTGATCACGTAATCCATTCCGGCCTCAATACAAGCCTGGTGTTCGTTACTGCTGGTCAATGCGGTTGCACCTATGATGGTACAAGGGTTTTTCTCGTTCTCTTGTTCGAATTGGCGAATGCGTTTTGTTGCTTCGATGCCGCCCATACCCGGCATGATGCAATCCATGAAGATGATGTCAGAACGTTTATTCATGAAGTGCTTCACGGCATCGGCACCATCGCCAACGGTGTCTGGTTCATACTCTTGCTTGGTAAGAATTCGTTTCAGTAAGATCTGCTGAACTCGGTCATCCTCAACGATAAGGAATGAGCTGTTCTCCATCTGTTCTTCCGATGCTTCCGCTTCCATAATGGTGAGTAGGTTTGGAATGAACTCGTAAGGGATAGCAGGGGCGTTGATGATCTTGTCGACGAAGCTATGACACTCTTGTGCTTGCTGAGTGTTGGTCACTGACAACAGTAACTTGGTATTTGGGTGGTTCTTAAGTTGAGATTTGACCGTTTTACTCAACGACGGCAGCTTATTGGGTTCAAAGGTATCGGTCAGCATAATCGCATCGTAATCACCGAATGTTTTCGCCGCTGAGAAAAGCTCATTTGCAGTGCGAATCTCGGTGATGTCGAGCCCCAAATTGCTGAGCATCTTCTTCATCACATCGATACGGATTTGAGTATTGGCGCACAGCAGTAAACGCTTGCCATCGAAGCGCGTCTTCTCTGTGTGGAAATTCTTAGCTTTAAGATCAAGCTCGATCTGAAAACGTTCCTGTGCCCCTGACTGGAACCAGTGACTCTCGTAATAGCCGTAATCTTTCAGAACGCTTTTTGCTAAGTCATCTGTATTGGCTGTATGGTCTTTGTGTGCGCTCCAATGGAGTTTATTGAGCTTGGCAACAGAGACATCCAGCGTTGATAAGAAGTTGAGATTGATGGTGACACGGGTATTTTCCATGTCTGACGCCGCACCCGATTCAATCGTCACAAATAGCTTCTTATTTGATTTAAGTTGGATGGCGTTAGAAAGCTGCAGAAACAAGATCCAGAACAAGCTGGTGGATTGGCCTTCAACACGGTTCGGCAAATTATCAGAGATAAAGCAGTCGAGTTGACCTTCGTTCCTCTGAACTTTGGCGCTAATATGAATCATCAATTCAGACAACACGCTCAGTAGCGAGAATTCCTTCGACTTACTTTCCGTACCCTGTGAAATCAATCGGTTATAGTTTTCTGCTAACTCAGATAAGGTGCTACATGCTGAGGTAATATCCTTCGCCATCAATACGCCGTTTTCATCGGTTTCTTGAACCAGATATTGGACACCGCCGTTGATGGTGTTGGTGATACCGCGAATCTCATACCCGATCAGTGCATACAGCTGTTTGTAGAGATCGTTATTGCGCTTTTGGTCTTCCAATTTACTGAAAATCAGTTTGAGGTGAGAGTAGATCTGGCGTTGTTTCGGATTGATGCTCACTTCATTCAGAAGCTCTTCGAGTCTTTGTAAGTCGAGTTGTTTCAGCTCTTGATAGAGAGCATCGAACTCATAGTCGATTTCTCGTTCATTAGAGCTGGATTTCTTCAGCTTCAACATAGCAACTGAGTTCGATAGGACCGTGATTACTGCCAGTATCACGACCACCATAAACAACCAGATAAAGAACTCATTTTTCTCTGACATCAAGTCGCTCGCATGGTTGTTGAACATGGTGCGGTAGTTGTCGTCCATCTGTAGGTAGTTGTTGGTCAGTGACAGGTATAAGTCGAGTACGTCGTTGCGTGTTTTAGTGCTGTCGGAAAAGCGATTGATAGCTAATTCAAGTTGGGTGTATTCAGTCGCGCCAACCAAGCTGAACTCAGTTTTGTTCAAAGAGGCTAGCGATCTAAATTCATCTATTTCACGCTTCAAGTTAACTAGATTGAATTCGTTAGTACCACAAGTGTCGGTACTTAAGCACTGCTGTAGAGTTTGAATATCTTGTTCGATGGTCTGATTAAGCTTCTGAGCTTGTATGAGCAGTGGGGCACTTTGCACTTGAGCAACCGAATCTATTTTTGACCAAGAAAAGTATAAATAGAAAGCGAGCGCCGCTAGTACTACGCTGAACAATATGCTCAGACGTAGAGCTGGTACGGAAATGTTATAAGAAGGTTTTCCGCTCATTGATTACCTCTCATCGAATGCATCTTCGATGGCTGACATCACAGGTTTTGCAGCGTATTCGATCACGCGACGCGAGCCTGTTTTTACGTCGGCGGTAAATTCCATATAAGGTGATAATTTGTATTGAGTGCCTCCTCGTTCAAGAAAGTTTCGATCAATCTCAATCTCTGCCAAATAGAATTCGGCATCTTCTTCTTCGTATGATGAACGGCTAATTGAGGCGATGGTTCCCTCAACAAATCCATATTTTGCGAAGTTATAAGTATCCATTTTTACTTTTACCGCCTGGCCAATTTCAACAAACCCCATGTCTTTACGCGGAATTTTCGCTTCACCGTGTAGGGAGTTATTGATTGGAGCAATATCAGCGATACTCTCGCCGGGTGGTATTACCGCAGAACGGAAGTTGAAGTGTAATTTGTCGACCACACCATCCACTGGTGAGTAGACGATTAAGCGATCTACCTTATCGGAATGTTGTGGTTGCAAGATCCGTTTTAGTTTGAGGTCTTTATTGGCCTGAATGATCTGTGCTTGGTACTCAGAGTTACGATTCTCAACCAAATCTCGATGTTGTTTCTCGAGTTTGTCGAGTTGGAAACGTTCGTTCATGACGGACTCATCAAGGTTTTCAATCTCACGAACCATATTGGATTCTTGTACTTTCATATTTAGAACGTCGACATATGACGCCATCTCTTCTTTATAAAGCGTATTTTTGATGTTGAGTTGTTTGCGAATGAGCGAGAGTTGGTTCTCTGAGCTTTTGCGACGCTTTAGCATTGATCCAATTAGAGAGTTTTTGTGTTTAATATCGTGAGTGATCAGCTCTTCGTTAGAGCGGTTCTTCGAGAACTCTTGCTGCCAAGTATTCATGTTGACTTGAACTTGTTCTGGGTACTTTTCGATGTAAGAAGCAAAGTTTGGTTCGACCATGTCACGCAAGCTTTCATAACGAATTTTATCGAGTTCCAGCTGTATGATTTCGGTGTTCACTGTATCGAGTTGGGTGTTACGGTCGAGTGAGCGGATTCGAGCAATCGGCTGGCCTTCATACACAACTTCTCCTTTTCTCACTAACAGCTCTTCTAAAATACCGCCTTCTAGGTGTTGAACTTTCTCAACATCAGACTCTAGTAACAGCTCGCCACGCACAGAAACGACAATGTCGATGCGTGCCTGTGACGCTACGGCGATAGCCACCAAAGCAAGTAGAAAAATGATGAGTAACGTCTTGTGAACGCTAGTCATCGCACTTGCAAGCACGATGGTGTCATCTGCTGTGACCTTGGAAGCCTCGTTGTTAGAAACGAGCGCTTTTCTGAGATGATGCTCTATTTGGTTATTGCTCATGACCTACCTCGATGACTCGTCATCTACAACTTCCTTAATATCCAACAAGTGATTAATTTGTCTATTGACGTTTTGTAGTTCAGTTTTCACATCTTCTAAAAGCGCTTCCGGCGCAGGGAATTCGTGTTTACTCAAATGTTCCAACTTGGCCATTTTGGGCGGCAGGTCTTGGTCACACAGCAAGGTTAAGATGGTCTTCAATTTTTTTGAGTAGTTGTTGAGTTCGTCAAAGCGATTACTCTTATGAAGCGTTTCTATGTTGATTGCTGCGTCTGAAAAGTCCTTATAAAAGTCGCCTAATAGCAATTGCAGCCCTTTGTGGTTGTTGTCGATTGAACGCAACAAATTCGTCATGTCTATCATCATTCCACTGCCTTAATTGCTTTAATCACAATAACTAAGGATCTTTAAAGGCAGTTTTCAATTTTTTTTTTGCTTCTTTTCACTTCTTTATGCATAAAAAAGAAAATATGAAAAAAGTTGTATAAAAACTTGGTTTTTTAAAATGGTGTCCTTTAATGCCTCTAAATACGATCAGTTAGCTAGTAGCAACGGAGGCTGTAATGGCAGGCGAAAATAACCAAAACAACCAAAATGAAGATCTCAATGACGCGGTAGAACAGACGGACACGAACGACGCGGGTACGCCCTCCCAACAGCAGAATCAACAAAATCAACAGAACACGATTGCGTCGACGGTAGCGACGGGTGCTGAAAATACCGACGCGGCAGACGAAGTGAACCAAGCGTTGGAAGACAATCCAAGTGGTGCTGGTAATACAGAAGAAGCAGCAGCTTCTGGTGCTGCTGTTCAAGAAGAGACGCCAGAAAGCGATGGAGATTCAGATGCAGCTCAATCTAATGTAGTCGGTGGTGCGGCTTCGGAAGCTGGCTCGGATAATGCTGCTGGCAGTGGTGGCGGAGCAGGTGCTGGCGCTCAAGCCGTAGGTGGCGATAACGCAGAGGCTGCGACAGGTGGATCCGACGCTGAGGGTAATGAAGAACAAGGCCAAGCAGCACGTACCTCTGCAGCTCCGAGTGCTACATCTTCTGAATCTGATGGCCAACAAGTCGATGATGATCTCGATTCACAGACAGTAGAAGAGACATTCGCCGTTGATGTTCAAGCTTCTGACGAAGAGACCATCAGTGAAGTAGAAGATGACTTTGATTCTGAGACAACAAGTGAAACGTTCAAAATCAAGGTGGAAAGTGAAAATGATGCTCCGGAGGCTGAACAAGATCTGGCTTACATCATGGATGAAGATGGCTCCATAACATTTACTCAAGAACAATTACTCGAATACGCAAGTGATGTTGATGGTGATGAGCTTGTTGCTTCAAACGTTCAAGTCGGTGCAGATGCAACGGTTCAAGATAATGGTGACGGTACGTTCACAGTTGTACCTTCCGCTGACTTTAATGGCGAGCTAGACCTTACTTTTGATATCAGTGACGGCCAAGAAACCATAAGTAGCGCAATTGATTTAACGGTTCGTCCTATTAATGACGCACCTGTACCAGAAGATAAAACGTTTGAAATAGAAGAAGATGGCACGTTAATCTTCACCGATGCAGACCTGTTAACAGGTGCTACCGACATTGAAGGTGACAACCTTACTGTTGAAGGTGTGACCTACGATGGTGGCGACGGTATCCTGACCGACAACGGTAATGGTACATATACTTTCGCTCCGAATGAAAACTTCAATGGTGATGTAAACTTCGGCTTCGATGTCTCTGACGGAACCGATACGGTATCAGCCAATATCGATGTGAGCGTGACAGCGGTTGATGATGCGCCTGTTTCTGGTGACCTAGCGTACTCAATCGACGAAGACGGTTCGATTCGCCTAAGCCAAGAGCAACTGCTATCACAAGCATCTGATGTTGAAGGCGATGACCTGACAGCCAGCGATCTTACGGTTGGTGGTGATGCAACAGTCGTTGCGAACGATGACGGCAGCTTCACCATCACGCCAGATGAGAACTTCAATGGCGACATCGATATCAGTTTCGATATCTCTGATGGTACCAACACGGTTCAAGCTTCTGCAGACCTTACGGTTAATCCAGTTAACGATTTACCAGTCCCTCAAGATCAACAGTTCAGCGTTGAAGAAGACGGCACGTTAATCTTCACTGATGCAGACCTGTTAACCGGCGCAACGGACATTGAAGGTGACAACCTTACTATTGAAAGTGTGACCTACGACGGTGGCGACGGTATTCTTACCGACAACGGTAATGGCACATACACCTTCGCACCGAATGAAAACTTTAATGGCGACGTAAACTTCGGTTTCGATGTATCAGATGGTACCGATACAGTCTCTGCCAACATCGATGTGAGTGTTAGAGCTGTTGATGATGCGCCAGTATCGGGCGACCTAGCGTACTCAATCGACGAAGATGGTTCAATTCGTCTAAGCCAAGAGCAGCTGCTTTCTCAAGCATCAGATGTGGAAGGCGATGACCTGACAGCGAGCGACCTAACGGTTGGTGGTGATGCGACGGTTGTAGCTAACGATGACGGCAGTTTCACCATCACGCCAGATGAGAACTTCAATGGCGACATCGATATCAGCTTTGATATCTCTGATGGCACCAATACCGTTCAAGCTTCAGCAGACCTGACCGTTAACCCAGTAAACGACCTACCAGTCCCTCAAGATCAACAGTTCAGTATTGCAGAAGACGGTACTTTACTGTTCACAGACGCCGACCTATTAACAGGCGCAACGGACATTGAAGGTGACAACCTAACGGTTGAAGGTGTGACCTACGATGGCGGCGATGGCATTCTTACTGATAACGGTAATGGCACGTACACCTTTGCGCCAAACGAGAACTTCAATGGTGACGTAAACTTCAGCTTCGATGTATCAGACGGTACAGACACGGTTGCTGCAAACATTGATGTAAGCGTAACAGCAGTCGATGATGCACCAGTATCAGGCGACCTTGCTTACTCAGTCGATGAAGACGGTTCGATTCGTCTAAGCCAAGAGCAACTACTGTCTCAAGCATCTGACGTAGAAGGCGATGATCTAATTGCTAGTGGCCTAACGGTTGGTGGCGATGCGACAGTTATTCAAAACGACGATAGCAGCTTTACCATTACGCCAGATGAGAACTTCAATGGCGATATCGATATCAGCTTTGATATTTCAGATGGTACTAACACGGTTCAAGCTTCTGCCGATTTAACCGTTAACCCAATCAATGACCTGCCAGTTCCTCAAGATCAACAGTTCAGCATTGAAGAAGACGGTACGCTGCAGTTTACTGATGCAGATCTGCTAACCGGTGCAACCGATATTGAGGGTGATGATCTCACGGTTGAAGGCATCAGTTATGAAGGGACTGATGGGGTACTGACAGACCATGGTGATGGCTCATACAGCTTTGCGCCAAATGAAAACTTCAATGGCGACGTGAACTTTAGTTTCGATGTTTCAGACGGCACCGATACGGTGTCTGCAAACATTGATGTTAGCGTGACTCCAGAGAACGATCCGCCAGTTGCTGGCTCTACGTCTTACACAGTTAATGAAGACAATTCGATTACCATCTCTGATGCACAACTATTGGCAACATCTTCAGACATCGAAGGTGATGTATCGATAGACAGCGTGACTTACTCGGGTAGTGATGGTGTCCTTGAAATCAACGGTAACGGTACTTACACCTTCTCGCCAAACGAGAACTTCAATGGTGATATCAGCCTTGACGTTATTGTTGCCGATGAAGACGGTTCGATTGATGAAACCACTGCGGGCATCACCGTTCTAGAAGTGAATGATCCACCGGTTGCGGGTCCAACGTCTTACACCATTGATGAAGACTCAGTACTGACCTTCAGTGAGTCTCAAGTGTTGCTTAATGCCTCAGATGTAGAAGGGGATGTTGAGCTTGTGGGTATTAGCTACGATGGCCCTGAGGGAATCTTCTCAGTAAATGGTGATGGCACTTGTAGCTTCGCTCCGAATGAGAACTTTAATGGCCAAGTTCAGCTTGATGTCACCATTCGTGATGAAGACGGTGCAGAAGTTGAAACCGTCATCAATGTTGACGTATTGCCAATCAATGATGCGCCAGTATCGGGTGATTTGGCTTACAGCGTTAACGAAGATGGTTCAATCACACTGAGCCAAGATCAGCTGTTGTCTCAAGCGTCTGATGTTGAAGGTGAAGACCTAACAGCAAGCGATTTAACGGTTGGTGGTGATGCGACAGTTGTAGCTAACGACGATGGCAGCTTCACGATTACGCCAGATGAGAACTTCAATGGTGACATTGATATTCAATTCAACATCACTGATGGTACTGACACAGTTCAAGCAACCGCCGATCTTACTGTTAACCCAGTTAATGACTTGCCGGTTCCTCAAGATCAACAATTCAGTATTGCAGAAGACGGTACGCTGCAATTTACAGATGCCGACTTACTTACCGGTGCCACCGATATTGATGGCGACGACTTAACCGTTGAAGGTATTAGCTATACAGGTGGTGATGGCGTACTGACCGACCACGGTGATGGTACTTATACCTTTGCGCCAAATGAAAACTTCAATGGCGATGTGAACTTTAGTTTCGATGTGTCTGATGGCACAGAAACGGTCAGCGCTAACATTGATGTCAGTGTGACGCCTGAGAACGATCCGCCAGTTGCGGGTTCAACCTCGTACATGGTCAACGAAGACAATGCCATCACAATTTCTGATGAGCAGTTGCTAGCAAACTCTTCTGACGTTGAAGGTGCAGTGTCGATTGACAGCGTAACTTACAGCGGCACAGATGGTGTGTTCCAAGATAATGGTGACGGCAGTTACACCTTCCTTCCTAATGAAAACTTCAGTGGCGATATCAGCCTTGACGTTATTGTTGCCGATGAAGACGGTTCGATTGATGAAACCACTGCGGGCATCACCGTTCTAGAAGTGAATGATCCACCGGTTGCGGGTCCAACGTCATACACCATTGACGAAGATTCGGTTCTGACGTTCAGTGAATCTCAGATTCTTGTGAATGCTTCGGATATCGAAGGCGATGTAGAACTTGTTGGCATTAACTACGATGGCTCTGACGGTATCTTCACTGTAAATGGTGATGGTACATGCAGCTTTGCACCAAATGAAAACTTTAATGGTCAGGTTCAACTGGGTGTGACCATTCAAGATGAAGATGGCGCAACGGTTGAAACACACATTAACGTTGATGTATTGCCAATCAATGATGCGCCAGTATCGGGTGATTTGGCTTACACCATCAATGAAGATAGCTCCATCACGCTAAGCCAAGAGCAATTGCTAGCAAGAGCAGGTGATATTGATAGCGACAACTTAGAAGCTATCAATCTATCTACTGATGAAAATGCGACCATCCAACATAATGATGATGGCAGCTACACCATCACACCGAACGCAGACTACAACGGTGACCTAGATCTGAACTTCGATATCATCGATAACGATGGTGGTTCAGTTCAAGTTGGCCTAGACGTTACTGTGAATCCGGTTAATGACCTGCCACAAGCGGAAGATCAAGAGTTCACGATTGAAGAAGACGGTACGTTACTCTTCACCGATGCTGATCTGCTTGCAGGCGCGTCGGATATTGACGGTGATGAACTGTCGATTGAAAACGTGCTCTACACAGGTGCAGATGGTGTTCTTAGCGATAATGGCGACGGCACATACAGCTTTGCTCCAAACGAGAACTTCAATGGTGATGTTCAATTCTCGTTCGATGTCTCTGACGGTACTGATTCAACATCAGCTGTTATTGATGTAAGTGTAACGCCGGAGAACGATCCTCCTGTAGCGGGCTCGACAGCTTATACAGTTCAAGAAGATGGCCAAATCACGATCAGTGATGAACAGTTATTAGCGAACTCTTCAGATGTAGAGGGTGATGTTGCTCTATCGAGCGTTACTTACGCTGGTGACGATGGTTCGTTCGTTGATAACGGTAATGGCACCTACACCTTCACGCCAAATGAAAACTTCGACGGAGACATCTCACTAGATGTTGTCGTCGTTGACGAAGACGGTGCAACGGCGACAACGACAGCGGGCATTGATGTCATTGCTGTCAATGACGGCCCTGAAACGTCCGGTATTGAAGCAGAAGTCGACGAAGATAATTCAATCACTATTACTCAAGAGCAGCTGCTTGCAAATGCTACTGACGTTGAGGGTGATGAGTTAACGGCGTCTAACCTGCAAACCAACGACCCTGACGCGACAATTGTTGCTAATGACGATGGTTCATTCACCATCACGCACACAGAAAACTTCAATGGCGAGTTGGACTTCACATACAGCATCAATGATGGTGACAATGAAGTTCTGACCACTCTCGATCTAACGGTTAATCCAGTTAATGATGCGCCAGAAGCGGGCGAAGAGATCTTCATCCAAGCGCAAGAAGATCAAACGGTTGGTGTGACGCTTCGTGAAGAACCTGCACTACGTTTAGACCAAGCGCCAGAAAACGGCATCATTGAAGCGAATGTTAATGATGAGTGGGTGGTGCTGGAAGTAGGGCAAGAAGTACCGGCTGATACAGAAGTACGCTTTGTTCCAAGTGAGGGGGCTCTTGCTGAAGGCACACATACTACGCAAATTGGTACCTTCGACGATAACGCTAGCGTAGACGATTGGGGTACAGAAGTTGACCCTTACACTCGTGAGTTCTCGGATGGTGATTTAACGGTTACGGTTCAAAGTAACGATGATCCGCTTGGTGCTTGGAATGGTAACACCCACATAGGTCACGGCCTTGGTGATACCGATCGCCAAGGGTTGAGTGGTGATGAAAAACTGACTATTTCAGTTGAAGGTCAAGACATCAATGAAATCAGTTTCCACCTAGATGGTTTAGGTGGTTGGTTCATGGAAGAATCGCGTCACTTTACGGAAGTAGAAATCAAAGCGTTCAATGAGGACGGTGACCTAATTGACTCGATGACTTACCACAAAGAAGACCGTGGTACTTTCGAGACAGACTACACGTTAACGGTTGACCAACCAGTGTCTTACTTTGAACTCGGTACAGTTCAAGGAAATGGTACTTATGTTGTTCAAAACATGACCGTGTCACAAACTTGTCATGATGAAGCCGTGTTCACATCGATTGGTGTAGACGGTTCAGAAATTACCGAAACGGTTGAGTTGAACATCCACGCGGGTGACAACGAAATTGAGCTAACGGCTGATCTTCCTAATATCACTATCGATACTGAAGGTTCTGCTCAATTTGCTTCTGTTGTGATTACAGAAGAACAGTTACTGGCACAAGCATCAGATATTGATGGTGACGACCTTGATATTCAAAATCTTGAGCTGGTGGGTGAAAACTCAGAGCATGCAACACTGATTGACAACGGTGATGGTACTTGGACGGTGACACCAGATGAAAACTTCTACGGTGAAATTGAGCTGGGTTACCAAGTTTCTGATGGTGAACTGACTGATGACAACATAATTAACATCAACTTTGAGTCAGTGAATGATGCGCCAATCGTTTCTGGTCCAATGGTTCTATCGACAGACGAAGACCAAGGTATTGCGTTCAGTGCTGATGATTTACTGGCGAACACCACAGATGTAGAAGGTGATGCGCTGTCTATTTCTGACATCACTTACGGTGGTGATGACGGTGATTTAGTCGACAATGGTGATGGTACATTTACCTTCATGCCGAATGAAAACTTCAATGGTGAAATCGACATTGATTACAAGGTATTCGATGGTACCGATGAAGTTGCAACCCATCTAGATCTGACCGTTGTACCTGTTAATGATGTGCCAGTTCCGGGCGAGCCATTGCACACCCAAATGCTTGAAAACGGCTCTATGATCATCGAAGCGAAAGACCTATTGTCTGGCGCGACCGATGTTGATGGCGATATCCTGCATGTTGAGAATCTACTGCTTGTTGACCAATCACAAGGTACATTAACAGACAATGGAGACAATACTTTCACATTCGAACCTGCAGAGGACTTCTACGGTGAAGTGAATCTGACCTTCGATATCAGTGACGGTCAAGCCAGTGCACCAAGTACTGCAAGAGTAGACGTTGAAATTGTCAACGAAGGCCCTGAAGTGAGCGGCCCAATTGAAGCCGCTGTTGATGAAGATGGTTCAATCACTATCACTCAAGAGGATCTGTTAGCGAATGCAACGGATGTCGATGGCGATAACCTTGAAGCGGTTAACTTTGCGACCAACGATCCAAATGCGGTTGTTGTAGAAAACCCAGACGGTAGCTTCACGATTACACCAAGTGCTGATTTCTTTGGTGAGATTGAATTTACTTACGATGTCACTGACGCGATCGAAACTGTTGCAGCTGACCTTAACCTAACCGTAAACCCTATCAATGATGCACCAGACGTTCCAGACATGTCTTTCACTACGGAAGACGGTCAAGCGATCACCATTACAGAAGCTGAACTACTAGCACAAGCGACAGATGTTGAAGGTGATGAGCTTTCTGTACTGAACGTGACAAGTGCGAGTGATACGGTAGATGTGACAGACAATGGTGATGGCACATACACATTAACGCCAGAGCAGGGTTTCTTCGGCAATGTTGACTTAACGTTTGATGTGAGTGACGGCACCGACGTGGTGGCTGCAAACATCGACCTAAAAGTTGAGTTCGCTAATGATGCACCAGAAGTAACACCAATGGTTGCGGATGTCGACGAAGATGGTTCAATTCTCGTTACACAAGCGATGTTGCTGGAGAACGCGAGTGACCAAGATGGTGATGAACTGTTTGCTAGCGCGCTAGAAACCAACGATCCGAATGCAAGTATCGTAGACAATGGCGATGGTACTTACACAGTAACACCTTCGGAAAATTTCAATGGTGATATCGCATTCACCTATGAAGTGAGTGATGGTGAGCTAAGTACCGCCAATGACATGACATTGACCGTGAATCCGGTGAATGACATTCCAATTGTTGCCCCAGGCATGTACCACATCGAAGAGGATGGCAGCATCCTGTTCACTCAAGAAGATCTATTGAGCGGTGCGATTGATATTGATGGCGATGACCTTAGCGTTACCAGCATCAATTACTCTGGTGATGAAGGCACGGTAACCGATAACGGTGATGGCACGTTTAGCTTCGTTCCTGAAGAACACTTTAGTGGTGACCTGCAGTTCAGCTTTACGGTTACCGACGGCACTGATGAGGTAGAACAAGACATTAGCGTTCATATTGAAGCGGTCGCGGATGCACCGGATCTTGTGATAACCGATGGCGACGGCGTTAACGTTGATGATGAAGCAATTCTGGTTGAGCCAGGCGGCATTGTTGAACTGAACATTGCAGCGGCGCTTGTCGATCAAGACTTGTCTGAAACACTTACCGTAACGGTTGATGGTGTGCCAGAAGGTTCGGTTATTCAATACGATAACGAAGGCGTTCTGAATGACCAAGAGAACGGCATCACCAGTTACAACGACACTGAAATTACAGTAACGTTTGAAGGTGAAACGGCAGGTTACCAAAACGCAGCGGGTTACTACAAAGTCGATGAAGACGGTAATATCACGGGTGTTGAGGTTGTTTACGAAAACGCGTCACAATTTGGCGGCGGCGGTGACCTTGTTCCAGGACAAGACCAGTTCAGCTTCCAAGTTGAAGAAGGTGAAAGTTTCAATCTGTTCTTGATTCCAAACGGACATCAGCACAATGACTTTGACGCGATGCAAGACGGTCAGTACGAGTTCCGTGCTGAGGATGGTTCACCTGCGAAAATGGATACGGTTGATCCTCAACTTGTATTTGTTGCTGCCGATGGCACTGAAACTGTAGTTCAAGGGCAGAATGGTGACGCGATCTTCCATGGTGGTTCAAGCGCTCAACTAAACCAAGATGGTATCGAACATACGCGTACCACTGTTAATGAAGATGGCGAGCTCGTTTACGGATTTGAAGATTTGTATGGCGGCGGTGATGCTGACTATTCAGACTTCAACTTCACAATCGATGTGGGTGAAGTGAACAGCCAAATCTACAGTGGTGAAGTGACGGTTGGTCCTGATGGTACGGTGAACTTACCAACAACGGCTATCGAAAATGCGCTACAGATCCAGTTACCAGAAGACTTCAATGAGCAGCTTGAAGTTCATGTAACCGCAACTGCGACAGAGTTATCGAATGATGATTCTGAAACGGTTTCCCAAACCATTTACATTAACGCGACAGGCGCACACATTGAGCATGCACCTGAAGCACTTCCTGTTGCAGCAACAGTGGAAGAAGATGGTTCTATCATCATTACGCAAGAAGACTTGCTAGCTAATGCTCGTGATTTAGATGGCGACCAACTAACAGCGCTTAACTTAGCGACTGATGACGACAGCGTAACTATCACAGATAACGGGGATGGTACTTACACATTAACGCCAGATGCTGACTTCAATGGCGATGTTAGCTTTACGTTTGATGTGTCTGATGGCGATGATGTTGTCTCTACCAACCTAGAGCTAACAGTTTCACCAGTGAACGATGGTCCAGAAGCACAAGACCAAGCATTCACAGTCGGTGAAGATGGCGTGTTAACGTTCAATGACCAAGACCTATTAACGGGTGCGACGGACATTGAAGGGGACGACCTAAGCGTTGAAGGTGTGACTTACACTGGCGCAGATGGTGTTCTAACCGATAATGGCGATGGTACATACAGCTTCGCGCCAAACGAAAACTTCAATGGCGATGTAAACTTCTCGTTCAATGTATCAGATGGTACCGATACGGTAACCGCTAACATTGATGTCAGCGTGACGCCAGAGAATGATCCACCTGTCGCGGGTAGCACGTCTTACACGGTTCATGAAGACAATTCCATCACGATCAGCAACGAACAATTGTTAGCGAACTCTTCAGATATTGAAGGGGAAGTGGCGATTGATAGTGTTACCTATAGTGGCAGTGATGGTGTGCTTGAAATCAACGGTAACGGTACATACACCTTCTCTCCAAACGAGAACTTTAATGGCGAAGTTAGCCTAGATGTGGTTGTTGTAGATGAAGACGATGCAGTCGTATCGACGACTGCGGGCATTACGGTTCTAGAAGTGAACGATCCGCCAGTTGCTGGCCCAACGTCTTACACTATCGATGAAGACTCGGTACTGACCTTTAATGAGTCTCAAGTTCTGCTGAACGCCTCTGATATTGAAGGTGACGTACAACTTGTTGAGATCAACTACGACGGCCCAGACGGAATCTTCTCAATCAATGGTGACGGCACATGTAGCTTTGCACCGAATGAAAACTTCAACGGCCAAGTGCAATTGGATGTGACCATTCAAGATGAAGACGGCGCTCAAGTTGATACTCATATTACGGTTGATGTCCTACCAATCAATGATGTTCCAGTATCAGGAGACTTGGCATACAGCGTTGAGGAAGACGGTTCGATTACCTTGAGCCAAGAGCAACTTCTTTCTCAAGCTAGCGATGTAGACGGAGACGACCTTACTGCTTCTAACTTAATTGTTGATGGAGACGCGACAGTTGTTTCTAACGATGATGGTAGCTTTACCATTACGCCAGATGCGAACTTCAATGGCGACATTGATCTAACGTTCGACATTAGCGACGGTACCGATACGCTGGTTGCGACGGCTGACCTCACCGTTAATCCAGTTAATGACCTTCCACAACCACAAGATCAAACGTTCAGCATTGGCGAAGACGGCATCTTGAACTTCACAGATGAAGACTTGCTAACAGGTGCTACCGATATCGATGGGGATGACCTATCGGTTGAAGGCGTGACTTACACAGGTGCCGACGGTGTTCTTACTGACAATGGCGACGGAAGCTACAGCTTTGCGCCAAACGAGAACTTCAATGGTGATGTGAACTTCAGTTTTGATGTGTCAGATGGCACGGATACGGTTCAAGCCAACATTGATGTCAGCGTGACACCAGAGAACGATCCGCCTGTTGCGGGTAGCACGTCTTACATAGTTCATGAAGACAACTCAATTACCATCAGCGATGAGCAACTTCTAGCTAACTCTTCGGATATTGAAGGTGATGTTGCCGTTGATAGCGTGACTTACACTGGCGCTGATGGTGTCTTTGAAGACAACGGTGACGGTACTTACACCTTCTCACCAAACGAAAACTTCAACGGTGAAGTTAGCCTAGATGTTGTCGTTACCGATGAAGAGGGTGCAACAGAAGCGACAACCGCGGGTATTACGGTACTTGAGGTGAATGATCCGCCAATTGCGGGTTCAACCAGCTACTCAGTGAACGAAGACGAAGTTATCACCATCAGTTCAGATCAACTGTTGGCGAATGCTTCTGATATCGAAGGTGAAGTGGCGATTGATAGCGTTAACTACACAGGCGCTGACGGCATCTATACTGACAATGGCGATGGAACATTCAGCTTCGCACCAAACGCGAACTTCGACGGTGATGTCAGCCTTGATGTTGTCGTTACTGATGAAGATGGTGCAACTGTAGCGACCAACGCAAGCATTGATGTTCTTCCTGTTAACGATGCTCCGGTATCGGGCGATTTGGCGTACAGCGTGGACGAAGATGGTTCAATTACCTTGAGCCAAGAGCAATTACTTGCTCAAGCGAGCGATGTTGACGGCGATGACTTAACAGCGGCTAACCTAACCGTTGGTGGTGATGCGACAGTTACTGCAAACGATGATGGTAGTTTCACTATCACGCCAGATGCTAACTTCAATGGCGACATTGATTTGAACTTCGACATTACCGATGGTGATGCGACGCTTCAAGCAACAGCTGACCTAACGGTTAACCCAGTTAATGACTTGCCAACAGTCGGTGAGCCACAATTTGTGACTCAAGAAGACACCAGCTTTACCTTCACAGAAGAGCAACTGCTGCAAAATGCGGGCGACATTGATGGCGATAACCTATCGGTTGAAAATGTGGCTTCAGATAGCGGTACTTTGGTTGATAACGGCGACGGTACTTACACATTCGCACCGAATGAAAACTTCGATGGTAATGTGAATGTGACCTTCGATGTGAATGACGGCACAGCGATAGTACCAGCAGAAGCGATGATTGATGTTCAATCTGTGGTTGATATGCCAGAGCTGTCTATTGCGTCTGACTTGGTGATTGCTTCAGACAACTTCGAGTCTGGCTCGAACGGCTGGAATACAGGCACTGAAAGCTCACAAGGCTTCGAATCAGGAGACATGCTAGGTCGTATTGGTGGCACTGGTGGCGATGAAGCAGTCAGCAAAACTTACGACATTCCAAGTGATGTGAGCGAAGTTAATATTTCGTTTAGCTTCTATGAAATTGATTCTTGGGATGGTGAGTCATTCCAAATCTTTGTCGGCGGCGAAGAGCTTACTTCGTTAGACAACTCGGCGTTCCAAACTCAAGATGGCACGACAACGTTGTACGATTCAGCTGGCAATGAAGTGGGTGAAGTCGTTCACGGCGTATCGCAAGGTGAGGGTTTCAGTGGTTGGAATGACCAAGCGCACCAAATAAACCTAACGGTACCAGTTGAAGATGGCCAACTTGAACTTGGCTTCGGTTCAACTTTGAACCAAGGTGTGAGTGATGAGTCGTTTGGCATCGATAACATTGAAATCACAGTGTCTGATGCGGATTACCAAATTATTGGTACCGAAGATACGCCAGTACCACTGGATATTGATGCGGCGCTAACCGATACCGATGGTTCAGAAAATCTCGCTATCTTGATTGAAGATGTACCAGAGGGAAGTTCGCTTTCTGCAGGTACCGATAATGGTGATGGCACATGGTCATTGCAACCAGGTGAGCTAGAAGGGCTAGAGTTTATCCCTTCAGGTGACTTCAATGGTGATGTGGTTCTAACCGTGAATGCGACATCGACTGATGTTGATACGGGCACCACCGCAACGGCAACGCAAGATGTGACGATTCATATCTCTCCAGCGAACGATGCTCCAGAAGTTGATGGTGATATCAGTGCCGTTACAGCCGAAGATAACAGCATCACGCTAACTCAAGAACAGTTGCTAGAGCACGCTGTCGACATTAATGGTGATGATCTATCCGCAATCAACCTAACCACCAATGATGAAAATGCGACCGTTCAAATGAACGACGATGGCAGTTTCACCATTACACCGAGTGAAAACTTCAACGGTAATATCGAATTTAGTTACGATGTCACCGATGGGGAAGAGATGGTCGCTGCTGGCCTAGACTTGACGGTAACACCAGTCAATGACGCGCCAGAGCCACAAGACCAAGCATTCACTATTGGTGAAGATGGGGTTCTTAACTTCACTGACGCTGACCTGTTAACAGGTGCAACGGATGTTGAAGGTGATGACCTGACGGTAGAAGGTGTGACATACACGGGTGCTGATGGTGTTCTTACTGATAATGGCGACGGAAGCTACAGCTTTGCGCCAAACGAGAACTTCAATGGTGATGTGAACTTCAGCTTTGATGTGTCAGATGGCACAGATACGGTTCAAGCCAACATTGATGTGAGTGTGACGCCAGAGAACGATCCACCAGTGGCGGGTGGTACGTCTTACACTGTGCATGAAGACAACTCAATCACGATCAGTAACGAACAGCTATTAGCCAACTCTTCAGACATTGAAGGTGAGGTTGCGATTGATAGCGTGGCTTACACTGGCAGTGACGGTGTGTTCGAAGACAACGGTGACGGCACTTACACCTTCTCACCAAACGAGAACTTCAATGGTGATGTGAGCTTAGCGGTTGTTGTTACCGATGAAGAAGGAGCAACAGAAGCGGCCACAGCTGGAATTACCGTACTTGAGGTGAACGATCCGCCAATCGCAGGTTCTACCAGCTACTCAGTGAACGAAGATGAAATTATCACCATCAGTGCAGAGCAACTGTTGGCGAACTCTTCTGATATTGAAGGTGAAGTAGCGATTGATAGCGTGAACTACACAGGCGCTGACGGCATCTTTACTGACAATGGCGATGGAACATTCAGCTTTGCACCGAACGCAAACTTCGACGGCGATGTTAGCCTCGATGTGGTGGTGACCGATGAGGATGGTGCAACGACGGCCACGACGGCAAGCATTGATGTTCTTCCAATTAACGATCCACCAGTATCGGGTGACTTGGCATACAGCATTGATGAAGATGGTTCCATTACTCTGACTCAAGAGCAGTTGCTATCTCAAGCATCTGATGTGGATGGCGATGACCTAACCGCAAGCAACTTAAGCGCAGGTGATAATGCAACCGTTGTTGATAATGGCGATGGCACCTTTACGGTAACGCCAGATGCGAACTTCAATGGCGATATCGACCTAAGCTTTGATATTTCGGACGGCACTGAGTCGATTGTGGCGAACGCCGATCTGACGGTAAACCCTGTTAATGACCTGCCAACTAACGACGATGTTTATGCGAACGTTGATGAAGATAATGTCATCACTATCACGCAGGAGCAGTTACTTGCGAATGCCGCTGATATTGAGGGCGATGACCTTGTCGCTTCCGACTTAACCTTAGTGGGTGACGATGCAACGATTGTCGATAACGGCGATGGCACGTTCTCAATCACTCCAAGCGAAAACTTCAATGGCTACATCGATGTTGCCTACAGCATCAGCGATGGCGACACACCAATTGCCGCTAACTTAGGCTTGACCGTTGACCCAGTGAACGACGCGCCAATTGTTTCTGCTGATGTGGCGATAACCATTGAAGAAGACGGTTCATACACCATTACTCAAGAAGAGCTCCTACAATTCGCGACTGACATTGAAGACGATGACATGACCGCAATTATCGGAGAGCAAGGCGATGAAACGACCGTTACCGGTACTGTGTTGGATGCTGAAACTGGCAATCCAATCGCAGGTGCGGATGTCACGCTAACCGACAACGTAGGTCATTCTTACACGGCGGTGACGGATCAATCCGGTAACTACTCTGTGAGCGGTCCTGTTGTTGACCAAGGTACCGTTACTATTGAACAAGAAGGCTCTATTACTAGCAGCTTCCTAGTTCCAGCTGGTGAAGATACCAACGGTGGCGTAACTGCAATATCTGAAGTACTTGAAGAAACCGATATGCGTATCGTGGTCACATGGGGTGAAAGCCCACGTGATATGGACAACCATCTATGGCTCTACGATACAGAAAATGGCAACGAGCTAGACCATATTTACTATCGCGACATGAGCCATGATTTGGGTGAAGGTAATGTCGTTCAGCAAGATGTAGATGACACGAATGGTGGTGGTCCTGAAACCATCACTATTCCAAATTATCAAGATGCTGATATGCACTATTCAGTACACAACTACACCAGCAGAAGTTGGGATGTGGATGGTGTTGAAGATGTACAGGTTCAGGTGTTTGTTGGCGATACATTGGTTGAAACCTTTAGTCCGGACTTATCTGAAAACCCATCGGGTGACCACTGGCATGTATTCGATATCGTGAACGGCGTTATTGTTCCAAGCCAAGACGTAGGCACTCAAAATGCATTCGACTTGCCAACGGCAGAAGAAGCGCTCGCGAATGAAAACAGCATTGATATCTCTGAATTGCTAACCGGCGATGAAGGTGATGATTCTGGTGAGACGGGTGGTAATGAACCAAGTGTTGGAGATGTTTCAATTGAGAACGCTCTTATCACTGATAATGGTGACGGCACTTACACCATTACTCCGGAAGAGAACTTCAACGGTGAATTCTCCATTAGCTACAACGTGGACGATGGCAACGGAGGGGTTACACCTGCGGAACTTGACGTTACCGTAACAGCAGTTAATGACCTTTCGGTTATTTACGACCATGACTACACCATCAATGAAGATGGCTCATTAACCTTCACTGATGAGCAGTTACTCGCTGGTGCAACGGATATCGATGGCGACGACCTTTCTGTTGAATCTGTTAACTACGAAGGCACCGAAGGTGTGTTTACGGATAACGGCGATGGTACTTACACCTTTGCTCCAAACGAGAACTTCAATGGCAGTGTCGACCTAACTTACGATGTTAGTGATGGTACGGATGTTGTATCGGCGAATATTGATGTTCAAGTTGTGCCAATTAATGACGTACCGGTTGCCGGAACTACCGCTTACACTGTTGAAGAAGATGGCAGCATTACCCTAAGCGATGCGCAACTTCTGGCGAACAGCTCAGATGTTGAAGGGGAAGTGTTTGTTAGCGATGTCAGCTACAGCGGCACAGATGGTGTGTTCACTGATAATGGTGATGGTACTTACACCTTCTCGCCAAACGAAAACTTTAACGGTGACATCAGTCTTGATGTCTCTGTTATGGATGAAGATGGCGCAACCGCTGAAACAACCGCAGGTATCGACGTCATTGCTGTTAATGACTTGCCGGTTGCAGGTTCAACGACCTACAGCGTTGACGAAGATAACGTGATTACCGTCTCTGAAGCACAGCTTCTTGCGAACAGCTCAGACATTGAAGGTGATGTATCCGTTAGCGACGTTTCCTACTCAGGCGCAGACGGTATCTTTACTGACAATGGTGATGGTACTTACAGCTTCGCACCAAATGAAAACTTTAACGGCAATGTCAGCCTAGATGTCACCGTTGCTGATGAAGAGGGTGCAACGGCTGAAACCACTGCGGGTATTGAAGTTATCGCGGTTAACGACGCGCCAGTGTCA
This sequence comes from Vibrio sp. 10N.222.54.E6, assembly GCF_041473955.1. Taxonomy (NCBI): domain Bacteria; kingdom Pseudomonadati; phylum Pseudomonadota; class Gammaproteobacteria; order Vibrionales; family Vibrionaceae; genus Vibrio; species Vibrio sp. 10N.222.54.E6. Next base: position 31,658 of record NZ_JBFRTD010000006.1, on the reverse strand, counting down.
AGTGACTTGGCTTATTCAGTGGATGAAGATGGTTCAATCACGTTAAGCCAAGAGCAGCTACTTGCTCAAGCATCGGATGTGGACGGCGATGATCTTACCGCGGCGAACCTAACCGTAGGTGATAACGCGACCGTTACGGCAAACGATGATGGTTCATTTACTATCACACCGGATGCCGACTTTAATGGCGACATTGATCTAAGCTTCGACCTTTCTGATGGTACTGAAACGGTTGTGGCAACGGCCGAGCTTACTGTGAATCCAGTAAATGACATCGCGGTTGTAGAAGATGTCGCTTACACCATTGAAGAAGATGGTTCACTTACCTTTACAGACGAGCAACTGCTAGCGGGTGCTTCTGATATTGATGGTGATGAGCTTTCAGTTGCTGATGTGTCTTACACTGGCGCAGAGGGTGTGTTTACCGACAATGGCGATGGCACTTACACCTTTGCTCCAAACGAAAACTTCAACGGTGAAGTAAGTCTGGACTTCTCAGTATCTGACGGTACAGAGACGGTTGATGCAAATATCGACGTAACGGTAACAGACGTTAACGATGCACCAGTGGCAGGCACAACGTCTTACCAAATGAACGAAGATGGCACTATCACATTGAGCCCTGAGCAGTTGATTGCTAATAGCTCCGATGTGGACGGTGAAGTGTCGCTTGATAGCGTGAGTTACTCAGGTGCAGACGGTATCTTGGTTCAAAATGAAGATGGTTCGGTAACGTTCGCACCAAACGAAAACTTTAACGGCGACATCAACCTTGATGTGACGGTTATTGATGACGACGGTGCGACGGCTCAGACTACCGCTGGTATTGAAGTCATTGCTGTTAATGACGCACCAGTGGCCGGAAACGTGGCTTACTCGGTTGATGAAGATGGTTCAATTACGCTATCTCAAGAGCAGTTGCTGGCTAACGCATCCGATGTTGATGGTGATGCACTGACCGCAAGCAACCTATCTGCAGGTGACAATGCGACCGTAACAGCGAACGATGATGGTTCATTTACTATCACTCCGGATGCTGACTTCAACGGCGACATAGACCTAAGCTTCGATGTTTCAGACGGTATCGAGACAGTCCAAGCTGGCGTCGACCTAACCGTTAACCCAGTGAACGACTTACCAACGGCTGCTGACCAGAGCTTTACCGTTGAGGAAGATGGTACGTTAACCTTCACTGACGCTGACCTATTAGCAGGCGCTGCGGATATTGATGGTGATGACCTATCTATCACGGATGTGTCTTACACGGGCGCAGAGGGTGTGTTCACTGACAACGGTGATGGCACTTACAGCTTTGCTCCAAACGAGAACTTCAATGGCGATGTAAACCTTGGCTTCACAGTGTCTGATGGCACTGAGACAGTCGATGCCAATATTGGTGTGACGGTAACGGATGTTAACGATGCGCCGGTAGCGGGTTCTACGTCTTACCAAATGAACGAAGATGGCACGATTACTATTAGCCCTGAGCAGTTGATTGCTAATAGCTCTGACGTTGATGGTGAAGTGTCGCTTGAAAGCGTGACTTACTCAGGCTCTGACGGCACCTTGGTTCAAAACGATAATGGGTCTGTGACCTTCACGCCAAACGAGAACTTTAATGGTGATATCAGCCTAGATGTGGTTGTAACCGACGATGACGGTGCAACTGCAACAACAACGGCAGGAATCGAAGTTCTGGCTGTGAACGATGGACCTGAATCTGAGGATGTGAAACTAACCACAGCCGAAGACAGCACCATCCTTATCACACAAGACATGTTGTTAGCTCAAGCTACCGACATCGATAACACCGCAGATGAGCTGTCAGCTTCGGGTCTACAAATCGACCCTAGCTTAGGTGAGTTGCTAGACAACGAAGATGGTACTTGGTCATTTACACCAAACGAAAACTTCAATGGCGATGTGCCAATGACGTTTAACGTTAGCGATGGCCAAGAGACAATCTCAGTCGACGGCAACATCGATGTCACGCCAGTGAACGATGCACCTGAAGCACCAATGATTGAGATGCAAGGCGAAGAAGATGTAGTCATGGTGATTGACCCGGCTTACATCGCGGATCAAGTCACAGACCTTGATGGTGATGAGATCAGCATCGAAAGCATCACGGTTCGTGCTCCAGCCAATGCAACCTTAACTCAGCAACCAGACGGCATGTATCACTTAGTGACTACGCAAGACTTCAATGGCTTAGTAGAACTGGGTTATCAGGCAACTGATGGTGAAGAAGTGGTTGATGGGTCGCTGAATGTGGATGTCATTCCTGTTAACGACGCACCGTTTAACGTCGGTAACGCAATGATGACCACAAACGAAGATGGCGCGTTCACCTTCGATGCTGGCGACTTGATGAACCTGTTCGGTGACATTGATACCGCTGACCTTGTTGTTTCACGCATTATTACCGCAGACGGTGAAGATGGTGGTGAAGTAACAGACAACGGTGATGGTACTTGGACATTCACACCAACAGGCGACTTTGCAGGCGTCTCTGACCTACAAGTTGTCGTGAGTGATGGTGAATTCGAAACGGTTCTCGATGTTCCAGTGTACGTACGTCCTGTCGCAGATGGCGCGGTTATTTCAACTGACCATGACGGTCCATTAGTGTTCGGTGAAGATGAAACGGGTCACTTGGGACTGAACGTTGGACTAGTCGATGATTCAGAAACGCTAAGTAACCTAGTGATGACAGGTTTCCCTGTTGGATTCGAGGTAACCGATGGTGTGAATACCGTGATGATCACTGAGCCGGGTCAATACATCGACCTGTTCGACTGGGATATCTCAAACATTCAAATGACGCCGCCTGAAGACTTCCATGGTGAGTTCTTCGTAACCGTAAGCGCAACAACGGTTGATTACGGAGATGAGCCAGAAGCGTTTGAAGATGGCATCGATTCTGGTGACTTCGAAACCGTGGCGGGTGATTCCATCATCCTAACCGCTGATGACCTAATCGGATTAGCTGAGAATGTGGATGCTGACAGCGACGATGAAGTGAAACTGGTTCATCTTGCTGACCGCAGCCAAGGTGAGATTGTCGATAATGGCGATGGCACTTGGACGTTCACACCAGCACCAGGCTTCACTGGCGAAGCAGACATTGCTTACGTAGTTGATAAAGATGGCGTGCTTCATGATGAGCAAACTGGCGTAGTCGTGAAAGAAGGCGACTCGCAAGAGAATGCAGCACCAGAAGTTAACAGCATCACGACGACGGAAATCGCGGCGGATGCAACCTTGTCGTTCACTGATGAAGACATGTTAGCGAACCTGACCGATGCAGAAGGCGATAGCTTGAGCATTGAGTCAGTGAGCTTGATGGAAGGTCAAGGCGTAATTGAGAGCGATAACCAAGGTAACTATCAATTCACACCTGCTGAAGACTACACCGGCGATGTTCAAGTTGGGTTTATAGCGACTGATGGCGAAAATCGCATCGAAAGCTTCTTCAATGTGGATATTCAAGGTGGCGATGAAGCAGCGGCGAGTGAAGGTTATGACTTAGCTGATGATGGTTCACTAACTATCACCGAGTCACAGCTGGTGGATGAGTTAGGCGTGAGCGATTCTGCACAAGTTGTTGATGTTGCAGACGCGAACGATGCAGGCTTCTTTGCTGAATCTGGCGAAGGTGAGTGGACTTACTGGCCAAACGAAGACTTTGACGGCAACTTAGCGATGAATGTCGACGTTAACGATGGTGGTGAGGTGTCGAGCCATAGCTTAAGTATCCAAGTAGCCGATGACTCAGCACAGAGTGATGAACCACAAGCACAAGCCGCTCAAGCAACGGAAGAGCAGCAAGTGGAAGTCGCACTACAAGCTGATGACCAAGCTCAGGATGCTGAAATTGAAGACAGCGTGGCTGATGTAACGGCGGCTCCGGGCGATACTATCTCTATCTCGATTCCAGATGAGGTGAGTGGTAACGAATCGGTTGATTATGCTGAAATGTCGGGCTTACCTGAGGGATCTACTGTGAGTAACGCATTGGATAACGGTGATGGTAGTTTCACAATCAGCGGCAACTTAGAGCAGTCTGTATCGGTTGAACTTCCTGAGGGTTACGAAGGTACTAGCGAGATCCAATTCCAAGGTTATGACGAATTGGGTAGCTCAATAGACGGTGCAAGCGGCTCTGTGGACGTTGAAGTCGATGATCAATACACCATGCAAGGTTCTACTCAAGAGCAGCAACCAGACATGGCGGGTATGGAATCCGGCGGTAGCGATTGGACAAGTTCTGGTGGTCAAGATCAAGGTGTTGACTTCACGGACGACTCTGGAAGCTTCGATTCAGATTCTCAAACTGGAACCGATCAAGGCAACGACTTCGACCAAAGCTCGATTTAATCGAGAGGGCTTGGTTTTAGTCTGAACCGACATTTAGTCTAAACCGACAAGTAGGCAGGGCAGCGTGATGTTGCCCTCGTTAAAGCCATGCAGCGTCGCCTTTGCGTGGCTTTTTTATTTGTTTTTGTCTCGCTAAATAAACTTGAGAACAGATAAAAATGTCCTTAATTATTAGAAGAGTTAATTAAAAGGAGGGACGACATGTATCGATATGTCAGTTCGCCACAAGCGTCGAAATACATCGTACCACCACCTCAACATCGTGAGTTGTCGAGTGTGGATGTTCCTGAGTCTGAATTGGAGATGCGAGAAATTCTAAATAATTGGTTTGCCGATGGTTTGGCTCCCATTATTCAAAGTGATGACGATTACATTGCGGCAAGCGACCAAGTTCGATTTGAGAAACTTAGCCGCACGGTTGGCATGTTATTGAGGAACAAAGACTATTACTTTGCCACTAAGCGTATCCTATCTTTGTGGGAACAAGATTGCCTTGAAACCACCTATGTTAATTACCTCATTCTACGCAGCGAAAGAGCCACTTCGTTAAGGTGATTAAACGCAGCCTGGGTTCGCTGACTATGATTGCTTGTTTTGAGCGCTTATGATGACTCAAGTTTGCTAAGAAAGTAGGCAAACAAAAAGGGCAAGCTTTGAGGCTCACCCTTAAGGTTCTTTCTTTACTTAACGTTACAGTTTTTACTGACCGTTATTTTCACCTAATTCTATACAGGTGCGACTTAGACCCAACCATCAAATTTCAGTCGTTTTTGAATCCTCTCGACCGCTTCTTTCTGCATCTGTCTAACTCGCTCATTAGAGACATTCACATCCAACATTTGTCCAACCTCAGACAGTGTTTTCACCTTGTTGTCGAAGAAACCAAAACGGTGAATAAGAACCTTCTGCAATTTAGGTGGCAGTGTGTTTATGATCTGCTCTAGCGCATGTGTAAATGATTGGTCTTCACAGTCTTGTTGAGGATCGGGGATGTATTCACTTTCGCACTGTTCAAGTACAAGTGGTGCGTGGCTGATACCAACCGTCGTTGTTACGTCAATAAACCCGCTTAACGCAACCAGTTGATCGACACGTTCAGCTTTTACGCCTGAGCTATTCGATAATTCTGAGATCGAGATTTCTTTGCGCATTTTTTTGCTTACATCGAGCTTCTTTGATGCAAGGCTATTAATTTCTTTACACACATGAGCAGGTAAGCGAACGGTACGACCTTTATTCATTAAGGCCGCTTCAATATTTTCGCGAATCCACCACACAGCATAAGTGGAAAAACGATAGCCGGGTTCTGGATCGTACTTATCGATGGCCTTGATTAAGCCAATATTCCCTTCTTCGATAAGGTCGAGCAGTGTGAAGTTGTTGCCTTTGCGTTTTAGATAACTTTTTGCGATTTTTACAACGAGGCGTAGATTCGATTCGATCATGATGTCACGTGCATGTTTGTCACCCGCACGATTCAACTTTGCGTAATACAATTCATCTTCACGCGATAACAGATCAATGCCCACGATATCCTTTAGATAGTGAGCATAAGGTTCTGTAGCAGTTGAAAATGATTCTTTAATGGGAGTTTCATTCGTGAGCCCCTGAAACGCAGCAAAATTGTCATTGTTCATTTCCTTGTCCTTATCTAGCCGACTGAACGTTTTATTTATTTTATTATTATGTCACCAGGTGAATAACACTTGGTTTCATTTAAGTGTAGGTAACAGTTTCTTCTTTACCAATAAATAAAATGCAATTTCGTATGTTTATGTCACAAAAAAATCTACAAATATTTAACTATTTTGCATCCCATCGAGTGTGACGGTTTTTTGTTCAAGACATGTATGTAGGAGGTCTATAAAGTGTTGCTATGTTTGAGCTTATCTAGATAAATACCATGAATTTATAGGCGTGGATTAGCTATATCATTGAGAGAGAAAATGACAAGAGTCGAGGTTCAATGTTTCCAAATACCTCAACTCCTTTGGCTACTAAGTTTCACCACGTAACTCTTAGTTCTATCGACTAATAAGTGCTGAGCACATCATCGATTTGTTGATTGATGATTTTTACTTCGCTGTAGATAACCGAAAGGTCATCCGTTTGAGGTGCTAGTTTATTGGATGTGTTTTGCTCGACTCTTTCTAAGGCCGCTGTAGCTGTTTCTTCGCCGAAGCTGGCTAATATGCCTTTTAATGTATGTACGATAAAATGAAGCTTGCCCCAATCTTGTTGCTGTACCAGTTCTTGTATCTCTTCTAATGAATTGCCATGGTCTTCTTGATACACAGACAATACAGCGAAGATTATTTCTCTGTCATTATCTAAGTAGGCATTTAAGGCATCGATATCTAGCATATAGACTCCTGTTGGCTGTATGTTGAAAATGGGCTAGGCGGCTTACTCGAAAAACCAGATCTTAATGAATCACTAATCCATTGATTCCATTTTGGAGGAAGTTCTAACTGTAAAATTTCTCTTAAATAGTCGTCGCTAAGTTTTTCATCTATATGAGCTTTATGAACGGCATATATATAGTCAAGTTTGGCGGCAACTGAATATGGGTAACTGTGAATATAGTCTTTTAATTCCTGTATTGACCCAAAGTTTTCAATGTTTATACAAGTTGAAGGGTCGACATTTTTGGACTCAAGTTTGTGGTTTACTGCTTCTCCACGAGATTTTAGACATTCCACTGCTAAGTGATAAAGAGAGTACTCCCCAAAATGGACGAGCAGTGGTAATAGTTGAGCGAGCAAGTAAGTTGGTTGGCTGTGGAAATTATTCGCTAACAGCGTTGAAGCTCTAATCACTTTTTTGTGGGCAACCTGAGGGCTATTTTCGATCAGCAAGATACTGCTCTGAAACAGGGCAAGGCTGGCTAAAACCTGCTGCTGTTGTTTTACCGGAAGTTTCAGGTTTACTAATTCGGTGAATTGGTTGGCGTGCTCAAGCAAAATACGTTTGTACTTTAGTTGCGTCTCGCGCTGATAAGTCGCTTTTAACGAATTAAAGTGCGCACAAATGGAGTGAATGACATCAATGTCAGCAGCTGAAATATGGGTCGCATACATCTCACCTAACTTTATGATCATACGTGTGTTGTCTGCGTTCTCAGCCAAGTCAATCGCCCTGATTGCACGATGGCTGATACTTGGTGTCATCTCAAATGCACGAATCGCTAATTTCAGAGCAGGAAGCAGCATCTTATGTTTTTCGTAGATACAGCTTAAGCAATCAATGACGCTCAATGAGAGTGGCTGCGCGATCAGAAAGTTGTGGAGCTTATCTATGGCTAGATCCTGTTTGCCTAAACTGTCGAGAATCAGAGCTTCAGCAACCAGTTTTGTCGGGTGCATGTTGGTTTTCGAGTTGTTAATGACGCTAGAGAGCAATTGCCAATTCTTACCTGAAATTAAATGTTCAATCAGTGTCGCTTCGAATTGAACGCTAGTGCCATTAGGCGAGACCGCTAATGCTTGAGCCAATTTATCCTGACTGGTGATCGGATATAACTCGTTCAGTTGTGTCAGCTTCTTCGAGATGGACACAGCACTTTGGATCTTTTTACCTAACCTCTGAGTATGAATCGGTTTAGAAACGAAATGGTGTGCCTCGCCTGACAGGGCAGTTAATACCGTTTCTTGACGCATATCTCCAGAGAGTAAAATTGTCGCAACCGTATGGTCGATGAGCCTATTTCGATACAGAATACCCAAAAGTTCAAAGCCCGTGAAGAATTGCTCTAGGTGGTAATCGATGAGGAGTACATGAAAAGAGTGAGTCTCGACCGCTTTAATTGCTTGTCGATAGTCGGTCGCAATAAAGATGCAATCATGTGCAATGCCCAAGCTCGAGAGTTGCTGCTTTATAAGAATAGTTGCACTCTTGGAGTCGTCGACAATTAAAACTCGTAGGTCAGGTGGTAAGGTCAAATCCATTTTCCTCAATACCAAATGTTATTTTTAATTTAGGTGTCAAGTTGCACATTGTCAAGGTGCCAATATCACAGACAAACACTCAATAAACTATTGGTAATTAAGGAGTATTCGATAACATTTATGAAAGACTTCAAACGCAGGTTACTTTTACCTGATTTTCGTTGGGTTATACGTGTTTTAGAAATAAAAAAGAGGCAAGCCGGTAAGCTAACCTCTCTGTTTTATTGTTCGAGTTTTTATTCGAAATGTTGTTCTTTTCTTGAAGCTTTATTAAACAAAACTCTAGCGCTAATCACGCATATTTAGAATCAATACTGCAGCTAGAGCCAAGAACGCCGTCATCATTAAGAACACATCGTTGTAAGCCATAATGGCAGCGTCACGTTGCATTGTGCCAAGTAGGCTAGCTTGCGCTTGTTGCATCGCCGTTGCGGCATCACTTCCTGATTGAATAAAGAACGCTTGTTGATCTTTGAGCGTTTGCCAACCCAATTGGCTAACTGAAGGCAGCGACTCTTTGATATGCGCCAAATGCTCGCGCGTTTTGTTATCTAACAACGTAGCAATAATCGCGATACTAAAAGCACCCCCTAGGTTTCGCATTACGTTGGTTAAGGTCGAAGCGTCAGGCGTGTCCATTTTGCTGATGTTTTTCATCGCAACCAAAGACAGCGGAACCATAATAAACGGGCTACCGATAGCGCGCAGAACCATGGACAAGATCAACTGTTGGCCACCAAAATCAATCGTCATATGTGTATTCACGTAACAACTGAAGCCAAACATCGCGAAACCAAAGGTCACTAAGTACTTAGGCTTAATGATTTGCGTCAGCTTAGGAACGATTGGGAATATCAACAACTGTGGGAAACCCATCCACATCAAGACTTCACCAATCTCCATCGCATTGTATTGCTGAATTTGAGTGAGATACATTGGCAGCACATAGATAGAGCCGAGCAATGCCATCCCTAGAATCAAATAGGCGATACAAGACATAGCAAATTGCCCATCCCGCAATAGCCGCAAATTCACCAATGGCTTTTTGTGTTGGAGTTCGTTTATCACGAAGTAAACTAAGCTCACTGCAGACACAATACTCAAGCCTATGATGAAGCTCGAACTGAACCACTCTTCACGGTTACCTTCCTCTAGCACGACTTCCAAACAACCGAGCCCTAACGCCATGGTCGCGATACCAAACCAGTCCGCTTTTTTCAGCGTGCCAAGGTCGAGCTTTTCATCGTCTAAGCCATATCGGATCATGGTGATCACGAGTAGAGCGGGCGGAATATTGATGTAGAAAATATAGTGCCACGAGAAGTTCTCTGTTAACCAGCCACCAAACGTTGGGCCAATAGACGGAGCAAACGTCGCCGTTACGCCGAACAATGCCATACCCACGGCACGCTTGTTGACAGGCAAAAGCTGAATCACTAGCGAGAAAGCAAGCGGGATTAAAGCGCCACCACTAAAACCTTGCATCGCTCGGAACACGATCATTGAGGTCATATTCCAAGAGAATGAACACAGCAAAGATGAAATGGTGAAGATGGCCGTCGTCCACGTGATATAACGGCGTTTACCGAACGCTTTAGAAAGCCAACCACTGAGTGGGATAGCGATCATCTCTGCGACTAGGTAAGACGTAGAGATCCACGAGCTTTCATCCAAGGTGGCAGACAGCGCACCTTGAATGTCTTTGAGAGACGAGTTGGTGATCTGAATATCCAAGATCGCCATAAACGCGCCGATTAAGCCGCCAAAAAGGGCGATCCAATGGCGTCTCGAAACCTCGTCATCATCATTTGTTTGGGTGACAACACCAGTGTTACTCATGGTCTAGCCTCGTTTATCGATGGTCGCTACCACAGACAAACCAGGGAGCAGTCGACCTTTCAACTCTTGCTGATCTGGAATCGTAATTTTCACCGGTACACGCTGAACGATTTTAGTGAAGTTACCGGTCGCGTTTTCTGGTGGTAGGAGCGCAAACTTAGCGCCAGTCGCAGGGGAGAAGCTGTCTACCACGCCTTCAAGTGGTTGACCCGGAAAGGCATCCAGTTCGACTTCTACGGTTTGGCCTTTATGAATACCGCTTAATTGAGTTTCTTTGAAGTTAGCTTCAATCCACACTTGGTTGTTTGGTACCAAACTCATCAATGGCGCGCCTGCTTGAATCAGCAAGCCTTCACGGACGCTACGTTTACCAATCACGCCATCCGCTGGCGCGTAGACCTTGGTGTAATCAAGGTTAAGTTGTGCTTGATCTCTTTGTGCTTGAGCTTCAGTCACGGATGCGTTTGCTTGTTCGATTTCACTCGCAATCACGATTAGTTGATCATTACTTGCGACAAGGTTTGCTTTTGCTTCTTCAAGTTCTGCTTGGGTGACTTTTTGTTGTGCGACCATGCTGTCGACTTCATCTTGCGAAGCATAGTTACGCTTTAATAAGCTACGAGAACGCACGACTTGTTGGATTGCACGCTCGTATTCAGCTTGTGCGGAATCAACACGGCTCTCAGCTTGATTTATTTGGCTACGTTGTAACGTTTGTTGAGCGATAAGGTTGTGTACGCTTGATTGAACGACGCTTAAATGCGCATTCGCCTGAGCAAGTGCAGATTGGTAATCACGATCATCAATTTGAACCAACAAGTCACCTTGTTTAACCGATTGGTTATCACTCACGTAAGACTTAACAATATAACCCGACACCTTCGGGCTTATATTAGTGATGTCGCCTTGTAGGTAGGCATTGTCGGTTGACTCGAAGTACTGGCCATAGCCATACCAATATCCAGCGCCAGCTAAGCCTAATGACAGCATGATCGCAGTAGCAATAAGCGGGGCTTTTTTACGTTTTTTTGTGCTTACTGATTGCGAAGCGTTGTTGTTCTCTGTCATTTTTTATTTCTCATTTTGTTTTTATTTAGATGTAACGAATTGTAAATGAATTCGATTGATTGATAAGATAGGAAAAAAGGGAAACACTGTTGCATGAATCTTACTAATAGGGCTTTGGGAGAAGTACGATGGACTTAAATGCTGTGACTGTTTTTACACAAGTTGTTGATTGTGGGAGTTTCACGCACGCAGCTGAAGCATTGAACATGACCAAGTCGACCGTCAGCCGAAAGCTAGACGAGCTGGAACAGCACCTAGGTGTGAGGTTGATCACTCGTTCGACACGAAGTTTAGTTTTAACGCCAGAGGGTGAGCGCTTTTATCAGTCGAGCATGCAGATGCAAGAGATCATGAACCAAGCTGAGTTAGAGGTTTCTGCCAATCAGGATTTGATCCGAGGGCAGTTGAATGTTGTGTTGCCTGTCGAATTGGGGCATCAAGTATTAGCCACATACATCCACAGTTTCCTAAAAGAGCACCCAAACGTGACTTTGAACTTAGAACTGTCGAATCGAGAAGTCGACATCATTGCGGAGGGGATCGATCTTTACGCACAAATTGGTGAGCTAGTGGACTCGAGCTTGGTTTCTCGTTACCTCACAACATCGAAGCGTGTATTGGTAGCCAGCCCTGAGTATTTAGAACAGTTCGGTGAAATCTCTTCACCCGATGACCTTAAGCCTCCATTTAGGATGATTGAGGTCGTGAACAAGGCGGCACGTCTACCTAAGTGGCATTTGCAATTAGAAGGCGGTGAGTCGATTTTGATCGATCTACCGTGTCAGTTGCGGGTGAATACCATCACGGCATGTCTAACAGCGTGTGTGGATGGGCTCGGCTTGGCGGTGCTTCCTGAATTCATTTGTCGGGAACACTTCAAGACAGGTAAGCTGATTCGCTTGTTACCTGAATATGAGATGCCAGAAGTTTCAGTAAGCCTAGTGTATGCAGACAGACAGTTGATGCCGAAACGTAAGAAGGTCTTTATCGACTATCTACTGACTGCTTTTCAAAATAGGAAGCACAAGTAACGGGCTGAACATTAGCGGTTAAATAAGTGCTTAAGCTTCCTATTATTCGTTTTTGTCTAAACCGTATCGAAGCTAACTATGATTGGGCTGCCAGTCGACGACTTGCCCATTCGCCAATATAGCTTTGACCGATAGGGCAGCAATATCGATACCGTTGTAACGAAATGCCTTGTTAGAGAAGTTGGCAATGATCTTACTCCCGTCACTGAACTCGGTTTGTTGAACTTCGCCGCTTTTGTCTAACCAGTCGAAATCGACTAACTGTTTATCCCATAACTGTTCGTGCATCGGTTCAAAGCCATCTTGATAGTGTTTGAGTGCTTTGATCCTTGGACTTGAACTTGATAAAGCTTCATCTCTGGTCAAGTGAACCATCGGTGGTGTGTTGTACAACATGGCGGTTAAGTCTCTTTCTGCTTGTACATTAGTGAACTTAAGGCTGTCTGAGTGCCAATGGTGCGTATTGATTACTTCATCATGGAAAACGGCTTGGTAAAGCGGAATTCGATATTGAGGCGAAAACAGCAATGACTTGTAGGGTTCTTTGACCTTAGCTGACTTGAAGAAAAAGTCAGGTTTATGGTCTGGATACCAACGACCCAAGTAATAAGGTGATTGTAGGTCTTCTTTCATCTCTTTGTCTGACCAACCAAAGCCGACCGTTTCTAAGCCGTGTGCAAAAGCGATGCCTTTTGTCGTCAGGCTATTACCATCTTCAGAACCAAGCACCAAATCGGGTTGATCGCTTAACCACTGCATTCGGTTATTGAAGGCAGAAAGCATATCCGTCTCACTGCTATTATCGCTGTAGTCCTCACGCGCCATCGCAGTCGCATCAACATCTAGGAACAGGCTATTGAAGTGACCAAAACGCATGATGTCTACGGCGCGCTGTTTTACATAATCCAAATGGCAATTCGGGTTCAAGTAAAAACCGTTTCCTCGAAACCCTTTTTTTAGGCTGCCATCCGCCATTTCAATCGCACAACTTTCACGCATCGGTTTTGGTAATTGGGCGGTTAGCCAGTTGTCATTGAGCTTCGCAGGGATGGCTGTGTTGTAGGAGTCATAGGTTCCAACCAGATAACCAGATTGCTTAGCCAGTTCTACTGCATTCGGTTGATAGAATGCTGGCATCCAGTTATCAAAACCTAACCAAAGCTTATTCAAGCCCGCTTTGTTTAGATTGTTGACCATGCCTGATGACAAGGCTTGTCCCCAAGTATCCGGTGCATTGAGATAAGAAGAGGCATGCTTAATCAACCAGCTTTTCTTGCTCTGAGCAGCGGTGTGTTGAGCTTTTATGGTGTTATCAGGCAGTGTTGGCGTTGCAACAGGATACAAGCTTTGTAATGACTGGTTAATAGAGTCCAACAACAGTTGTTTGTGATACTGGCTAAACCAATCTTTGCCTTTAGACAGAGGGGATAACTCACGCTTCGCTTCACTTGAAATGTTTAATTGAGAGTCTTCGAGATACCAGGCTTTTAATCCCCACCAGTCTCTCACATCTTGGATACTTAAAGCATCTTTACCAAACAAGTAGACGTGGCTTGCGCCGATTAGCTTATTTACATCTGGGTTACGCTTTTGCTTTTCGACAAACGATTCAGAGAGACCATTCTCAATACGCCAATCACGGTATTGTTTAGCACCATCTAACCAAGAGTCTCCAAGTGTTATCCGAACCGTAAAAGGCCGTGATTGATTCAGCGTTGTAAATTGGTGTGAAGCGCTCATATCAATCTTGGTCTTCTCATCAGAGGACGTATCCGACGATACATCAGAAAAGAACAATTGGTTGTTGGTTGGGGTAATCATCTGATAACTGATGAATTGATCGTTCTGTTGTACCGTCCAAAAAGGCATTTTTAAGTCTTGAGTGGTGTTGCTTCCAGAATGGTTGTCGACTAGGTAATTGGCCCACTGCTTATTGTTGGTAGGAACGCGCATACCCTCACTAAAGGGCAGAAATAGAGTCTGAGTTTGTTGTTCTGCTAGGTCAAACCAAACGAGTTCAATGGGTTGGTTTCGTTTTACTTGTGTGTTTTCAGGTAAGGTGAATTGGACAAGAAGATTATGTTCCTTCAACTCAGCTTCAACATTGATTCCACTCGGCATGAGTGTCCAAGATGCCTTGGTTTTTGAGTCTATGACTAGGTGAGTAACTTTTTGAGGTTGACGATCAACGGTCAAAGCAGCGCTATTCACACTTAAGCCATTCCAATCTATCGCTAATGTTTTTGTTGAAATCGACACTATATTGCTGGCGTTAATGTTGTTGGTGTGGCTATTGCTGATAAGAGTGACTTGATTATCTTGTGCGTTTGCCGAGAGCGCACAAGTCGTGAATAGAGCTGCAATAGCAAAAGACGTAAAATTAAGTTGATGACGAACGTTGACCATATCTAGATTCCGTAAAGGGTAAGTACGGTCATTACACCCAAATCGCGTTGGTATTTTGTCACCTATATGTCTCTATTTTTTCCCTTCGGTGTTTAATGCCATTGTATAGCGAGCTTAACTTAGAAAGGCATCGCGACACGCTGTACATATTGGATTTCAATCGCACCTTGGTATTCAAACATTTCAACCGATGCACTCAAGTGTTTAGCTTCAGATCCGGTTGGGCTTTCTGTAGGAAGAGATGCTTGCGTTGTTTTGATTGGCACCTTGAAACCTAGCATATCGTAGTTTTCGTCAAACCACTGCCAACTGACATTGGCGTCTGGGCAGCTGTCGATTATCTCAGGCGGTGTTACCACAATGTGAGGGTCGTTGAGTTTGCTTTCGAGTGTTAGCCATCGCTTGTTGTCGTCTAAAGCAACAATAATAGGGTAGTTGTTCGAACCTATCGTTAACTGATAAACACCCGATTCCGGTTTGATGAGCATCTCACTGGTTTCAATCTCTTGATATTCGACATCAGAATTGAGTTGTCCTTCGATAACCACTTTTCCATCAGGCGAGACCAGAGAAATACGTTGTGTTTGATCTTCTAACACTTCGTTGAGTTGCTCCGCAGACACTTTGATCTGATAGCCTTGTGATGAAAGACCGTGGCGCTTGATAAAGCTAACTTGAATGTGGTTGTTGGGTGTAGCACTTTGTTCAAGAGTGCTTCCACATTGAGTCCGACTCAGGATCTCTTGTTTAACGGGTAGCCAAAGTTGGCTATTAAGCTCTGCCTGATCAAGCGCGATTTGCAGTTCTTGCCATGCCACTTGCGGTTGATCATCGAGCAGTGATTGATAGGTGTGTTGCAATGGCGTGTCTGTAAACCAAGCCGCATTACACGCAAAGGGCATTGTAAAGGGTAATGTGCAGAACAGTGTTGTTAATAAGCTTACTTTCATTGTGATTCCCCAACCAAACGATAACCAACCCCACGATGCGTTTCTAGTTTCAGCGTTGGTAGCTTTTGACGTAAACGCAGTATGTGGTTATCAACGGTTCTTGTGCTTGGGAAGGCTTGATAACCCCAGATTTTATTCAATAACTCATCTCGGTGGAACACGCGCCCTTGGTTTTGAACAAACAAAACTAATAGCTGAAACTCTTTAGGTTTCAACGTGATTGGGCTTTCATCCAGATAAGCGATCCGTTCCGACAAGTTGATTTGGATATTTGCGTAATCTAAATGGCTAACACCTAACGGCCGAAGCTGCGTAATGACTCTAGCAAGCAATTCATCATTCGAAAATGGCTTAGTCACGTAATCCTTGGCACCTGCCATTAAACCTTCAACACGTTGTTGAACTTCAACTTTGGCGGTCAACACTATCACAGGTAGCGCTTTGATCAGTAACCAATTAGGCAAGTGTCGCAAGCTGTCGCCGTCTTCAAGTTGTCGATCAAGCACCACGAGATCGGCTCGTAACCACAGCTTACCGGCACTCTGAGCATCTTGCACCCAAAGGCATTGATAACCATTGGACTCAAAGAAGCTGACGAGGCCTTGCCCAAGCAGTTGGTCGTCTTCAATCAGCAGTAGGGTGTTCATAAGCGATTTCCAAAATACATCGAGTTGGATTACGGAGAATGATGAGACGGCCATTCGCTTGTTTCATCAAGTGTTCGACAATAGTCAGGCCAATGCCCATATTATCTTGTTTGTGATTGGCGCACCGTGTTGTTCTTGAAATAAGTCGTTGTATCAAAGAGGGGAAGTGACCCTCATCTTGTACTTCTATTCTCAGTTTATCTGAAAGGGAGATCTTAACTAAAACCTTACCTTGTCCATGCTGCTTAGCATTCTTGATTAAGTTATCAAGACAGATGGTCAGCCAGTAATAAGGCAGGTTAAGTTCAACATCTCTTGCTTCACATTGATAAGCAATATTGTGCTTTTCGCAGACATGGTCGAGCCACTCTTCCAATGATGCGTTTTGCTTCAACAAAGGCTCCGACTGATCCGAACTTAGATACACTTTGCTGTTTTCGGTGAGCTGAGAAAGCCTTTGATAGTCTGAAATTAAACGCCAAACTGCCCCTTGGATCTCATCGGGAAAATCGTCGTAGCGGTTTCTGAACATTTCGACGGTTAGACCTAGGCTAGTAATTGGCGTGCGCAGTTCATGAGTAAGAAGCTGTAAAATGAACTGCCTCTCTTTTCGTTGTTTTGTTCTTAGGTATAAGACTCTACCTAGGCCGGAAATCAACGTTAACAGCAATGTAAAGATCAACGTTTTCATGATCAGATTGTCATTGCTAGGCTCGCTTAAGCACACGTTGCTGTAACGAAAAGTGCAGGTTTCACCCGTCAAAGACACCTCTTGCCGCTCTGCAATAGGTTGCCAAACATTTAAGGGAATGGCTTTCCAGCCTTGTTCGCCACTTAACCAAAGCACATCGTCCTGTTGCCAAGCTCGGTATCCACTGAGCAGTGCTTCTCTGCCTTGTGCACTTAGGTTTTCTAGCTGGTTATATAAAGGGTGCTGCGGGTTGGTAAGACTCAAAAATGGGCGTATCTGCTCGGTCACATCTGGGTAAGCGGCTAAATAACGATCAGCAAAACTGCCACCTGCAGGGTGTCGTTTGGAGTGTGCTGCAAACCAAATGGAATCCAATGCTTGTTGCTGACACAAAGCGAGCTCAAACTCGATGGCATCATCTAATGAAGGGTTATTGCTTTCAATCGCTCGGCAGTGATCTTGTATTGACGCTAACGCTGCGATGTCGTCCCAACTGAATTGGTTGAAATCAGGATAGCGGCTACGTTCATGAAGCAGAACTTTCGGATACTGAGCCAACTCTTGTTGAGAGACTAGGATTGGGGATGATTGCCAGCTCAGTTGATACAGGGTTTGCCACTTGTCTTGCAAACTTTGGGCATTGGCTAGAGTTGGGAGCCAAAAGATCAAGCCAAGGGCTAAGGTAAACCTGCGCATCCAATCATTCTCGTTAAAAGTCGTGGGGAGAGTCTAAAGAGTTTTGGATGCGATTTGTAACCTGAATGTCAACAAGTGTTCTTTTAACAACAAATTGTCGAGTGGGTCATGCTTTTAAATAATAAAGTAAAAATACAGTAAGTATCATTTGTTTGGGTTAAATTAGATAATTGTGTACTTATTGTCATCACTGGGCGTGTGGAGGGAACTATACTGGACTCATACCTAATAAGAGGAACTATCATGAAACTCATCATCAAATCAGTATTAGCAATTAGTATTTTGGCGGCAGGCTCTGCTCAAGCGTTCGAATTAATCAGCAACGATATTCAAGAAGGTCACCCAATGGCGAAGACCTTTGAATACTCAAGTTGGGGTTGTGACGGCGGTAACCTATCACCACAATTGATGTGGAAAGATGCTCCAGCAGGAACCAAAAGCTTTGCAGTCACGGCTTATGATCCAGACGCTCCGACTGAAAGTGGTTTCTGGCACTGGGTCGCGTTTGATATTCCAGCAACAGTGAGCGACCTACCTCGCGGTGTCGATATCTCTAAAGTGGGTGGCAAAGAAGGCCGAATCGATTATGGAACGGTAGGTTT
This sequence comes from Vibrio sp. 10N.222.54.E6, assembly GCF_041473955.1. NCBI lineage: Bacteria > Pseudomonadati > Pseudomonadota > Gammaproteobacteria > Vibrionales > Vibrionaceae > Vibrio > Vibrio sp. 10N.222.54.E6. The sequence continues at coordinate 13,401 of NZ_JBFRTD010000006.1, read as the reverse complement.
CGGTGGCGCTTGTCCTCCAGAAAAAGATGGTATGCACCGTTATCAATTCACGGTTTGGGCATTACCAACGGACAAACTTAACCTAGACGAAAACACGCCGTCGGCAGTGGTTGGATTCACGTTGAACAGCATGGCTTTAGACAAAGCGAAACTGACGGCAACTTATACACGCTAATAGCTTATGTACGTTAAAAGCTTATACACGTACATAATAAGCAAATAAGCAAATAAGCAAATAAGGGGATGAGATGAATCAATATCAAGTGACGATCTTTCGTGCAGAGCAGTTACAAAAACTGCGTAATGTGAGGATTCTATCCCCTAGTATTATTCAGATCATTACAGGCAGTAAGCGCCTGTTTTGGAAAGACTCAGCGGCAGAACTCTCACATTCTGAGCTGCTGTTGTGTGAGGCATCAGCGTCATTGAGTTTTGAGAACATGCCCCACAAAGGGCGTTTCCTTTCGCGTGTATTCAGTTTTCATTTCCAACCGACGCAAGCAATGCTCGATCTGAGTGAGGATCGAGCAATTGAACTGGATTTACCCACCGTGGAGGCAGATCGAGGTTTGCAAGATTCTCTCAATGCGTTGTTTTCGTTTGATCGTCAGAGCATGAGTGAACAAACCCAACAATTTTGGTTGCAGGGTTTGTATCAGCAATTAGCCGAGAAGGGCGTGTTGCATCGATTGTTTATTAGCTCAAACGTTTCGTTTAGCCAGAAACTTAGCCACTACCTTTCGCATTCACCGGACGAGAAACATCCGTTAGAGTCGGTAGCAGAGCGCTTTGCGATGAGTCGCGCCACGCTTATCCGAAAGCTCAAACTGGAAGGTATGCAATATCGTGAGGTGTTGGCTGAAGTTCGGTTGAGTCACGCACTTTATCTGATGCAAAACGGACAGCAGAATGTGGCGATGTTGGCCCAGTCTTGCGGTTACCAATCGGAAGGACGTTTTAGTCAGCGCTTTAAAGGAAAATTTGGTTTATCGCCTAGTGAGTACATCAAGACAGTGGTCAGCAATTAAGTCGTAAGACGTATCGAGCAAAGTAAGCCTAGTTAATTACAGGTCATTGAATAATTAAATAAATACCGTTTTAATAAGCTCAAAACCAAATGTTTGTAAGAGCGCAGATTGCTGTGTACCAGAGATGATGGCGCTATACCAGAGAAGGTCACCCATGACTGATTTGAACCCAAAAAGTGAATTAAATATAGAGAAGCTCACCAACGATTTCCCGTTGTTAAAACAACTTATAGCGTTAGAAGAAGTGAGTTGGTTTAACCCAAACATCACGACGTTAGAACAGGGTTTACCTTATGTGGGGTTAAGCGAAGAGGACATTCAAGATGCAAGCCTGCGATTACAAAGGTTTGCCTCTTATCTGGCGAAGGCATTCCCTGAAACACAAGTCACCAATGGCATCATCGAATCTGAGCTTATCGATATCCCTGCAATGAAGTTAGCATTAGAAGCTCATTATCAGCAGCCAATAAAAGGGCGTTTGATGATGAAGAAAGACAGCCATTTACCGATTTCAGGTTCAATCAAAGCGCGCGGTGGTATCTATGAAGTACTAACGCATGCCGAGAAGCTTGCCATTGAAGCTGGGTTACTGTGTGAGAGCGATGACTACAGTAAGTTACTCGAACCTGAATTTCGTGACTTCTTTAAACAATACAGTATTGCGGTAGGGTCTACGGGTAACTTAGGCATGTCGATTGGCATAATGAGTGCCAAGTTAGGCTTTACAGTGTCGGTTCACATGTCTGCTGATGCGAGAGCGTGGAAGAAAAACAAACTGCGTGAGCATGGTGTCAATGTGGTCGAATATCAGCAAGATTATGGCGTTGCAGTAGAACAAGGACGCAAAGAAGCCGCACAAGATCCTCGATGTTTTTTCATTGATGATGAAAACTCACAAACCCTGTTCCTTGGCTACTCGGTGGCGGGGCAAAGACTAAAGCAACAGTTTGAACAGCAGCAGATTCTGGTCGATGAAGACCATCCACTGTTCGTTTACTTGCCATGTGGAGTCGGTGGCGGCCCCGGTGGTGTGGCATTTGGCATGAAGATGGCTTTTGGTGACCATGTACACTGTATTTTTGCTGAGCCAACCCATTCGCCTTGTATGTTGCTCGGTGTTCATACCGGTTTGCATGATGAGATTGCGGTGCAAGATCTGGGTATCGATAACCTCACCGCCGCAGACGGTTTGGCGGTGGGTCGGGCTTCAGGTTTCGTGGGTCGCGCGATGGAGCGCTTGCTTGATGGTTATTACACATTAACCGATGAACGCATGTATCAATTGCTAGGCGAACTGAACCAAGCAGAGGGTATTCAACTTGAACCTTCAGCACTCGCAGGCATGCCAGGTGCGGTTCATGTTGAGCGAAATAGCGAATACCTTGCTCGTCTACAAATTGATGAATCGACGCTAGCGAATGCAACGCATCTTGTGTGGGCGACTGGCGGAGGCATGGTGCCAGAGCAAGAAATGGCAGCTTATTTAGCTAAGTCATCGGTGTAAATTGGATAGAAAGACGGATGATTGATGAGTTGAAACGAAGCAATAAGTTACGCAGATCGTTATCTCAAACACATATTTTATAAATTAGGCTTCTTAGATGTTCTAACTATCAGTTAGGTTGAGTGGCATTCAACTTGATAGGGATTGAGCAATGCAGACGGACAAAGTGATACAGACAAGACATATAAACACACCAGAAAAATTACTACAGCGTTTAGATGCGATTGGGGAGTCTTTGGAAGCATCGGGTAAGGCTCATGCTTTACTGGGATTGGGCTCGGTAGGTATTGAAACAGAACGACTTGATCAGTATTCAGATGTCGATTTTTTCGCGATAGTACAAACGGGGCATAAGCAGTATTTCTTAGACAGCTTGCATTGGCTCTCAGACATTCACCCAATCGACTACGCGGTGAGAAATACCGTCGATGGCTATAAAGTCCTGTACGCTGACGGAATCTTTTGCGAATTTGCGGTGTTTGAATCCCACGAGTTAGCGCATATCCCATTTGCTAAAGGGCGCATTGTTTGGCAGCAACCTGAATTTGATACTCAGTGTTGTGTTCCACCAGCAAAAGGCGAGGCACACGCAAACTCTCAAGAATGGATCATCGGTGAAGCACTGACCAATCTTTATGTGGGCATGAGCCGATATAATCGCGGCGAGAAGCTTTCTGGCTCTCGCTTTGTTCAATCTTACGCTCTTGATCGTTTGATCGATCTTGTGGATCAAACTGAGCATTCTGAGCCTGAATTCGTTGATGAATTTATGTCGGATAGAAGGCTAGAAGCACGCTTTCCTAAGTTTGCTCAATTGCTACCAACCTTTACCCAAGGTTACGAGCGCACGGCTGAATCGGCACTTGCCCAACTAGCGTTCCTCAACACCCACTTCACAGTTAACCAAGCCATGTGTGACCGAATCACTGAACTGTGTTCCAGTAAAGATTAAGCCTATAACCTGTTAATCTTAAGACCTATTTTCTTGGTGCGCGTAAATAACAGTTGTCGCTCGTCTGTATTGTTGATAGGTTTTAACCATGAAATTTAATTCTGCTTCAACTTCAACTTCAACTTCAATTTTCTTTTGGTGGTGCTCTCAATAGAGCAGCACGGAATACTTACATTCTTTAGCTGCTGGACGGTAGCTAAGAATGTCATCAAAAATGTCGCCTCTTTTTATCTCCAGTAGCCTTTTTAACTTGGAGATACACCATGAATACCAACTCAAACAGCCATACCGACAGCAATAATATTGGCAGTAAGAACAATACCAACAAGCCTGAAATTATTCTGACTGGCGATAGAGCAACTGGGCCTTTACATTTGGGTCATTACGTCGGTTCACTTAAACAAAGAGTCTCTTTGCAGCATATTCACGACCAAACGATATTGGTCGCTGACATGCAAGGGCTTACCGACAACGCCCATAATCCTTCGAAGGTTTCTTCCAACATTCTCAATGTAGTCGCTGACTATCTTGCGGTGGGTATCGACCCGACCAAGACCACGATTTGTCTGCAATCACAGCTGCCGGTGTTAGCTGAGCTCACCATGTTCTACAGCAATCTTGTTTCTATCGCTCGCTTAGAACGGAATCCAACAGTCAAAAGCGAAATTCAGAACAAAGAGTTTGGACGTTCAATTCCAGCAGGCTTCCTCACTTATCCCATCTCACAGGCGGCAGACATTACTGCTTTTAACGCGACTTTAGTGCCTGTTGGCGATGATCAACTGCCGATGTTAGAACAAACCAATGAGATAGTAAGGAAAGTGAATTCGCTCGCTGGCAAACCAATCTTGAATGAATGCAGGCCGCTTCTCAGTAATGCATCTCGTCTGCCTAGTACTGATGGTAAAAGTAAGATGTCTAAATCGATGGGCAACGCCATTAATTTGGGTGCAACAGAGAAAGAGATCAGAGCTGCAGTCAAATCCATGTATACCGATCCAAATCATCTACGAATTGAAGAGCCAGGCAAGGTAGAAGGCAATATCGTGTTCACTTATCTTGATGCTTTTCACACAGACGCTAACTATGTCAGTCAACTAAAAGAGCATTACCAAAGAGGTGGGCTAGGCGATGGACAAACTAAGAAAGTGTTGGAAGAGTGCCTGCAAGAGATGCTTCGTCCTATTCGTGAAAGAAGAGCTGAGTTACTGGATGATAAAGCGCAGCTCATCGATATTTTGCGAAATGGTAGCGAAGTCTCTAGGGAAAGGACGCAAAAGGTACTGTTCGATGTAAAAGGCGTCTTTGGTCTGAATATTATCTAGCACTGGCTGTATGTAAATAAAGTCAATTAATTTGAATGATGATTACGGTTGATTTATAAAATGGATTTTGTGAATGGAAATGAGGTTGTATGGCAACGCATGATTTCACACTCCAGCTTTCAAGTTATGGTAATTAAATGAAAATTAACGTTTTACTCTCTGTCTTATTTTCGGCTTTGGTTTCAATGTCTGGCTGTTCAGATGTGGTCAGCGATGAGTACTCGACTTATGCGCAAGCCAAACAAGAGCGATTGTTTGACAGGGGATGGTTACCCGACATTCTGCCTAAATCTACCGTGAAGATTGAAGTGAAAAATGATTTGGATGCGAATACTTCAGAAGGAAGCTTCGTTATCAACGAGCCAGCATTGTCTGAATTTATTGGGAAGTTAAAACCGACTGAATCAGCCAATCAATTTCAGTTTGTGGATGGCGAGAATGTTTGGGTGTTCAAGATTGGTGATGATAGTGTAGTTTCCTACACGCTCAGTAAGCGCGAAGGCTAAGTTCAGTAATTCCAACCTACATTTCTGTTATGAGTTATGTGGGTTGTCGAATGACATTGTTCACCTAACTGTGCCTAGTCACCGCCAATAAGCCCTTATCACTCTCAATTACAGGCAAGTAATGACGGAAATCAGTCATTTAGATCATTTGGTATTAACCGTGAAAGATTTACAAGTTACGGTCGATTTTTACCAACGGGTACTTGGAATGAAGCCTATCGAATTTGGCGAGGGCAGGTTGGCGTTGTCATTTGGGACGCAGAAGATCAATTTACACCTCAGCGGTAGCGAGTTCGAGCCGAAGGCAAGGCGTGTGCAGGTCGGTAGTGCAGACCTCTGCTTTGTTACCAATACACCAATGGCTCAAGTTGTCGAACATATCAAATCGCAAGGAGTCGCGATAGAAGAAGGGCCCGTACCACGAACAGGTGCAATAGGGAAAATTGTCTCTGTTTATATTCGTGATCCTGATGGCAACCTGATTGAGCTCTCGAATTATTAGTCTTAGGCACTAAACCTGTACGCTTTTGTTTACTCTTCAAGAACGCGACTTTTTGTGTTTACTCCGCTTATCACTGGATGTCGTCAGCCAAACAAAATACAATCGAACAATGCTTTATTGAGGTTATGTTTATCATTATGGTGAGACACTTACTCACATTCATCGTTAGCCTGTTTTTTTTAACCGCTTGCTCCACAACGAGTAATGAGCAAATCGAAGAGAAGACACTGACCAACGAAAACACTTTGTCGAACACTGTCGAAGAAGATACGGATCTAAATGTCATTGCTGAGTCTACTGATGAGATAAATGCGGATTTAGTTAAAGACTCAAATATAAGCGGCAAGACGCAAGCTGAATCAGTTGGAGCTCCTCAAGCTAATGCTACGCAAGAAAGCACATCTCAAGTAACCGTTAAACAAGCGACCGAAGATCAAGTCGAGACCGATAATGAAAAAGGGCTTGGAAGTTACCTATTACTTAACAATGAGCCGACTAAGAAAGTGATTAAATCTCTAGAAGGCGTGACAGACGCATTGAACGTCATGACGTTTGGGATATTTGCCACTGGTAATGGTTAAACCGTTAACCAAGAACACTAACCTAATAGATAGAATGAGACGTGAAGGCGAGCCAAGTGGTTCGTCTTTTTGATCTTACAAACCTTGTCGTCGTTGCATTTTATATGCATTGATCGCTTATCAAGCCGCTCAGTCAGGGGACAGTCAACAAAGTAGGAAATTACTCGTTCTGGAAGGGAGTCGCCGTATTTACTGTGTTTGACTTGTTCTATACATCTAGGGTTCTAATACTCATCCCAAAGTAAGCAATGAAATCTAATCTTACAAAGACAACCCTTATATTCACTTGTGAGCATAGTAAGATGTTTGCTGTTAGGTTCGGTTTAGGTATCAATATTCTAGGGAAGAAATATGAACAACAAGAGTGTGTTTTTAAGCGTCGCGATGGTGATGTTATCTGCTCAAGCAAATGCATCTGATGTGAACCATGAGTCTGTCTCAGATGGTGTTATCGCAGAACAAAGAGCTAAGCTTTCTGAAAACACCCAAGGGCAAGGTTTTGGCCCGCAAGCCCCACGAGATTTGGGTTCATTAGAAGGAACAAATACCAGACTGTTTTCGGATGCCCCTGATTCAACAGCAATGAACTTATGTAATATTCACTTCCATAAGAACGCTGAGCATAAAGGCGGTGAGTTTACTCAATACGCTGGCAACGGTGATGGTAAGGGATTCCAGAGTGGATTTAAATACACAGGCAAGTTGAGTTCAGCTGAGCTGAAACCATTTGAGGGCAAGGTTTGTCCGAGCGCTCATGGCTCTTTGCATTCAGGTGACACCATCGAAGTGCATTATGTGTACTCGACAGCACAAGTTGAACCGGGTGAAACACTGGGCGCTTGTTTTAACGATGCAATTACCAACCCGCAACTGCGTGTAGAAACCCAAGTTTACGTATTAGTGAATGACGACAAAGCACTCGATTTCGAAGCATTGGCGAAACACTCTAAAGTGGATGGTTTGCACCAAGCAACCAACATTCCACAAGATACTGGCTCAGCGATTCAATACGCAGGTTCTACAACAGGCCCTGGTTATAATGAACAAGGTTCGCCCTTCCAAGTAACATGGAGCGTTCGTCCACAAGTCGCGAAAGTAAATATCGCGACAGTAGGTAGCTGGTGTGAAGGCAATGACTTTAACGAAGATCACGCCCACGGTGTGAGAAATATAGTCGTAAACCCTGAGTTGTTGTCACCAATATTGAATTAATCTTGTTACGTTGATTTTCGATCATTGTTTCGAAGGCGGGCCTCTAGGTTCGCCTTTTTTGTGTCTTAACGAAAAACAATTTGGTGATTGGTTTAAGTTGAAGTTTATGTCTGGGGTTAAGGCTAGGCTAGGCTTAGGCGTAGTGGGGAAATTACGTGTGACACTTATTCAAAACATGAGTTGTGTGAATCGTTTTTAGTTAAAAACGTTCTTTACCCGAATCGGAGCTCCGTGATACGTTCAAAACTTATAATGTTGAATGATATTTGAGGGACGGCAGATGTCACTAGAAGGCGCAGTTACATTCTTTATTGCCATGTTTATATTTGGTATTACTCCGGGACCTGGCGTATTTGCGATTTTGGCTCGTGGTATGGTTCATGGATGGCGCAAGTGCATCACGCTTTCGTTAGGTATGATTTGCAGTGACCTTATTTATCTTACGCTCGCCTGCTTCGGCCTAGCGACCATTGCCGAGAATTGGTCGATTGCGTTTGAGGTGATTCGCTACGTTGGTGCAGCTTATTTGATTTACTTAGGCTATAAGATGTTTAAGAGCTTACCTGAAGTGCAAGGCTCAGCTGAACTCGCTGCCAAACAGAGCCAGAAATCCGAACTCGCGAGTTTCGCGCAAGGCTTTTTGATTTCAGCTTCAAACCCTAAAGTGATTCTGTTTTATATTTCGTTCTTGCCGACTTTCATTGATCTGACAGTTCTGCGCTCACAAGATATTGTCTTGGTTTCTGGTTTAGCATCTGTTGCTCTAATGTCCGGTTTAATGCTTATCGCTGTAGGCGCGGGTAGAATGGCAGGTTTGCTAAAAACGCCACGCGCGCATAGAAGATTAAATCAAAGTGCTGGTGGAATAATGATTGCTGCTGGCTCATATTTGGCGATAAACAGATAAATACAGCTCAATTTAAATAGAAAAAGCGCGTTGCTGCCTAGTGGCAGTAACGCGCTTTTTTGTATTTACTTTCCGGTGCGGTATTCGCTTACTAAAGCAGTATTAGCGAATTGCTGCGTTAATTGAAGGCAGTAAATCGCGCTTCTTAATCACGAATCGCAAGCGAACTAACATCAGCGTAGCAGAGATACTTAAACCCGTAAGAATACCAATCCAAAATCCTTCTTCACCCATTGCTGGAACAATGTGGTCTGTTAGCCCGAGCACCATGCCCAGTGGTAATGCTAAGCCCCAGTATGAAGCGATGGCTAACATCATCGGGATCTTAGTATCTTTATAGCCACGTAATGCGCCGTTAGCAGAGGTTTGCAGAGCATCACTGAATTGATACATAGCAGTAAAGGTCAACAATACCGCTGCCGTTGCGCTTATCGCAGGATCGGTAGTGTAAAGCCTGATGATCCACTCTGGGAACAACAGGAACATCGCAACCGAAAGCAAGGAAATTAACGCTGCAACTAAGATACCGACTTTACTGCGCTCAATTGCGCCTAGTTCGTCTTTCTCACCCAAAGCGTGACCAACACGAATCGTAATACCAAACGAAATACTCATCGGAATCACGTAAGTCAGGCTCGAAATGTTAAGTGCAATTTGCGCGGCTGCCACGTTCTCTGCACCAATACGACCAATCATCAACGCGATAACCGCAAAGATACTGCCGCACACCGCGATGTTCATGCCGATAGGTAAACCTAATCTTAGAAGGTGAAGCATCTCTTTTGCTTTTGGCTTTGCATCTGAAAAGTTGATGATGGTTTTGTAGTGGTGATGACCTTTAATGTAGGAATACAGCATTCCCGACATTAGCCAATACACTAAGCTAGTCGCCCAGCCACAGCCCACAGCCCCCATTTCAGGGAAGCCAAACTTGCCGTAGATAAGCACGTAGTTGACCGGAATATTCACCAACAAACCAACCACCGAAATGATCATCGGTACTTTGGTGTTGTTCATACCCTCACAAAAGCCATTCAAGGTGTAAAACAGGGCAATACCCGGCACACCGAAGGCTAGGGCAAACGCATAGTCGCTACCAATTGGAATGATCTCAGAGGCAACCCCAATCCACTCTAAGATCGGTTTCGCACTCACTAAGTAAGCGATGAGCAAGACGCTAGCAATTAATGCCAACCAAACCATTTGGAAGAACTCAACAGAGATACTTTGAAAGTCACGTGCGCCGCGGTGGTAAGCGACTACAGGCGTTAGCGCCATAATCACGCCACGAAGTAGCAGCAACACAGGAATCCAAAGGCTAGTACCCAGTGCAATAGCGGCGAGATCGGCAGGGCTTACTTGGCCAGCCATTGTCGTATCGACAAATCCCATCGCTTGGGTCGCTATTTGAGTCAAAATAATAGGAACCGAAAGATGCATAAGCGCACCCGATTCACGAGTAAAAGGACGAAGTTTCGTTAGCATGGAAGTTCACAACATCAATATAAATACACGAATGATGGCAGGATGGCCGGTGTGCATTTTAGGATGTGCCCCGTTGGGCGGGCGACAATATAAACACCTTACCGTATAGGGTCAAGCATTGGATTTATAGGGGCTAATTTGCTCTGGAAGAACGCTAGATTTGCATGGTGTTAGATACTGTTTCTATGTACATAACCTGATGATTTTAATGTGAATCATGCTAGATAGAAAGTTTCTATATTTGCTTGTTGAATTTCAATGTACACATCATAAGTCACTGTTATGGATGAACTAAATTTAGTACAATTGATGGCATAAGAAACTAGATAGAAAAATTCTATATTAAATACAGAATTTTTCTGTCTAAGAACTGTTATATTCACAAAGGAGGGTACAGTGTTTGACGTAAAGGAATGTAAATTCCCAGAAACTACCACTGATGAGTTTTTTAAATACACATCGAAAAAAGTCACTGGCTTTGCTGGTTTACAAATACGAAACGGTGCATATGGAAGTATCTCAAGTCCTGAAAAATCAGATGGTACAATCCACTTTTGTTGCGATAAAGACTTATCAACAGAAGAGTTTTTTGATGTAGTGAGTTGGATTGAAAAAAATGCGCTAGGTGTACTGAATAAATCGCTTGAGTCTTTTGTTGAACAATATTGGTATATGCGTGATTTAGTAATCGATAGCCTGATTGATGAAAAACCTGATGATATCGTTCCTCAAATTTCAACGCATAAAGATCTTTCAAAACTTTGTGGGATTGTAGCGGTTCATATCAAAGGTGATAGTACTATGGATATTCCTCGTTTCGGAATTGAATTCGGTTGTAATTGGGAGGAAGAGCATGGCGCAGGAGCTAATTTTAAAGGTTTAGATTTAGTAGAGACTGGAAGTTCCTCGGTGGGCTTTGATTTCGAGTGATAATTCGTTGCAAAGTGAATATAACAAATGCATCAACACGATTTGCCACATTCGGCATTCTAGGTTTCTTTGAGTTTACCGTGTTCAGTGGTAAATTGAGCTTAATCTGCATGGTAGCAAACGTGTTATGCTGGCGTTAGCTGACGATGTGATGGCACTAAGCCACAACCACAGAGCATTGGTGAATAAGGATATGAGGCCGCGAGCTAAGCACAATTCAAAACGCAGAGCTATAGAGTGGATTTGTTTTACTGCATCTTACTGTCACGACTAAATTTATTTGTTGTTATTTTCCTTGGTAGGTGGGTGAGAATTAGCGCCACTTTCAACAATTGAGCAGTGTTCAAGTGCCTGCTTTCTTCCAAGGACACTAAATAGTGAACAAACTAATTTTATCGACGGCCATTCTTTCAAGCTTAGCTCTATCTGGTTGTGAATCGCTCGATGGTCAAACAGTGTTAATTGACTACGGTATGAGTAAACGTGATGTGATTGAAATTATGGGTATGCCACAAGATCGTCAAATGAAAGGGTTTAACGAAGCATTCCAATACTGTCAAAGTGGAACATCTTTTGGAGCAAACTCTCACCAAGTTGTGTACTTTTACAAAGGTAATGTGGTTGGCTTGAATTCATACAAGACTTCTGTCAGTGGTTGTACTGGTGGAATGCGTACAATCAACTGGGAGTCATTACCTGACTTCACGATAGAGCATCGAGTACGCTAATAATTTAGCGCCTATCTATATGGTACATCGAATAATCTAATCGATGCTTAACTATGCAAGATTACTTGATCTAAAAAATGACTACGCAGGCTGATAAAAGGCAGTTTTATGCGCCATAAATTGGAAGTTTAACTGTTTTTATACACAGCTTTGTTTATTTAAGATTCTGTTTTTATTGACTTTTTCGTTTTTGTGTTAAATTCTACGTCTAACTTTGCCAATCCTGAACATTGTGACTACATGCCTCTGGAAGTATTTCATAGCATCACTGGTGAGGAGTTGTCTTGGATAAAAAGTTGCTATGACTCTGAGATATTTGGGGAAGCCATACAGACTTCATCGAACTATCCATCCTCTTAAATTTCGTGTCAGAAGGCGAGCGTAGTAAAGTACTGGATAAATGAAATAATCTTTTAAAACAGTTTGAAAAATTCAGCTAACAATAAATTTAAGAGTGATTCACAACGCTTGACGCCCTCACCTCAAGTCAGTTTAGTGTTTATGGCACAATGGTTTAAGTAAGGTGGTTAGCGTTGTTCACACCTTAATTTGGCGTTAGCAGTTTTCGTAGTATTTAACATTGGAGTTGAAATGAAATTAGATAAAAAAGAGCGTTTAGCTTTGGTCAATCAGTTCTTGATATTAGAAAAACTGTATCCAGAAGAAGCGGATTACTATGCTCAGCACCGTCAGGCAATATCTGAGGGTTATGAACTGCACTATGACTGGATTTATGAAAATCTATGGGAAGGTCTATCGAAGGAAGAGTGTCGCAGGGTTCTTGATATTTTAGACATGTATCGAACAATCCATTTTTCAGCCAAAAAGTGCGCAGACACTACAGTAAAAGAACATTACTGGCTTAAATTTCCGGGGTTTGATGGAAATGAAGAGAGCTCGTATATGGCTTATTGTCGATATTTTATCGTCGACTTAGAGCGCTACGATGAACTGAGGTATGGTCAAGAGATTCCAGACCTCAATTCGCATATGCCCACACTGGACAAATACGATGCAATGTTATCGGTATGGGAAGGGTTTGGTAAGCCTCACACACTTGGAGCGGACAAAATACTATTAATTCTAGAGGCTAGGTAGTATGCCAAATTACATAAACTATGTGGCTACATTCCTTTCTATTGTTGGTGGTGTTATAGCTATTTGGCAAGCATACAAAGCAACTACTGAAGCGAGCAAAGCAAAAACTTACCGTGACGAAATCATAAACGTTCGAAAGGCTGTCGATTTTTCGGGAATCGAAGCTGTGCTGAGTCGTACAATCAACTTGATTTCTAAATATGGTCCTTCCGCTTCAATGTCTAGCTTATCCGGAGTCTCTCCTGACAAAGATGCTGAAGAAGTTCAACATTTCATCACTACTTTGAGGAAGAATAAAATCCTTTTTGATGGTTATTACTCGGAAATAGACAAGTTTTGTAATGAATTATCCGATTTATTGGAAAAGTTAGTAGCTTGCAATCCATCTGATTCAAAATCTATGAAAAGTCACGGTACGGTTATTTATCACCGATTAACAGACTTCTCGTCAATCCTTAAAGGTAACTTAGACTTACTGAAAGAAAAACAGGTGGTGTAAGTATAAACTGCTAACAAACAATTTAAGAGTGATTCCCCACGCTTGGCATTTTGGGTTTGGGTTTAGTTCAGTGTTTACGGCGTCCAAATTGAGTTTTGTGGTGGCGTTGCTCACCACTTAACGCGGCTACATGGATTCCCCCGG